>NZ_JBIBVY010000005.1:0-20871 GCF_043080665.1 Streptomyces sp. NPDC014991
CGACTGGCTGGACTGGTACAACTACCACCGACCCCACACCGGCATCAGCGGCCAACCACCAGCCAGCCGCGTCACCAACCTGTCCGGACAACACACCTAGCTCCGGATCCGGACGCCGGAGCCCGCCCCGACGGCCGCCCGCCTCACGGCCCACGACACTCAACGACCCGCGATCGCACAGGAGTTGGATTTGATTTTCCACCTCCTCCATGGTGAGCATGGCGGGAGCCGGCGGGGGATGCCGGCAACGGGGAAACGGGGAGGACCAGACGTATGGCCTGGGACGAGTGGGAGCACTTGAAGGCGGACGCGGCAGCCCGCGTCTCCACCCACATGCAGCTGAACCACGTTCCGATGGATCCGGGTGGCAGCGGTGCCTCCGGAAAGCTGAAGTCCGACAAGAAGACCTGGACGAAGGCCGGCGAGGACACCAAGGGCTTACGGGACGACATCGGCAAGGCGCTGGGGAAGCTGGACGACGGGCAGGCGGGGCTCGGTGACACCGCCGGCTGCCTGTCCGCGGCGGCGCAGAAGGAGCTGTACGAGTCCTGGAAGAAGTACGTCGGCGACGTGAAGGGGCGTGCCGGCGAACTCGGCGGGGTGATGGAGCGTTCCGGGCACGACCTGGCGAAGTCGGACGGCGACGTCAAGGCCGAGCTGGACAAGCTGCGGACCGAGTACCAGGACACGGAAGCCGTCGGCGGCCAGGCGAAGGGCCGGTGACGGGCAGGTCATGGACATCGCGACGCTGAAGGCCCTCAAGCCCACCGAGTACGAGCAGGCCGCCGACGGGTACCGCGCCACGAGCGACATGGCGAGCACCGCCGAGGACGAGGTCGAGAACCGGATCTCCGCGGGCCTGCGCAACCGGCTCGAGGGCGAGGCGATGGAAGCGGCACTGCGCGAGCTGAAGGAGCTGGGGAAGAACTTCCACTACATCCGGACCGAGTGCGCGCTGGCCAGTACGGCGCTGAACGGTTTCGCCTTCGACATGGCCGCGGCCAAGAAGAAGCTGGAGGCGGCGCTGGAGGACGCACGGGCGGCCGGTTGCACGGTGGGCGCGGACGGGTCGGTGTCGTTCCCGGCCGGCGGCAAGGAGGTCGACGGCAAGGTGCCCGAGGGCGGCACGGTGTCGCCGTCGTCCAGCACAACCGACCCGACGGCGGCGGCGATCGAACGCCAGGCCGTGAACGTGCACCCGAACCCGAACTTCGGCAAGGCCGTGGGGCTGGCGAACCGTATCGGCGATGCGGTGCGGGAGGCCACGGACGCGGACGCGAAGTGGGCACCGAAACTGCGGGCGCTGAAGGCCGACGACGACCTGGTGGTCTCCGACCGGGACTGGGCGGATGTGAAGTCGGACCAGGACGGGGTGGGCGACGCCGGCAAGAAGTACCTCGGCTCCCTTCCGCAGCCGCCCGAGGACGGCAGCCCGAAGGACAACGCGGCCTGGTGGAAGGGCCTCGACGACGAGCAGCGGGCGGCGTGGCTCTCCCTCCGGCCCGATTCCGTCGGCAGACTGGACGGCCTGCCCTCCACGGTCCGCGACGAGGCCAACCGCGTCGTCCTCGACGAGACCCGCGCCCGCTACCAGCTGGAACTCGACTCCGTACCGAAACCGCCCATGAACGAGTGGACCTACATCGCCTCCAACGGCTGGGCGTCCAAGGTGCACACCGACGAGTACATGGACTGGTACAACAAGTACGGCGAGCGCTACGACCACCTCACCAAGTCGCTCAACGGCATGAAGAGCATCCAGGAGCGCTTCGACAAGACCGGTGAGCGGGGGCTTCCCGAGGCCTACTTGCTGGGATTCAGCGCCGATGACGACGGGCGCGCGATCGTGGCCAACGGGAACCCGGACACCGCGGACCACCAGGCCGTCTACGTGCCCGGTACGACGTCGGACCTGAACGGTATCGGGGGCAACATCAACCGGATGGTCAACGTCTGGGACGTGGCCCACGCCAAGAGCGGCGGTCAGTCCGTCTCCACGATCACCTGGCTGGGCTACGACGCACCGGACGACGTCGTCAAGGACGCGCCGTTCAGCAACTACGCGTATGACGGTGCGCCGGCGTTCAACAAGTTCCTGGACGGGCTCGAGGCGTCACACTCCGGTGATACGCCACCGCACCGGACCGTGATCGGCCATTCGTACGGATCGACCCTCATCGGGGCCGCAGCCGAGAAGGGGACCCTCAACGCCGACGACGTCGTCTTCGCGGGCAGTCCCGGCGTCAGGGTGTCCGGTGCCGACCAGATGGACGTCCCCAAGGGGCACGTGTGGAACGAGGAAGGTGGCTCGGACCCGGTTCCGGACATCGGCCGCTACGGCCACGGCGGGGACGGCTTCGTCATCCCGAGCGACCCGGACTTCGGTGCCAATCAGCTGGCGACGAACACCCACGGACACGGCGGGTACTGGGACCCCGGTTCCAAGAGCCTGTTGAACCAGGCACTGGTCGTCGTCGGGAAGGGTGACGACGCGGAGCTGAAGCCCCCGCCCGACACGTTCGGGCCGCCCGGATCCTGGGCGCGTGTGAAGTAGGAGAGACCCTGACGTGAAGATCAGACTGGGCGTCCTCGCGGTCGCCGTGCCCCTTGCGCTCACTACCCTCACCGGATGCAACATGACTGACAACAGCTCCGACGTCCCCTCCGCCGGCACGAGCACGTCGAGTGCCGCCGCGGACGAGCTGGAACGTGTTTCCAGCGGTATCCACGACCTGATCGGTGTCAGGGGGAAGACCTCCGACAGTCGGGCGACGGTGACGGAGTGTTCCGGCAAGGACCCGGACAAGTACTTCCGGGTCCTCCACCCGTGGAGCTTCTCCCCGGCGTCCCCCGGGGACCTCGGGGTAGCCATGCAACGGCTCAAGGAGGCACTGCCGAAGCACGGCTGGAAGATCGTCGAGTACGGGCCGGACACCAGCAGGAACAAGAACCTGAGGCTCACGGCCGACAACGACGCGAAGAGGGCCGGTGTGCACATCGTGCAGATGGCGAAGGACAATCCTCCGATGCTGAGCGTGGATGTCGTCTCCGGCTGCTACCAGGTTCCGGACGGCCAAGAGGTCGAGCACTTCTAGCGCCCTCCCGGCCGCACTCCTCGCGCGCCGGCGCGGACGCCCGCGAGCGGCTCTCCTCCCCGGACGTGCGCCGTCCGGGCGACGGCCACCAGGGCGGGGGAGAGATCCACCCCGAAGACCGGGACTCCCCGCTCGGGGTTCGCCGCGGCCAGCTCGGCGAAGGCGGTGATCAGGGTCCGGTTCGTGGACATCGCGCGCGTGACCGTGGTGATGCGTGGTATGCGTGGAAGGAGGAAACAGAGTGTTTACCCAACAGAGTCCGCCGCCATGCGTCCGACGGTCAGAAATTATTCCCCTAACGGGCTGAACTTTTGTTGAACGAGGGGTAGTTGACCGGCCGGGCGTCCTACCCTTCAGAGGGTGAAGCAATTGATGTCCTCAGAGTCCGAGGCCGGCCTCCCGGGCGATGTGCTCCCCGGCGTGCTGAGCGAGTCCCTGCACGCCGAACTCGTCGCGTTCCGGCGCGACTTGCACATGCACCCGGAGCTGGGCAACCAGGAGTTCCGCACCACCGCCGCGATCAAGGAGCGGCTGGAGCAAGCCGGTCTCAAGCCTCGCGTCCTCGCCACCGGAACCGGACTCGTCTGTGACATCGGGCTCGCGGAAGGTGAACAGCCGGCCGTACCGCTGCTCGCGCTGCGCGCCGACATCGACGCCCTGCCCATCCCGGACACCAAGGCCGACTGCCCGTACCGGTCGACCGTGCCCGACCGGGCGCACGCCTGCGGTCACGACGTCCACACGACCGTCGTCCTCGGCGCCGGCCTCGTCCTCGCCGACCTGCACGCCAAGGGTCTGCTGCCGCGGCCGGTGCGACTGGTCTTCCAGCCCGCCGAGGAGGTCCTGCCCGGCGGTGCCCTGAGTGCCATCGAGGACGGCGCGCTGACCGGTGTGGGCCGGATCCTCGCCGTGCACTGCGACCCCCGGGTGGACGCCGGGCGGATCGGCCTGCGGCACGGCGCGATCACCAGCGCCTGCGACCGGCTGGAGATCGCCCTCGACGGGCCCGGCGGCCACACCGCCCGTCCCCACCTGACCACCGACCTGGTCACCGCCGCCGCCCGCGTCGCCGTCGACGTGCCCGCGCTGATCGCCCGCCGGGTCGACACCCGCGCAGGCCTCGCCCTCACCTGGGGCCGGATCGAGTCGGGGCACGCCCCGAACGTGATCCCGCAGCACGCCGAGCTGTCCGGGACCCTGCGCTGCCTGGACCTGGAGGCCTGGCGGCAGGCCCCCGACATCGTGCACGCGGCCATCGACGAGGTCGCCACGCTGCACCGGGCCAAGTCCGAGATCAACTACGTGCGCGGAGTGCCGCCCGTCGTCAACGACCGGGAGTCCACGGAGGTGCTGCGCCGCGCCATGGTCGCCCGGCGCGGCATGAAGTCCGTCGAGAGCACCGAGCAGAGCCTCGGCGGCGAGGACTTCTCCTGGTACCTGGAGCAGGTGCCCGGCGCGATGGCCCGCCTCGGCGTGCGCCGGCCCGGCGAGCGCACGGTGCGTGACCTGCACCAGGGTGATTTCGACGCCGACGAGTACGCGATCACGGTGGGCGTGGAGATGTTCACCGCGGCGGCCTTCCTGGACATCGGCGCGGCCCGGGGCTGAGCCCGCAGCCGAGCGGAGCGGCCCCTTCGGGGGCCGCCTCCCTGTCCGGCGCAATACGGATACAAGCCGATCGTGCACGGTGCGCGACAGGGGCGCGACAAGGCCGGGAGCGGGAGTTCAGGCACTGTTTGCCTCGAATCGATAACGGCTTCGCGAGAGGTGTTTTTCTGACATCTACGCGCGTTACGATGCCGCGAAGCCGACGCCGAACGGGCGTCCCGGCTCGAGCACCGACACGGTGCTCACATCAAGCGCCGACATGGCGCTCAGGTCAGGTGAAGGAGCCTTCCCGTGCGCCGGGTAGCCAAGCTTTCCGCTGCGTGTATCGCGTCCGCAGCACTCGCAATGACTGCCACTGCCTGTGGCAGCACCTCCTCCGACAACGACAGCCCGTCCTCCTCCGGTGACGGCAAGGGCGTCAAGATCGGCCTCGCGTTCGACGTCGGCGGCCGTGGTGACCGCTCCTTCAACGACTCCGCCGCGCGCGGTGCCGACCAGGCCAAGAAGGAGTTCGGCGGTGACATCAAGGAGCTGACCGCCAAGACCTCCGACACCGAGGCCGACCGCGAGCAGCGCCTGTCGGACCTGGCGGAGGCCGGTTACAACCCCGTCGTGGGTGTCGGCTACGCGTACGCCGCCTCCATGACCAAGGTCGCGGCGAAGTACCCGAAGACCAGCTTCGGCATCGTCGACTCGGTCGTGGACGCCAAGAACGTCGACAGCATCAACTTCACCGAGGAGCAGGGCTCCTACCTGGCCGGTGTCGCCGCCGCGCTGAAGACCAAGTCGAAGCACGTCGGCTTCGTCGGCGGTGTCGACGTCCCGCTGATCAAGAAGTTCGAGGCGGGCTACGTCCAGGGCGTCAAGGACACCAACCCCAAGATCAAGGTCGACACCCAGTACCTGTCCCACGGCTCGGACACCTCCGGCTTCGCCAGCCCCGACAAGGGCAAGGAGGCCGCGCAGGGCATGCTGGACAACGGCGCCGACGTCATCTACACGGCGGCCGGCTCCTCCGGCAACGGCGCGATCGAGGCCGTCAGCGGCAAGAAGGGCGCCTGGGCCATCGGCGTGGACTCGGACCAGTACAACATCCCGGGTCTGGCCAAGTACAAGAGCGCGATCCTGACCTCCATGGTCAAGAACGTCGACGTCGGCGTCTACGACTTCATCAAGTCCGTCCACGGCGGCAAGCCGCTGACCGGCACCAACAGCTACTCGCTCGCCAAGGACGGCGTGAAGCTGGCCACGAGCGGCGGCTTCATCAGCGACATCCAGGCCAAGCTGGACGCCGCGAAGAAGAAGATCGTCGACGGCTCGATCAAGGTCAAGACCACCCCGTGACCTGACGGGTCTCACCGACCCAGGCTCGGCGCGGGGGCGCCTCCCGGAGCCCCCCGCCGAGCCATAACAATGTGTCAACTCTACGCGTGTAGCACGGAGTTGCCGCGCTAGCGTCGCCGACGCCTGCCCCCTCCCCGCAGCCCCTTTCCCCGAGGAGAGTGCGCCATCAACGCGTCCAGCCCTCCCGCTGCCGTCGAACTGCGCGGCATCACCAAGCGTTTCCCCGGCGTCGTCGCCAACCGTGACATCGACATCACGGTCCGCACGGGCACCGTCCACGCCCTGTGCGGTGAGAACGGCGCCGGCAAGTCCACCCTGATGAAGATCCTCTACGGCATGCAGCAGCCGGACGAGGGCACCATCACCGTCGGTGGCGAACAGGTCGTCCTCAACAACCCCGGCGACGCCATAGCCCGCGGCATCGGCATGGTTCACCAGCACTTCATGCTCGCCGACAACCTCACCGTGCTGGAGAACGTCGTTCTCGGCGCGGAGAAGCTGCACGGCATCGGGGGCAGGGCACGGGCCAGGATCACCGAGATCTCCGACGCCTACGGGCTCGGCGTCCGGCCCGACGCCCTCGTCGAGGAACTCGGCGTCGCCGACCGCCAGCGCGTGGAGATCCTCAAGGTCCTCTACCGCGGTGCCAGGACCCTCATCCTGGACGAGCCCACCGCCGTCCTGGTGCCGCAGGAGGTCGACGCCCTCTTCGCCAACCTGCGCGAGCTGAAGGCCGAGGGCCTCACCGTCATCTTCATCTCCCACAAGCTGGGCGAGGTGCTCTCCGTCGCCGACGAGATCACCGTCATCCGGCGCGGCACCACCGTCGGCACGGTCGAGCCGGAGGGCACCACCCCCAAGCAGCTCGCCGAGCTGATGGTCGGCAGCGAGCTGCCCACGCCGGAGACCGAGGAGTCCACGGTCACCGAGGTGCCGATGCTGAAGCTGGACGGCGTGCATCTCACCCAGACCGACCTCGACGGCGTCGAGCGGGTCATCCTGGACGAGATCTCCTTCACCATCCACAAGGGCGAGGTCCTGGGCATCGCCGGCGTGGAGGGCAACGGCCAGTCCGAGCTGGTCGAAGCGATCATGGGCATGCGCCGCCCGGACGCCGGCGTCGTCAGCCTCGACGGCACCGACATCTCGCAGGCACCCACCCGCGACCGCCGCGAGGCCGGCATCGGCTACATCCCCGAGGACCGCCACCGCCACGGCCTGCTCCTCGAAGCACCGCTGTGGGAGAACCGCGTCCTCGGCCACGTCACCGAGAAGCCCAACTCGCGCGGCGGACTCCTCGACATCAAGGCGGCCCGCGCCGACACCCAGCGCATCGTCGAGGCCTATGACGTGCGCACCCCCGGTATCGACGTCACCGCGGCCTCGCTGTCCGGCGGCAACCAGCAGAAGCTGATCGTCGGCCGCGAGATGAGCCACCACCCCAAGCTGCTCATCGCCGCCCACCCCACCCGCGGTGTGGACGTCGGCGCACAGGCCGCGATCTGGGACTACATCCGCGAGGCCCGCCGTGAGGGCCTGGCCGTGCTGCTGATCTCCGCCGACCTCGACGAGCTGATCGGGCTCTCCGACACCCTGCGGGTGATGTACCGCGGCCGCCTGGTCGCCGACGCCGACCCCGCCACGATCACCCCCGAAGAGCTGGGCTCCGCCATGACGGGTGCGGCCTCCGGCCACCTGGAGCACACAGAGGACGACGCGCGATGAAGAAGCTGACCTCACGGATCGACAAGGAGCGGCTGCTCCTCGGGATCGCGGCGCCGCTGCTGGCGGTCGTCGCCGCGCTCGTCGTCACCGCCCTGGTGATCGCCGCGACCGGCAAGAACCCCGGTCCCGCCTTCCACGACATGATGACCTACGGCTTCGCCAGCGACAGCCAGGTCTTCATCCTGAACAAGGCGACGACGTACTACCTGGCGGGTGTCGCGGTGGCCATCGGCTTCCGCATGAACCTGTTCAACATCGGTGTCGACGGCCAGTACCGGCTCGCCGCGTTCGTCGCCGCCGTCCTCGGCGGGGCGCTCACCGTGCCCGGCTGGCTCGCCATCCCGCTGATCATCATCTGCGCCATGGCGACCGGTGCCCTGTGGGCGGCCATCGCCGGCGCCCTGAAGGTGACCCGCGGTGTCAGCGAGGTCATCGCGACCATCATGCTGAACTCGATCGCCACCGCGATCATCGGCTACCTGCTCCAGCCCGGGAAGCTCGGCCAGCTCGACGAGGCGGGCACCCTGGTGTCCACCAAGCCGCTGCCGTCGTCCGCGCACTTCTTCAACATCGACACCGGTCCGGCCGGTGTCCTGGACGGCTTCATCGTCGTCGCCGTGCTCGTCGGTGTCGCGTACTGGTTCGTGCTCGGCCGCACCCGGTTCGGCTTCGACCTGCGCACCGTGGGCCAGTCCGAGAGCGCCGCCTCCGCGAGCGGTGTCTCGGTGAAGAAGATGATCGCCACCAGCATGGTCATCTCGGGTGCGGTGGCCGGCCTGATCGGCATGCCGACGCTGCTGAACGAGAGCCACCAGTACGACAACAGCTTCCCCAGCGGGATCGGCTTCACCGGCATCGCCATCGCGCTGCTCGGCCGCAACAACCCGATCGGCATCGCGCTCGGCGCGCTGCTCTGGGGCTTCCTGGAGCGCACCACCAACCACCTGGAGTTCCAGGGCTACGACAAGGAGATCCTCGGCGTCATCCAGGGCGTCATCGTCCTCTGCGTCGTGATCGCCTACGAGGTCGTACGGCGCTACGGCCTCAAGCGCCAGCAGCAGAAGGTGGGCGCCGAACTCGCCGCCCAGGCCGCCGCGACGAAGAAGCAGGAGGTGGCGCGATGACTGCCACGATGACCGACGCGCCGCCGCCGGCGGCCCCCAAGGCGCCGGGCGCCCCCCAGCGCTCCGGCCGCTCCCCGGGCCTGACCCTCATGATCGTCGCGGGAGCGCTGCTGCTCCTCGCCGCGGTCCGCGTGATCACCGGCGCGAACCAGCTCGACTCCGCCGGACAGGTCGCCGCCGCGCTCGCCCTCGCCGTTCCGATCGGCCTCGCCGGTCTCGCCGGCCTGTGGTCCGAGCGGGCCGGTGTCGTCAACATCGGCCTCGAGGGCATGATGATCCTCGGCACCTTCGGCGCCGGCTGGATCGGCTGGCAGTCCAGCCCCTGGCTCGGCCTGCTGTGCGGCATCGGCTTCGGCGTCCTCGGCGGCCTGGTGCACGCCGTCGCCACCGTCACCTTCGGCGTCGACCACATCGTCTCCGGTGTCGCCGTCAACCTGCTCGCGCTCGGCGCCACCCAGTACCTCGCCAAGCTGTTCTTCGCCGGCGGCACGGCCGCGGAGGCCGGCGGCAACCCCAAGCAGTCCCCGCCCGCGGACTCGCTGCCCGACGTCACCCTCCCCGGCCTCTCGGACGCCCTCGTGTCCGTCGAGAAGCACCACTGGTTCCTGGTCTCCGACCTGGCCGGCATCATCGGCGGTCTGATCACCAACCTGTCCGTGGTGACGATCCTGGCCGTGCTGCTGTTCGTCGCCAGCTGGTGGCTGCTGTGGCGCACCCCGTTCGGGCTGCGGCTGCGCTCCTGCGGCGAGAACCCGACCGCCGCGGAGTCGCTCGGCGTCAACGTCTACCGCTACAAGTACGCGGCCGTGGCCGTCTCCGGCGGTCTCGCCGGCCTCGGCGGCGCCTTCCTCGCGCTGGTCACCTCGCACACCTACCTGGAGGGCCAGACCGGAGGCCGCGGCTACATCGGCCTCGCGGCCATGATCTTCGGCAACTGGCGCCCCGGTGGCCTCGCGATGGGCGCGGGCCTGTTCGGCTACTCCGACGCCCTTCAGCTGCGCAACGGCGGCGTCACGGTCCACGCCCTGCTCCTGCTGCTGGTCGTGCTGCTCGCGCTGCTGGCCGGCTGGAAGCTGTACAAGAAGGCCCTGTGGCAGGGCGTGATCAGCGCCGTCATGGCCGCGCTGGTCCTGGTCTGGTACCTGCTCACCGACGAGGTCCCCAGCGACTTCGTGGGCGCCACCCCGTACGTCGTCACGCTGCTCGTGCTCTCGCTGTCCGCGCAGCGCCTGCGGATGCCGAAGGCGGACGGTATGCGCTACCGGAAGGGCCAGGGCAAGTGACGGCGACACAGTCCGACGGGTTCGACTGGGACGCGCTGCGCGCCGAGGCGCGGGAGGCGATGTCCCACGCCTACGCCCCCTACTCCGGCTACCCGGTCGGCGTGGCGGCCCTGGTCGACGACGGCCGCACGGTCACCGGCTGCAACGTCGAGAACGCCTCCTACGGCCTCGGCCTGTGCGCCGAGTGCGGTCTGGTCTCCCAGCTCCAGCGCACCGGCGGAGGCCGGCTCACGCACTTCACCTGCGTGGACGGCACCGGCGCCCTGCTGGTCCCGTGCGGCCGCTGCCGCCAGCTGCTCTACGAGTTCGGCGGCCCTGACCTGCTGCTCGACACCCCCGCGGGCGTCCTCCCGCTCGCCGAGATGCTGCCCCAGGCCTTCGGCCCGGACCATCTCACCAAGTAACTCCCGTACGGCCCCCCTGACCCGCTCAGGGGGGCCGTGCACTTCGCACCTCCCGGAAGGAAGCCATCAGCCATGGCCATGGACGTCATCTCCGTCATCCGCACCAAGCGGGACCGCGGCGAGCTGAGCGACGAGCAGATCGACTGGGTCATCGACGCGTACACCCGCGGCGAGGTCGCCGACGAGCAGATGTCCGCGCTCGCCATGGCGATCCTGCTCAACGGCATGAACCGCGGCGAGATCGCCCGCTGGACCGCGGCCATGATCGCCTCCGGTGAGCGCATGGACTTCTCGGCGCTGTCCCGGCCGACGGCCGACAAGCACTCCACGGGCGGCGTCGGCGACAAGATCACCCTGCCCCTGGCCCCGCTGGTCGCGGCCTGCGGCGCCGCCGTGCCCCAGCTCTCCGGCCGCGGCCTCGGCCACACCGGCGGCACCCTGGACAAGCTGGAGTCGATCCCCGGCTGGCGCGCCCTGCTCTCCAACGAGGAAATGCTGCACGTCCTCGACACCACCGGCGCGGTGATCTGCGCGGCGGGCGACGGCCTGGCCCCCGCGGACAAGAAGCTGTACGCCCTGCGGGACGTGACCGGCACCGTCGAGGCGATTCCCCTGATCGCTTCCTCGATCATGTCGAAGAAGATCGCGGAGGGCACCGGCAGCCTGGTCCTGGACGTGAAGGTCGGCACGGGCGCCTTCATGAAGACGCTGGCCGACGCGCGCGAGCTGGCGTCCACGATGGTCGGCCTCGGCACGGACCACGGCGTGCGGACGGTGGCGCTCCTCACCGACATGTCCACCCCGCTCGGCCTCACGGCGGGCAACGCCCTGGAGGTCCGCGAGTCGGTCGAGGTCCTGGCGGGCGGCGGCCCCGCGGACGTCGTGGAGCTGACGGTCGCCCTGGCCCGCGAAATGCTCGACGCGGCCGGCATCAAGGACGCGGACCCTGCGAAGGCCCTGGCCGACGGCTCCGCGATGGACGTGTGGCGCCGGATGATCGCGGCCCAGGGCGGCGACCCGGACGCCGAGCTGCCCACGTCGAAGGAGCAGCACGTCATCAAGGCACCCTCCTCCGGCGTGCTCACCCGCCTCGACGCCTACGACATCGGCATCGCCGCCTGGCGCCTGGGCGCCGGCCGCGCCCGCAAGGA
The DNA here is from genome assembly GCF_043080665.1 of Streptomyces sp. NPDC014991. Taxonomy (NCBI): domain Bacteria; kingdom Bacillati; phylum Actinomycetota; class Actinomycetes; order Kitasatosporales; family Streptomycetaceae; genus Streptomyces; species Streptomyces sp. NPDC014991. The sequence goes on from NZ_JBIBVY010000005.1 coordinate 11,735, forward strand.
GGACCCGGTGCAGGCGGCGGCGGGCGTGGAACTGCACGCCAAGCCCGGCGACACCGTGACCGAGGGCCAGCCGCTCCTCACCCTGCACACGGACACCCCCGAGCGCTTCGACTACGCGCTCCAGGCGGTGACGGGCTCGTACGACATCGCGGCGACCGGCACCGACTTCACGGCGACGCCGGTGGTGCTGGAACGAATCGCCTGACCCTTTGTTTCCCTGATGGGGTGAACGGGACCGGTGGACCCCCGCCGGTCCCGTTCGGCATGCCGGGACCGGTGACGCGCGGATCGGAGACCGCCGTGGGCGCACTTCTCCTCCCCGTACCGGACGAGGTCGTCCCAGTTCTGGTCGGGGTCCTGGCTCACGGTGAATGGCCCGAGGGCAGCAAGGTGGAGATCTTCCAGACGCAGGCCATCGCCGTGCCGTCGCGTCTCGGCTTGCTCGAGTTCCCCGTCGACCGACCGGTGTCACCCCAGCACCGCCGCCACCCCCACCAGCACCGGTACCGACACCACCGTCGACAGCAGGATCGACTCGCGGGCCAGGGACTCGGCCACGCGGTAGCGGCCGGCGTAGGTGAAGAGGTTCTGGGCGGCCGGGAGGGCCGAGGTGACCACGACGTCCAGCAGGGGCGCGCCGCGCAGGCCGAAGACGGCCGCCGCCAGTGTCCACGCGACCAGCGGCTGGCCCACCGACTTCAGTGCCACCGACAGCAGGACCGGGTGCCGGTCCCGGCCCCGGCCGGGCGCCGCGCTGCCGTGCAGCGACATGCCGAACGCCAGCAGGGCCGCCGGGACGGACATGTGCCCGATCAGGGTGAGGGGGTTCATCAGCGGCCCGGGGAGCTGCCAGCCCGCCGCCGACACCACCACCCCGGACAGGGAGCCCACGGCTATCGGGTTCCGCAGCGGGGTCAGCAGCCGCCGCCCCATCGTGCCCTTCTCGCCCGCCCCGGACAGGTCCAGGACCGTCAGGGCGACGGGGGTCACCAGGACGACCTGGAAGAGCAGCACCGGCGCCACCAGGGAGGCGTCGCCCAGCACGTACGCGGCGATCGGGATGCCGAGGTTGCCCGAGTTGACGTAGCCGGAGCACAGCGCGCCGATCGTCGTACGGCCCACCTCCCAGCGCCGCAGCACACCGATCGCCACGAACGCCCCGGAGACCGCGGCCGTGCTCAGGGCCGTCACGAGCAGCCGGCTGGAGAAGAGGACGGAGAGGTCGGCACGCGCGAGGGTCGTGAAGAGGAGGGCCGGACCGGCCACCGTGAAGGCCAGCCGCGTCAGCACCTCGCCGCCCTGCTCGCCGAGCGTCCCGCGCCGCCCGAGCACGTAGCCCACCCCGATGACGACCGCGATCACCGCGAACCCGCTCAGCACCCCCACCACGAAACTCACCCTCAGGGGTGAACGGGGAACCGGTCAATGTGATCTCCGACGGCCCCGGCGGGTCCGGCCCGGCCCGGCCCCTACCGCTCTCGCACCCGTGCGATGAGTTCCGTCCGTCCCGTCGGTCTAACCGGACGTGGATGCCGAGACCCCCGCCGTTCTTGTGCTGCCCTGGCCCGTCAGTCGTGACGAGGTGACCGGGCTGTGCGCCGGCGTGCGGGGGCTGCTGGAGGGCGGCGGGGAACGCGTCGTCGTCTGTGACGTCGGCGGGATCGGGCCGCCGGGGCTGACGGCCGTCGATCTGCTGGCGCGGCTGGAGCTGGCCGCCCGCCGGGCCGGCGGGCGGATCCGGCTGCGGGGCGCCGGCCCCGCGCTACACGCCCTGCTGGACCTCGTCGGGCTCCGCTTCCAGGTGGAGGGGCAGCCCGAACAGGGGGAACCAGCGCTGGGTGTCGAGGAAGCAGTGGAAACCGGTGATCCGGCCGTCTGAGATCTCCAGCACCTGCACCGCCCACGGGCTGAACCCGCCGTTCTCCGGGTCCGGCTTGTAGTGCGCGAAGCCCGGCAGACCGTTGGCCTGCACCGGCAGCAGGCGGGAGCCGGCGCAGGAGGCGCCGATGGTGGTCATGAAGCCGGTGATGTCGGCGGTGCCGCGCAGCCACAGGTCGAACGGCGGCATGGTCATGACGGCGTCCTCGTGGAGCAGCGCCGTCAGCGCCGTCATGTCGTACCCCTCGAACGCCTTGACGTAGCGCTCCAGGAGCTTCTGCTGCTCCTCGTCCAGCGGGTCGGACACCGCGCCCTCGGCGCCCGTGTCGGCGCGCTCCGCGAGCGTGGCCCGGGCCCGCTGCAACGCGCTGTTGACCGAGGCGACCGTGGTGTCCAGCAGTTCGGCGACCTCGCTCGCCCGCCAGGCCAGCACCTCGCGCAGGATCAGCACGGCCCGCTGCTTGGCCGGCAGCTGCTGGAGGGCGGCCATGAAGGCGAGCCGGACGGATTCCTTGGCGACGACGGCCTCCGCCGGGTCGCCGGCCGCCGGCAGCACGCGCGCGTCCGGCATCGGCTCCAGCCAGGTGTTGTCCGGGCGCGGCGTGAGCGCCGCCCGGGCGAGCGGGGTCGACTCGGTCAGGTCCATGGGCCTCGCCCGTTTGTTGCCGGCCGTCAGCATGTCCAGGCACACGTTCGTCGCGATGCGGTACAGCCACGAACGCAGGGAGGACCGGCCCTCGAACTTGTCGAGATTGCGCCAGGCCCGCACCAGGGTGTCCTGCACGGCGTCCTCGGCCTCGAAGGAGGAACCGAGCATCCGGTAGCAGTACCCGGTCAACTCGGTCCGGTGCTTCTCCAGTGCGACGTCCAGGTCCGCCGTCGCCGTGCTGTCGCCCATCGTCCACCCACCCCATGTGGCTGCTGTCCGCGCGTCTTCGCGTCCACCACCTGGAAGCTACCGCAGCCCACTGACAATGGCCCCCCGAGTACGAGAAGGGCCTGCTCAGTGCGCGCCCACCGGCTCCCGCCGGGCCGCCACCCGGGCGGCCCGGGTGCCGAGCACGGTGATCGCGACGACGCCGAGGACCGCGAGGAGGCCGACACCGACCGTGCCGGACCAGCCGTTCGCGCGGAAGGCCACCGCTCCCACCGTGCTGCCGACGCTGGAGCCGACGTAGTACGCGGACTGGTACAACGCCGAGGCCTGCGCGCGGCCGTGGGTGGCCGTCCTGCTGACCGCCGAGGAGGCCACCGCGTGTCCGGCGAAGAAGCCCGCCGTGATCAGTACCAGGCCCAGCAGCACCAGCGGGAGGGACGCGGCCAGGGAGAGCAGCAGGCCCGCCGCCGTCGTGCCGCCCGCCAGGTACAGCGCGCCCCGGCGGCCGAACCGGCCCACCAGCCGGCCCGCGGTGGACGCCGAGACCGTGCCCACCAGGTAGACCAGGAAGATCGAGCCGACGATGCCCTGCGGCAGCCCGAACGGCCCCGCCGTCAGCCGGTACCCGATCACCGTGTACACGCCGCCGAACACCGTCATGAACAGCGCGCCGATCGCGTACAGGCGGCGCAGCAGCGGGTCGGAGAGATGGCCGCGGACCGTGCCGAGCAGGATCCGCGGGCGCAGGGAGCCCGCCGTGAAGTGCTCCGGGGCGGGCAGCAGCAGCCGGAACGCCACCGCACATCCGACCGCGAGCGCGCCGATCACGCCGACCGAGACCCGCCAGCCCCACTCCTGCGCGACCCAGCCGGTGATCACCCGGCCGCTCATCCCGCCGACGCTGTTGCCCGCCACGAACAGCCCGATCGCCGTCACCAGTGCCTTCGGCCGCACCTCCTCGGCCAGGTACGCCTGCGCCGAGGCGGGAACCCCGGCCAGCGCGGCGCCCTGCACCGCCCGCAGCACGACCAGCGCGCCGAGCGACGGCGCGAAGGGCACCAGCATGCCGACCGTGACGGCGACGGCCAGCGAGGCCGTCATCACCGTACGGCGGCCGAACCGCTCCGACAGGGCGCTCATCGGCAGCACGAACAGGGCCAGCCCGCCGGTCGCGGCGGCCACCGTCCAGCTCGCCTCGCTCGCCTGGACACCGAACTCCCCGGAGATCAGCGGCAGCAGGGCCTGGGTGGAGTAGAGGAGGGCGAAGGTCGCGACTCCGGCGAGGAAGAGGGCGAGGCTCATCCGGCGGTAGCCGGGCCCGCCCGGGGTCAGCCGGGAGTCGGAGTCGGTGGCGCGGGAACGGACGGGGGAGACGGCGCCCACGCTGGTGGACGCCGGGGTACTGGCGGGAGACATGCCTCGACCGTAGGACGGCCCCTCTCATGCGTCCAATGCATGGAATCGTCATAATCGTTCCCATGGCGCATCAGCACAGGCCACAGAGGCGACTGTCACCGTCCGGTGACACAGAAGACATGGCGGAGACGGTACGGCTGCTGGCGCCCCGCCTCGCGTACTTCGCCGGCGTGGCCCGCACGGAGCACGTCACCCGGGCCGCGCAGGAGATGAACGTCCCCCAGTCCACGCTGTCCCGGGCGATGGCCCGCCTGGAGCAGGACCTGGGCGTCGACCTGTTCGCCCGCCACGGCCGTACGGTCTCTCTCACCACCGCCGGCCGCACCTTCCTCGCCGCCGTCGAGCGTGCCCTCGCCGAGGTCGGGCGGGCCGCCGGGGAGATCCGCGCGGACGCCGACCCCGCCACCGGCAAGGTCGCCTTCGGCTTCCTGCACACCATGGGCGCCGAGACCGTACCCGGCCTGCTGCACGCGTTCCGCGCCGACCACCCGCGCATCCGCTTCAGCCTGGTGCAGAACTACGGTGAGGCGATGCTGGAGCGGCTGCGCGCCGGTGAGCTGGACCTCTGCCTCACCTCGCCCGTCCCCGACGCCCCCGACCTGGTCGCCCGCCGCCTGGACGAGCAGAAACTGCGCCTGGTCGTCCCCGCCGAGCACCGGCTGGCCGCCCGACGCCGCGTCCGCCTGGCCGAGGCGGCCGACGACACCTTCGTCACCCTGGAGCCCGGCTACGGCCTCCGGCGGATCACCGACGATCTGTGCCGTGAGGCCGGCTTCAAACCCCGCATCGCCTTCGAGGGCGAGGAGGCGGAGACGCTGCGGGGGCTGGTGGCGGCGGGGCTGGGGGTGGCGCTCCTGCCACCGCCGACCGTCCCCCGCCCCGGGGTGGTGGAACTGACGGTCACGGCCCCGAGGGCGGCCCGCGAGATCGGCGTGGCCTGGCTGGCGGACCGCCCGGACACACCCCCCGTGGCGGCCTTCAAGAAGTTCCTGCTCTCCAGGCGGGGGAGTCTGCTCCCCTAGGCCCTCTCGTTGGGATCAGGCCGGATCAGGACCCGCTCCCTGATCCGGCCTGATCCGAACGAAAAGACCCCAGGCCGGGTCGTCAGGGACCAGAGCCAGGCGCCCCCGGACCTCACCGCCTCACCGCTTCAGTGACCTGCCGAACCCCGCCGCCAGCGGCATCCGCAGGCCGATCGGCGGCGGCGCGGCCAGCGCGTCCTCCACCGGCCGCGACACCCGGCAGCCGAACAGGGCCCCCAGTACGAAGTCCACGCCCAGGCTGACCACTTCCGCCCGGTGTCCGTGCATGCCGTGCCCGTCGGAGTGCACTTCGAACCGGCACACCTCCCGGTTCGCCTTCTTCGCCCGCGCCGCGAACCGGAACGACAGCTCGGGATCGGTGCGTTCGTCGTTGGTGCCGTGCACGATCAGCACCCGGCGTCCGACCAGCTGCTTCACCGGCTCGGCGGGCACGGCGACATCCTCCTCCGGCAGCCAGGGGGCCAGCGCCACCACGGAGTTGACGGCCTCGTGGCCGCCGGCCCGCAGCGCCGCGCGCCCGCCCATGTCCACGCCGACCAGGCAGACCGGCACGTCCCCGTACCGTCGTACGACCTCGTCGGCGGCCCAGCCGGCGTCCGCCGCCAGATGCGCCTCGCTGCCGTTCCACCCCCGGTAGCGGTAGTGGACGGGATGGACCACCAGGCCCTCGGCCCGGCCCGCGCGGGCGAGCGCGCGGCCCAGGGCACGGATCAGGGTCAACGCCCGGACGGGGGACGGCCGGCGGGCGGAGACCTCCTCCCCGCCGGGAAGCAGCAGCACCGCTCCGCCCACCGACGTCGGCTCCGGGCCGACTGCCTTTCCCAGCCCGGCCGTTCGGGCCGGAATCGCTTGCTGTCCCATGACAGAACAGTGTCAGAAGGCGCGGTGTACGAAACCCGTACGTGCGGTCACCTTTGCGTATCGACGGAAAAGTGCCGGGAACCGGCCGCTGCGCGCCCCCCGCGCTCTACGCGCGTAGGAGTTAGAGTGCGGAAATGACGAGCCAGACTGCATCGACGGGGGCCGTCCCGGCGGCCATCCCGGTACACGTTCCGACGCCGGACCAGATCCGGCGGGCGCCCAAAGTAGTGCTGCACGATCATCTCGACGGCGGGCTGCGCCCGGGTACCGTCGTCGAACTCGCCCGCGAGACGGGCTACACCGGCCTTCCCGAGACCGACCCCGGCAAGCTGGGGATCTGGTTCCGCGAGGCCGCCGACTCCGGATCGCTGGAACGGTACCTGGAGACCTTCCGGCACACCGTCGGCGTCATGCAGACCCGGGACGCCCTGGTCCGGGTCGCCCGGGAGTGCGCCGAGGACCTCGCCGAGGACGGCGTCGTCTACGCCGAGGTGCGGTACGCGCCCGAGCAGCACCTCGACCGGGGGCTGACCCTGGAGCAGGTCGTCGAGGCCGTGAACGAGGGGTTCCGGCAGGGCGAGCGGCTCGCCCGGGAGAACGGCCACCGGATCAGGGTCGGTGCCCTGCTGACCGCGATGCGGCACGCGGCCCGCTCCCTGGAGATCGCCGAACTCGCCAACCGTCACCGGGACTCCGGCGTGGTCGGCTTCGACATCGCCGGTGCCGAGGCCGGCTACCCGCCCACCCGGCACCTGGACGCGTTCGAGTACCTGAAGCGGGAGAACAACCACTTCACCATCCACGCCGGCGAGGCGTTCGGGCTGCCGTCCATCTGGCAGGCGTTGCAGTGGTGCGGCGCCGACCGGCTGGGGCACGGGGTGCGGATCATCGACGACATCGAGGTCCGCGAGGACGGTTCGGTCGTCCTCGGCCGCCTCGCCTCCTACGTGCGGGACAAGCGCATCCCGCTGGAACTGTGCCCCAGCTCCAACCTCCAGACCGGGGCCGCGTCCTCCTACGCCGAGCACCCCATCGGGCTGCTGCGCCGGCTGCACTTCCGGGCCACCGTGAACACCGACAACCGGCTGATGTCGCACACCACGATGAGCCGGGAGTTCGAGCATCTGGTCGAGGCGTTCGGCTACACGCTCGACGACCTCCAGTGGTTCTCCGTCAATGCGATGAAATCAGCGTTCATCCCTTTCGATGAACGACTCGCGATGATCAATGACGTCATCAAGCCCGGATACGCCGAGCTGAAATCCGAATGGCTGTTCCGGCAGGCCGCTTCCACCAGCGGGTCCACCGATATGGAGGGGTAGTCGCGCGGCAGTCGCCGATCCGGAATGCGGACATGTCTCCGTGCAGTGCCCGCATTCCGGTGTTTGCGGCGGGTGGACCGGCGTGTTTAGGTCGGGGACCGCTCGGATCGTTCGTGATCTCCCGTCTCCGCATCCAAGGACGCATTCACCATGAAGCAGTCTGCTGCCAAGACCCTGGGCGTCGCCGCCCTCGGTGCCGCCGTCGCCGCCGTGGGCGCGGGCGCGGCCAACGCGGCTCCGGCCGCCCCGGCCGCCGGCCAGAGCCTGAGCACCGTCACCAAGGCGCTGCCGCCCGAGCGGGTCGTCGAGGCTCTGCCCGACAGCGGCGCGATGAAGCTGCTCAAGCCCGTGGCCGAGCGCAATGTCGCCGCCGCGGCCCCGGCCGTCGGCAAGGGCGTGGCCGCCGCGCAGCCGGTCGCCGAGGGCGTCCTCGCCAAGGGCCCGGCCGGGCCGGCCGGCGGCCTGCTCGGCGGACTGCCGCTCAAGGGTCTGCCCACGCACGGCGCGCCGGTCAACGGGATCCCGCTCGGCTGAGGCCGGCTCCGCACGACGCGGGCGGGGCGCTCCGGCAGGCCCGGACGCGCCCCCGTGGTGTGCCCGCCCTCCGCCGCCCGGCTCACCAGGCGGCGGTGCGCGCGCTGTTCTCCGCGGGCAGCAGGATCCACAGCGCTATGTAGAGCACGAACTGCGGGCCGGGCAGCAGGCAGGACAGCAGGAAGATCACCCGCATCGTCGTCGCGGAGGTGCCGAAGCGCCGTGCCAGCGCGGCGCACACTCCGCCGATCACGCGGCCGTGGGTGGGGCGGGCAAGGGCGCTCATGAGGGCTCCTCCGTGGTCGCCGGCCCGATTCCGGGCCGGGGGCGGGGCCGCCCGGGTGGCGTCCCCAGCTGTCTTCCACGGTACGCAGACCAAGGGGACGAAGCGTCGCTCTACGGGGCGATCCCGACCCTGGGAATCGTCGGGGTACGCCCCTGAGACAGCTCCTCCTGCACGGTGACCGACGGCCCGGCCGCACCCGGCTCCCATACGTCGCGCCGTCGCAGCCAGGCACGGGCCGCCGGTACGACGGCCAGGTGAGCCAGGGCGACCCCCGCCGTGTTCAGCAGCAGCGAGTCCACGTCGACGACCCGGCCCGGCACCCCCGTCTGGAGCAGGGCGATGCCGAGGGAGACCAGGGTGCCCGTCGCGGCCGTACGGACCAGGGACGCCGACGGGGAAACGGTCAGCCTGCCGTGCGCCATCGGCAGCAGCACGCCCAGCGGTGCGAGCAGCGCGAGGCCCTCCCCGAGCGGTCGCACGGCCCGCGGCCAGCCCAGCGCGAGGTCGGCACGGACGCCGGCCAGCGGACGCAGGTTCGGGGGCATCACCCAGGGGACGTCCAGGGGGCGCAGCATCAGCCAGGCGACGAGGGCGAGGTGTGCGACGAGGAGGACACCTCCCGTCACACGGATGCGGATCGCGGCGCTGCCGCCGATGGAGCCTTGACGCTGCACGACCCCCTAGACGCCGGGCCGGGGGCGCTTGGTTCCGCAGCGGAAACATCCCGACGCGAACACGCCACGTCCGCGCCTGGCCGGTGCGAGCCCCCGACCGGCGACGGCCCCAGGTGGGCGTGAGGCCGGCACAGACCGTGCCGGGCCCTCTCGGGCGGCCGGTCACGGACGGATGCGTGCGCCCGGCCGGTCACGGGCCGCGCCGCGCACCGAGCCCGGCACCGACGGCATGGGGTCCTGGGACGG
>NZ_JBIBVY010000005.1:20968-229209 GCF_043080665.1 Streptomyces sp. NPDC014991
GATGGGCGCCGGGGGCAGCACGGACCGGCACTGGGCCCTCGGGCGGCCGGTCACGGACGGATGCGTGCGCCCGGCCGGTCACGGGCCGCGCCGCGCACCGAGCCCGGCACCGACGGCATGGGGTCCTGGGACGGCCCGGCAGGGACCGATGTCCGTGCCCGGCCGGCACGGCCACCGATGGGCGCCGGGGGCAGCACGGACCGGCACTGGGCCCTCGGGCGGCCGGTCACGGACGGATGCGTGCGCCCGGCCGGTCACGGGCCGCGCCGCGCCGCGAGCCCGGCACCGACGGGATCGGGTCCTGGGACGGCCCGGCAGGGACCGATGTCCGTGCCCGGTCCGCCGCGACCCCCCGGTGGCTGGTCGGCGTCGGCTGTTCGTCAGCGGTCGGTGATCGGGGTGGACGGGGGCTGGGCCGTGCCCGGGTGTTCGCGGACGCCGTCCGTGCACTCGTAGCGGCGGAGCGGTCCCCCGTCCGGGCCGCCCAGGATGACCGAGCCGTCGCCCTCCGTCGCCGCCGAGTCGGACAGCGTGCACACCAGCTGTGCCACGGCGTAGGAGGTGAGACGCGACGGTGCCGTGCTCAGGCGGAGCGCGTCGTCGGGGTCCTGCGGGCCGGGCCCGCGCACGCCGAGACCGCCCGGTACCCGCGTCGTGTAGCCGGCGGAGCGCTCCGCGGCCGACGGGGACGCGGCCAGCTGGTCCAGCAGCCCCTGTGCGACCATCACCCGGCGCCGGGCGTCCGGGGTGCCGTCGGGCACCCGCACGGTCCGGTCGACGGCCACCAGGGACGCCCCGCACAGCAGGAAGACCTGCACCGGCACCCCGTGCGAGGACTGCGTGGACAGATCGGGCCCGGCCAGCGAGCACTGCACCCCGGACGGTGCCGCCCCGAAGTCGGTCGGCACCTCCGTGGCCCGGATGCCGCAGCCGGTGAGCAGCGCGCCCAGGAGGGGCAGCACCAGCAGGCGTCGTACGGTCATGACCCCTCCCTTCCCGTGTGGTCCGTGCCGGTCCCGGTGGCCTCGCTGCCCTCGCCGTCCTCGCCGTCCTCCTCGGTCAGCCGGGCGGGGTCCTGCGGCAGCCGCAGCGTGAACACGGCACCGCCGTCGGGGGAATTGGCCGCGGTGATCCCGCCGCCGTGGATGTGGGCGTTCTCCAGGGCGATGGACAGGCCCAGTCCGCTGCCCTCGGAGCGCGGCCGGGAGGCGCTCGCCTTGTAGAAGCGGTCGAAGACGTGCGGCAGGACGTCCTCCGGGATGCCGGGCCCGTGGTCGCGGACCTGGATCTCGACCGCGTCGTCCGCCTTCCGCACCGACACCCGCACCGGCGAGCCGCCGTGCTTGAGGGCGTTGCCGATCAGGTTGGCGAGGATGACGTCCAGGCGGCGCGGGTCGATGCGGGCGTGCAGGCCGCGCTCGGCGTCCAGTTCGACCGCGTCGAGCCAGGCACGGGCGTCGATGCAGGCGGTGATCTGGTCGGCGAGGTCGACGTCGTCCAGGACCAGCCGGGCGGTCCCCGCGTCGAAGCGGGTGACCTCCATCAGGTTCTCCACCAGGTCGTTCAGCCGCCGGGTCTCGCTGACCACCAGCCGGACGGCGGGTTCGACCATCGGGTCGATGCCCCCGGCCTCCGATTCCAGCTCCTCCTCCAGCACCTCCGTGACGGCGGTGATGGCGGTGAGCGGGGTCCGCAGTTCATGGCTCATGTCGGCGACGAATCGCCGGGACGCGTCGTCCCGCGCGGCCATCTCCGCGACCCGTTTCTCCAGCGCCTCGGCGGCCTTGTTGAACGTCCGGGCCAGGTCGGCGAGTTCGTCGGTGCCGGACACCTGCAGCCGCGTGTCCAGCCTGCCCTCACCGAGCCGCCCCGCGGCCACGCCGAGCCGGTGCACCGGCTTCAGCACGGTCGTCGCGGCGGCCTGCGCGAGCAGCGCGGCGCCGATCAGTGCGAGCCCGGTGGCGATGCCCAGCGACCAGGCCAGCGAGTTGAGGTCCTTGGCCTCGGGTTCCAGGGACTTCGCCATGTAGCCGGTGGTGCCGCCGCCGATGACGCGCGTACCGGCCACCAGATAGGGCGTGCCGTGGTCCACCACCCGCTGCCAGTACAGGTGGTACGGCTCCTTGTTGGTGTCGGTCACCGGCTGGCGCCTGGTCACGGCCGCGCGCAGCGAGGAGGGTACGTCCTCCAGCGCGAAGCCGTTGATGCCGCCCGAGGTGCCGTACACCTTCTTGCCGCCGGCGTCCGCGGCGACCAGGAGCACGCTGAAGCGCTGGCTGCTGGCCCCCATCTGCCCGGCCGCCCGCTGGAGCTGGTCCTGCGTCGGGTGTTCGGGCAGCGCGCCGGCGCGGTTCTGCATCTCCTGCCGGAAGTCGCGCAGCACCGCGTCCTGGGCGCGGGTGAGGACGGCCTCCCGGTTGAGCCAGTAGGCGATGCCCGACGCCGACACCGCGGCGGTGAGCGCGACCAGGCCGAACACCAGCACCAGCCGTAGCCTGAGGCTGGTGAACCGCAGCCGCGAGAGATTCCCCCTGCGCCCCGCGGCCCAGCCGCGCAGCCGCCCGTGCGTGTCGGTCACTGAGGCGCGTCCAGGCGGTAGCCGACACCGCGGACGGTGCGGATCAGCGTCGGGGACGACGGCACGTCCTCGACCTTGGCCCGCAGCCGCTGCACGCACGCGTCCACCAGGCGTGAGTCGCCCAGGTAGTCGTGCTCCCACACCAGCCGAAGCAGTTGCTGCCGGGACAGCGCCTGACCTGGCCGCCGGCTCAGTTCCAGCAGCAGCCGCAGTTCGGTCGGGGTCAGCTGGAGGTCCTCGCCGTTCTTCGTGACGGTCATGGCCGACCGGTCGATGACGAGGCTGCCGAACGTCGCCGAGTCGCTGGACTCGCGTTCCCCGCGGCGCAGCACGGCCCGGATCCGGGCATCCAGCACCCGCCCCTGCACCGGCTTGACGACATAGTCGTCGGCGCCGGACTCCAGCCCGACCACCACGTCGATGTCGTCGCTGCGCGCCGTCAGCAGGATGATGGGCAGCTGGTCGGTGCGCCGGATGCGCCGGCACACCTCGAACCCGTCGATGCCGGGCAGCATCACGTCCAGCACGATCAGGTCCGGGCGCTGCTCACGCAGCAGCTTCAGACCGTCCTCGCCGCTGGCAGCGGTGGCCACCCGGTGTCCCTGGCGGGTCAGGGACAGCTCCAGGGCCGTACGGATGGCGTCGTCGTCCTCGATCAGCAACAGGGAAGGCACGGGCTCATTCTGGCCCATGGACGGGGTGTCGTACGACCCGTCGGCATCCCTTCCTCGCTGCCGCCACCACCTGTGCGCACGCCGTCACCGTCATGGACGGGGCCCCTGTGACAGGTCTGTGACAGTCGGCGGACACGTCCATGAAGGTCCCCCGGCAGTCTTTTGGTCACGGGCAAGGCCGCCGGCCGCGAACCAGCCCGGTAGTACCGAGTCACCGGAAGTCCACCACGGGGAGCGCGAGATGAACACGCTGCACAGCATGAGCACCAGCGCAGTGGTCACGCGTCTGCACGACGTGCACCGGGGACCGGAGAAGGCCGGTGCCGGCACAGGCACCTCCCTGCTCGAGCGGAACCAGGAGCTCGGGGGAGGGCGGGGATGCGCCCGCGGCGGCACCGGGCGTCAGCACACCGCGTTCATGACGGTGGTTGACGCGCACACGGGGGAGAAGCACGGGGGAGCAGCGTACGGGGAGGACCCGGGGGAGCGTCGCTCGCCGACGGAGACGGCAGACGCCGAAGCGGCGTTCACCGCCTACGTCCAGGAGCGCCGCGCCTCCCTGTACGCCACCGCCTACCACCTGACCGGGGACCGCTTCGAGGCCGAGGACCTGCTCCAGAGCGCGCTGTTCTCGACGTACCGGGCGTGGGAGCGGATCAGTGACAAGGCGGCGGTCGGCGGGTACCTCCGCCGCACCATGACCAACCTGCACATCAGCGCCTGGCGGCGCCGCAAGCTCAACGAGTACCCGACCGAGGAACTGCCGGAGACGCCCGGCGAGACGGACGCGATGCGCGGCACCGAGCTGCGCGCGGTCCTCTGGCAGGCGCTGGCCCGGCTGCCCGAACTCCAGCGCACCATGCTGGTCCTGCGCTACTACGAGGGCCGCACCGACCCGGAGATCGCGGAGATACTCGGCATCAGTGTCGGCACGGTGAAGTCCAGCATCTGGCGGTCGTTGCGCCGGCTGCGCGAGGACGAGGTCCTCAGCTTCGGCCGTGACGAGGAGAGCGCCTTCGGCGAACTGGTCGCCTGAGCACAGGGGCGACGGGGGCGACGGGGGAGAACCGGGGACCACTGGGGGGTGGGCCCACGGGGTGACACGGGGGAGAAACAGGAGCGGGACCGGTGGGCCAGGGGGGTCCGACCGGTCCCGCTCCTTCCGTGCGTCAGGGGTGGGCGGGCGTCACGCCGCCGTCTGCTGCCGCGCCGGCCGGCCCGCCGCCGCCGTCAGCCGGCCGAGTGCCTCCTCCCGGTCACAGGGGTGCGCGCCCAGGGACACCTGACGGGAGACGATCGAGCGTTCCGCGCGCATCAGCCGCCAGCCGCGGCGCAGCAGGAACGGCACCGACTTGCGGCCCTCCCTGAGGTCGCGCAGGAAGCGGCGGCGGAAGGTGGTGATCGGGCCCCGGTCCAGGCACAGGGCGTCCGCGAGCACGCCCCGTTCCCGGCAGCGTTCGACGATCTCCGCGGCGAACACGCCCTCCGCGATGAACACCGGGGTGCCGCCGATGCGCAGGGTCTCCTCGCCGGTACGGGCGCTCAGCGCGAGGTCGTACACCGGTACCTGTGTCGACCCCGTGGCGCACAGCCGGACGATGGCCTCGACGGCGACGTCCGCGTCCCAGGACCCCGGGTGGTCCCAGTCGATGTCGGAACTCCCCGCCACCAGCGGCAGAGTCGGGTCGTCACCCTCCTTGTAGAAGTCGTCCAGGCGCAGGACGGGAAGCCCGGAGCGGGCGGCGACGAGTGACTTGCCCGAGCCCGAGGGGCCGCAGAGCAGCACGACACGGGCGGGGGCCGGAGGATGAATGCTCACGGAACACCAGTTTGACGCATGGGGAGCGCCCTGCCGACCCCGCGGGTCGGCTTTTGAGCGTGACACCCACCTCAACTACGCTGCGTGCCGACAGTCCTACCCTGCGCTCCAGAAGGTGGCACCAGTGATGGCCCGACGCACCTCCCACCAGCATTCCGCCGCGCGGCGCGCCCTGATCGCCGTGGCGGCCGCCGGAACGGTCCTGGGCGCGGGGGCGGCCACGGCGTCCGCCGGCTCGATCCCGGCCGGGGGCCTCACCGACCGCCCCGTGGATCTCGGCAACGTCGACCCGCAGGCGGCCACGAGCGCCGCGACCGGCGTCCTCGGCCACGTCACCGGCCCGGTGGCCGGCCTCAGGCCCAACCCGCTCGCGGGCACCGGCGTGGATCCGCTGGACAACGGCGTGGAGACCCAGCTCGCGGACTTCCGGCCCGTCACGTCCAGGTCTCTGACGGGCCCTGTGGCCCAGGCCCCGTCGATCGGCGGCCTGCCGGTGCTGGGCGGGGTGCTGGGCGTGCCGGGCCGCTGACGGCACCTTCGTGAGCGGCGTGGGGGGGGGGCGTCCGGCCCGCCGGGTCCGGTCCGCGGCCGGCCGGACAGGACGCCCGCGGTTCCCCGCAGCGTCCCGTCACCGTGGGTCGCCCCCCGTCACTCCGCGTACGTCAGTACGACGAACCGGACGCGCCCAGCGATCCCGTCGGGTGCCAGACGGTCTTGGTCTCCAGGAACGCCGCCAGCCGGTCGGTCCCCGGCGTCCGGGAGTAGTCCACAGGCTGTGGACGGAGAACCCGCTTGAGGTTGTCCGCCGCCGCGATCTCCAGCTCCTTCGCGAGTTCCCCGCCGGCGCCCGCCAGGTCGATCGCGTTGACGTCCTGGTGCGCGGCCAGCGGCGCGGCGATCTCCGCCGTACGGCCGGACAGGATGTTGACCACGCCGCCCGGGACGTCGGACGTGGCCAGCACCTCGGCCAGGGACAGCGCGGGCAGCGGGGCCTTCTCGGAGGCCACCACGACCGCCGTGTTGCCGGTGGCGATCACCGGCGCCAGCACCGACACCAGACCGAGGAACGACGACTCCTGCGGGGCCACGACGGCGACCACGCCCGTCGGCTCGGGGGAGGAGAGGTTGAAGTACGGGCCCGCGACCGGGTTGGCGCCACCGAGCACCTGGGCGATCTTGTCGGTCCAGCCCGCGTACCAGACCCAGCGGTCGATCGTGGCCTCCACCTGCTCGGCGGCCCCGGACTTCGACAGGCCCTCGGCGTCGGCGACCTCGCGGACGAACTGCCCCCTGCGGCCCTCCAGCATCTCCGCCACGCGGTACAGGACCTGGCCGCGGTTGTAGGCCGTCGCGCCGGACCAGCCGCCGAACGCCTTGCGCGCGGCCACGACCGCGTCACGGGCGTCCTTGCGGGAGGACTGCGGAGCGTTGGCCAGCCACTTGCCCTTCGAGTCCGTCACCTCGTACACCCGGCCGCTCTCGGAACGCGGGAACTTCCCGCCGACGTACAGCTTGTAGGTCTTGAAGACGCTCAGACGGTTGTGATCAGACATCGAGGTACGCCTCCAGGCCGTGACGGCCGCCCTCGCGGCCGAAGCCCGACTCCTTGTAGCCGCCGAACGGCGAGGCAGGGTCGAACTTGTTGAACGTGTTGGACCAGACGACACCGGCGCGCAGCTTGCCGGCGACGGCCAGGATCCGGGAGCCCTTCTCGGACCAGATGCCCGCCGACAGGCCGTACTGCGTGTTGTTCGCCTTGGCGACCGCCTCGTCGGGCGTGCGGAAGGTGAGGACCGACAGCACCGGGCCGAAGATCTCGTCGCGCGCGATGGTGTGCGCCTGGGTGACGTTCGTGAAGAGCGTCGGTGCGAACCAGTAACCCGCCGACGGCAGTTCGCAGGCCGGGGACCAGCGCTCGGCACCCTCCGCCTCGCCCTGCTCGGTCAGGGTGGTGATCCGGGCCAGCTGCTCCGCGGAGTTGATCGCGCCGATGTCGGTGTTCTTGTCCAGGGGGTCGCCGAGGCGGAGCGTGGACAGGCGGCGCTTGAGGGAGTCCAGCAGCTCGTCCTGGACCGACTCCTGGACGAGCAGGCGGGAGCCCGCGCAGCAGACCTGGCCCTGGTTGAAGAAGATGCCGTTCACGATGCCCTCGACCGCCTGGTCGAGCGGGGCGTCGTCGAAGACGATGTTGGCGCCCTTGCCGCCGAGTTCGAGCGTGAGCTTCTTCCGCGTGCCGGCGACGGTCCGCGCGATCTCCTTGCCGACCGCGGTCGAGCCGGTGAAGGCGACCTTGTTCACGTCCGGGTGCGCGACGAGCGCGGCGCCCGCGTCGCCGTAGCCAGGAAGGATGTTCACGACGCCCTTGGGCAGGCCCGCCTGGCGGCAGATGTCCGCGAAGAAGAGCGCGGAGAGCGGGGTGGTCTCCGCCGGCTTCAGGACGACCGTGTTGCCGGTCGCGAGCGCCGGGGCGATCTTCCACGCCAGCATCAGCAGCGGGAAGTTCCACGGGATGACCTGGCCGGCCACGCCCAGCGGCTTGGGGGCGGCGCCGAACCCGGCGTGCTCCAGCTTGTCCGCCCAGCCCGCGTAGTAGAAGAAGTGCGCGGCGACCAGCGGGAGGTCCGCGTCGCGGGTCTCCCTGATCGGCTTGCCGTTGTCCAGCGTCTCCAGGACGGCCAGCTCGCGGCTGCGCTCCTGGATGATGCGGGCGATGCGGAACAGGTACTTGGCTCGCTCGGAGCCGGGCAGTGCCGACCACTTCTCGAACGCCGTGCGGGCGGCCCGGACGGCACGGTCGACGTCCTCGGCACCGGCCTGGGCGACCTCGGACAGCACCTCCTCGGTGGCCGGCGAGATGCTCTTGAACACCCTGCCGTCGGCCGCCTCCACGAACTCGCCGTCGATGAACAGGCCGTAGGAGGGGGCGATGTCGACGACGGAGCGGGACTCGGGCGCCGGTGCGTACTCGAATGCGGAGGACCGCTTCTCGATGGTCATGGTGATCAGTCCACCGTTACGTAGTCGGGGCCGGAGTAACGGCCGGTGGCCAGCTTCTGCCGCTGCATCAGCAGGTCGTTCAGGAGGGAGGAGGCGCCGAAGCGGAACCAGTGGTTGTCCAGCCAGTCCTCGCCGGCCGTCTCCTTGACGAGGACGAGGAACTTGACGGCGTCCTTGGAGGTGCGGATGCCGCCGGCCGGCTTCACACCGACCTGGACGCCGGTCTGGGCGCGGAAGTCCCGTACGGCCTCCAGCATCAGCAGCGTGTTGGCGGGCGTGGCGTTGACCGCGACCTTGCCCGTGGAGGTCTTGATGAAGTCCGCACCCGCGAGCATGCCGAGCCAGGAGGCGCGGCGGATGTTGTCGTACGTGGACAGCTCACCGGTCTCGAAGATCACCTTCAGCCGGGCGTCCGTCCCGCAGGCCTGCTTCACGGCGACGATCTCGTCGTACACCTTCAGATACCGGCCCGCGAGGAACGCGCCCCGGTCGATGACCATGTCGATCTCGTCGGCGCCGGCGGCGACGGCGTCCCGCACGTCGGCCAGCTTCACGTCGAGGGCGGCGCGGCCGGCCGGGAAGGCGGTGGCCACCGAGGCGACCTTCACACCGGAACCGGCGACGGCCTCCTTGGCGACGGCCACCATGTCGGGATAGACGCAGACCGCGGCCGTGGTGGGGGCCGTCCGGTCCGTGGGGTCGGGATGGACCGCCTTGGCGCCGAGCGCCCGGACCTTGCCCGGGGTGTCCGCGCCTTCCAGCGTCGTCAGGTCGACCATCGAGATGGCGAGGTCGATGGCGTACGCCTTCGCGGTGGCCTTGATCGAACGGGTGCCGAGAGACGCGGCGCGTGCCTCCAGGCCGACCGCGTCCACGCCGGGCAGCCCGTGCAGGAAGCGGCGCAGCGTGCTGTCGGACGCGGTGACGTCAGCGATGGAGCTACCACCCACGCGTTCGGCAGTGGGCGACTGTGCGTTGGGTGCAGTACTGGGCATGGTCACCAGACGAGCATATCTACGCGCGTAGCGGCTGTACACCCCCGCTCCCGTCCGGGCTCCCCACCGCCGCTCGTCACCGTTGCGCAGATCACGGATGAGCGCCGGTTGCCGGGCGCGTGGCCGCGCCCCCGGCGGTGTCGGGCAGAATCGGGGCCATGACCACCCCCGACCACCCGTCCCCCGCGTCACAGCCGACGGCACCCGCCGTCAAGGACTGGGTCTACCGCTCCCCCCTGGGCCTCGTGGGCGGTGCGCTGCTGCTCGTGGTCGTGCTCTGGCTGGGCTTCGACGCGCTGTTCAAGGGCCACGGCCGGACCCCCTGGCTGGCGCTGGCCGCGATGATCCTGGTCCTGCCGCTGCTGATCGCCTTCACGCTCCGCCCGGCGGTCTTCGCCAACGAGGACCGGCTGCGCATCCGCAACCCCTTCCGCGTGATCACCCTGCCCTGGGGTGAGATCGCCGGCCTGCGCTCCGGCTTCACCAACGAGGTCGTCGCCAGGTCCGGCGCCAAGTACCAGCTGTGGGCCGTCCCCGTCTCCCTGCGGGCCCGCAAGAAGGCGGCCCGCCGGCAGCAGCGGGCGGCGGCCGACGCGGCGCGCGGCGTCACGCCCGGCGGCCGGGGCGGGGGACGCGCACCGGGCGGCTTCGGCTCCGGGGGTGGCGGGCTCGCACCGAGCGGCTTCGGGTTCGGCGGGTTCGGCCTGCGCGGCGGCGACACCGGGCCGGCCCGGGCGCAGAGCGACCAGGTCATGGACCAGCTGAACGAACTCCGGGACCGGCGTTGCGAGGCCGACGAGGCCCAGGGCGAGCCGACGGTCCGCTGGGCGTACGAGGTGGCCGCGCCTGCGGTGGCGGGGGCTGTGCTGCTGGCGATCCTGCTGGTGGTGGGCTGAGGTCCCACGGGACGGTAGGTCGGTGGGGCCGGGCGGCCGGACGGGTGATCCGGGGGCTCGGTCGGGCCGGACAGGCCTGAGCCGCCTTCCCTCGGGCAACCGCCGATGTGGACCGGCCGGCGAGGCCGGCCCCTGTGGGCGCCCGAGCCGGTGCCGGCGTTCGCCCGGACGGCGGCCGTGCTGCTCCTGGCCCGCCCCGCACGTCGCGGCGCCGTGCGTCCCTCCGCAGCCGTTGACGCAAACCGTGGGAACGGAACCGCGGGACGCCCGCCGGGCGCCCCCTCGGGGCACACCGGCGGGCGGTCCGGGCGTCAGATGCCGGCAGCCGCCGACAAATCCCGCCGGACGGCGTCCAGCAGCTCGGCGGCGCGGGCCCGGGCGGCCGGCAGGCCGGCGTGGTCCGCGACCGGTACGACGACCTCCAGGTAGCACTTCAGCTTCGGTTCCGTGCCGCTGGGACGGACGATGACACGGGCGCCGGTGAGGGTGTAGCGCAGGCCGTCGGTGGGCGGCAGCCGGTCCGTGCCCCGGCTGAGGTCCTCGGCCCGGGTGACCGGCAGACCGGCCAGTTCCGCCGGCGGCCGCTCGCGCAGGCGGCGCATCGCGTCGGCGATGAGGGACAGGTCCTGGACGCGGACCGACAGCTGGTCGGTGGCGTGCAGGCCGTGTTCGACGGCCAGGTCGTCCAGGAGGTCGAGCAGCGTGCGGCCCTCCTCCTTCAGCGCGGACGCCAGCTCGGTGATCAGCAGCGCGGCGGTGATGCCGTCCTTGTCGCGCACGCCCTCGGGGTCCACGCAGTAGCCGAGGGCCTCCTCGTAGCCGTAGCGCAGGCCGTCGACGCGGGCGATCCACTTGAAGCCGGTCAGCGTCTCCTCGTACGGCAGCCCCGCCTTCCCGGCGATCCGGCCGAGGAGGGAGGAGGAGACGATCGACTCGGCGAAGGTGCCCCGCGCGCCGCGCCGGACCAGGTGGGCGGCGAGCAGGGCGCCGACCTCGTCACCGCGCAGCATGCGCCAGTCGCCGCCGTCCTTCACGGCCACCGCGCAGCGGTCCGCGTCCGGGTCGTTGGCGATGACCAGGTCCGGGTCGGTGGCGCGGGCCCGGGCGAACGCCAGGTCCATCGCGCCCGGCTCCTCCGGGTTCGGGAACGCGACCGTCGGGAAGTCCGGGTCCGGGTCGGCCTGCTCGGCGACCAGCACCGGCTCGGGGAACCCGGCGCGCGCGAAGGCGGCCAGCAGGACGTCCCTGCCGACGCCGTGCATCGCCGTGTAGACCGTGCGGGCGGTGCGCGGGGAGCCGGTGCCCAGGACGGCGTCCGTACGGGCCAGATAGGCGTCCAGGACCGCGTCGTCCAGAGTCTGCCAGCCGGACTCCGGGCGCGGTACGTCGTGCAGGGAGGCGATCGCGTCGATCTCGGCGGCGATCTCCGCGTCGGCGGGCGGGACGATCTGGGAGCCGTCGCCGAGGTAGACCTTGTAGCCGTTGTCCCGGGGCGGGTTGTGGCTGGCGGTGACCTCCACGCCCGCGACCGCGCCGAGGTGCCGTACGGCGAACGCCAGCACGGGAGTGGGGAGGGGACGCGGGAGCACGGCCGCGCGCAGGCCGGCGCCGGTCATCACGGCGGCGGTGTCGCGGGCGAAGTCGGCGGACTTGTGGCGGGCGTCGTAGCCGATGACGACGAGCCCGGCGCCGTCGTCCCCGTGCGGGGTCCCGTTCTTCTTCAGGTACGCGGCGAGGCCCGCGGCGGCGCGGATGACGACGCCGCGGTTCATGCGCATCGGGCCGGCGCCCAGTTCACCGCGCAGGCCGGCGGTGCCGAACTGGAGGGTGCCGCTGAAGCGGGCCGCCAGTTCGTCCGTGTCGCCGGCGTCGATCAGCCGGGCGAGTTCCTCACGGGTCTCCGCGTCGGGGTCCTCGGCCAGCCATGCCTTGGCCCGGGCGATGAGATCGTCGTGCACCTTGGAATCAACCTCTCCTGTGATTTGCCTGGTCCGGCCGGGGGCACCGCCCCCGGACCCCCGTCTTCGCCCGTCCACCCGGCCGGCTGGGCCGGCCGGCAGCGACCGGGCACCGTCGCCCGCCGTCACGTCACAGCCGGCACCGTCAGCCCCCGGGCGGCACCGGCCACGGCATCCCGCCCGCATGCGGCGTGGCACCCCGCGCGCGGCGCACGACGCCACGCGCGGGGGCTCGCGCAGGCCCGTGGCGGGCTCAGATGCGGCCCAGCACCTGGCCCAGCAGCTGGCCCATCCGGGCGGCGGAGTCGCGGCCGGCCTGGAGGACCTCCTCGTGGTTGAGGGGCTCGCCCGTCATACCCGCGGCGAGGTTGGTGACCAGGGAGATGCCCAGGACCTCGGCGCCGGCCTCGCGGGCGGCGATGGCCTCGAGGACCGTGGACATGCCGACCAGGTCCGCGCCGATGACGCGGGCCATGCGGATCTCGGCCGGGGTCTCGTAGTGCGGGCCGGGGAACTGGGCGTAGACGCCCTCCTCCAGCGTGGGGTCGATCTCCTTGCACAGGGCGCGCAGGCGGGGCGAGTACAGGTCCGTCAGGTCGACGAAGTTCGCGCCGACGATCGGGGAGGTCGCCGTCAGGTTGATGTGGTCGCTGATCAGCACGGGCTGGCCGGGGCGCATGCCCTCGCGCAGGCCACCGCAGCCGTTGGTGAGCACGATGGTCTTGCAGCCGGCGGCGACGGCGGTGCGCACCCCGTGGGCGACGGCGGCGACGCCACGGCCCTCGTAATAGTGGGTGCGGCCCAGGAAGACCAGGGCCCGCTTGTCACCGAAGGCGTACGAGCGGACCTTGCCGCCGTGCCCCTCGACGGCCGGCGGCGGGAAGCCGGGCAGCTCGGTGACCTGGAACTCGGCGTCGGGTGCGCCCAGGGCGTCGACGGCCGGAGCCCAGCCGGAGCCCATCACGAGGGCGACGTCGTGGGTCTCGGCACCGGTCAGCGTGCGCAGGCGCGCGGCGGCGGCGTCGGCGGCGGCGTAGGGGTCGCCCTGGATGTCGTCCGGAAGGAGAGATGCGTTCACGCCGTTGAGGGTAACCGGTCTTCGCCTACGCGCGTAGATGACAGACCCCACGGGAATCGGTTCGTTGTCTTGTCGTTTTCCACGAACGAACGGAGGAAGCGGTGCAAGGCGGCGGAAAACGGTGCGGAACGGCAGGACTGCCCACCCCGGGGCGGCCGGCTCAGCAGGGGCGCTTGCGGAGTTCCATCACATAGTCGTGCGGGGCCCCCGCCGATTCGGCCGCGTCGGCGATCTCGCCCAGGTAGCGGGCGGAGGGCAGGCCGCCCTCGTAGCCGTTCAGGACGTACGCCCACGACGGCTCCTCGCCGTCCAGGGTGTGCGCCCGCACGCGTACCCGCCGGTAGATACCGAGGCCGACGCCCTCCCACCGGTCGAGCGACTCCTCGTCCATGGGCGCGAGGTCGTACAGGCCGACGAAGACCTGAGCCAGCGGGTCCTCGACGATCGTGGCCAGCGCGCCCTCCCAGCCCAGCTGCTCGCCGCCGAAGGTCAGCCGCCAGCCGTTCAGCCAGCCGGTGGCGCGCAGCGGGGAGTGCGGGGCGCGGCGGGACATCAGCCGCGCGTCGAGGTTGCCGGCGTACGCGGCATAGAGCGCCATGGACAGAGGGTACGGCAGCCGCACCGCGCGCCTCCCGCGCCCCGGGAGTGCGCGTGGCGCCCCCGCGCAGTGGCACCTCGGAGCGTGCGGGACAATGGGGTACGTGACTCGGATCGTGATCATCGGTGGCGGACCCGGCGGATACGAGGCGGCCCTGGTGGCCGCCCAGCTCGGCGCGGAGGTGACCGTCGTCGACTGCGACGGTCTGGGCGGAGCGTCGGTGCTGACCGACTGCGTGCCGTCGAAGACCCTAATCGCAACGGCCGAGGTGATGACCACCTTCGACTCCTCCTACGAGGAGCTGGGCATCATCGTCGCCGACGACACCCCGCCCCTGGAGCAGGCGGCCCGGGTGGTCGGCGTGGACCTGGGCAAGGTCAACCGCCGGGTCAAACGCCTCGCCCTCGCCCAGTCCCACGACATCACCGCCTCCGTCACCCGCGCCGGCGCCCGCGTCATGCGCGGCCGCGGCCGGCTGGACGGCATGCAGGCCCTCGACGGGTCCCGCAAGGTCGTCGTCAGCACCGCCGACGGCAGTGAGGAGACCCTCGACGCCGACGCCGTCCTCATCGCCACCGGCGGCCACCCGCGCGAGCTGCCCGACGCCCAGCCCGACGGCGAGCGCATCCTGAACTGGACCCAGGTCTACGACCTCACCGAGCTGCCGGAAGAGCTGATCGTGGTCGGCTCCGGTGTGACCGGTGCCGAGTTCGCGGGCGCCTACCAGGCCCTCGGGTCCAGGGTGACCCTGGTGTCCTCGCGCGACCGGGTGCTGCCCGGCGAGGACCCGGACGCCGCCGCCGTCCTCGAGGACGTCTTCCGGCGCCGCGGCATGAACGTCATGGCCCGCTCCCGCGCGCAGTCCGCCAAGCGCGTCGGCGACCAGGTCGAGGTGACGCTGGCCGACGGCCGGGTCATCACCGGCTCCCACTGCCTGATGGCCGTCGGTGCCATCCCGAACAGCGCGGGGCTGGGCCTGGAGGAGGCCGGCGTCAGGCTGCGCGAGTCGGGGCACATCTGGACCGACAAGGTGTCCAGGACGACCGCTCCCGGCGTCTACGCGGCCGGTGACGTGACGGGTGTGTTCGCCCTCGCGTCCGTCGCCGCCATGCAGGGACGCATCGCCATGTACCACTTCCTCGGCGACGCGGTCACCCCGCTGAACCTCAAGACGGTGTCCTCCAACGTCTTCACCGACCCCGAGATCGCCACCGTCGGCTACACGCAGGCGGACGTCGACGCGGGCAAGATCGACGCCCGGGTCGTGAAGCTGCCTCTCCTGCGCAACCCGCGCGCGAAGATGCAGGGCATCCGGGACGGCTTCGTGAAGATCTTCTGCCGGCCGGGCACGGGCATCGTCGTCGGCGGTGTGGTCGTGGCGCCGCGCGCCTCGGAACTCATCCACCCCATCTCGATCGCCGTGGACAACAATCTGACCGTCGAACAGATCGCGAAGGCCTTCACGGTGTACCCCTCCCTTTCGGGGTCGATCGCGGAGGTCGCCCGGCAGCTGCACACGCGCAAGGCGAGTGCCGAGGCCTGACCGGCCGGATCCGGCGTCCCGCCGGTCACGAAGAGTCGCGGCGTGTGCGTACGGCATAGTCGGGACGGATAGGCCCTATATCACTTCCGCCCCTACCGTGCGAACAACTTCTGTTATTCGGCGCATACTGCTGAAACCAGACGGTCGCTGGGGTTACTGTCAGTTTCGTGTTCGCTGCTGAACGTCGCCAATTGATCCTCGAAATGGTGCGAGCGAACGGTGCGGTGTCGCTCCGTGAACTCGCCCGCGTCGTCCAGACCTCCGAAGTGACCGTACGGCGGGACGTGCGCGCACTGGAGGCAGAAGGACTCCTCGACCGCCGGCACGGCGGTGCGGTACTGCCGGGCGGGTTCACGCGGGAGTCCGGCTTTCCGCAGAAATCCCATCTCGCGACCGCCGAGAAGACGGCCATCGCCGACCTCGCCGCGGGCCTCGTCGAAGAGGGCGAGGCCATCGTGGTCGGCGCGGGTACCACCACGCAGGAGCTGGCCCGCCGGCTCGCGCGGGTGCCCGGACTGACCGTCGTCACCAACTCCCTGCTGGTGGCCCAGGCCCTCGCCCACGCCAACCGGGTGGAGGTCGTGATGACCGGCGGCACCCTGCGCGGCTCCAACTACGCGCTCGTCGGCTCCGGCGCCGAGCAGTCCCTCCAGGGGCTGCGCGTGTCCAGGGCCTTCCTGTCCGGGAGCGGGCTCACCGCCGAGCGCGGGCTGTCCACGTCCAACATGCTCTCGGCCTCCGTCGACCGGGCACTCGTGCAGGCCGCCGCGGAGGTCGTGGTCCTCGCCGACCACACCAAGCTCGGTACGGACACCATGTTCCAGACCGTGCCGACGCACCTCGTCACCCGCCTGGTCACCGACGAGCCGCCGCCGCACGACGACCGCGCCGCCACGGAGTTGCAGGCGCTCGCCGACCAGGGGGTGCAGATCGCCGTGACGGGGGCGAACGGGAACCCGGGGGGTGAACAAGGGCCCGCGGCTCGGCGCGCTCCCCTGCCGGGGCCCAGAAGGGGACACGTGCCGCTCCGCTCCGCGGGGCTGGGGGAGCAGTCGGCCGGGTCCGACCGGGGCCGCGTGGCCGACCTGCGCCGCCGCTGACCGCCGGACCCCTCCCGGGCGCCTCGCCCGCGGCTCTCCGGCGCCCCGCAGTGCCGGCCGGTGCCGGCGGGTACGGACGTGCGGCGGGTGCTCGCGTCGTGCGGTCGCGCGACCGCCGCCCGGCCGGCCCCTGCGTGCCGCCCGGCACGTGCCTGCCCGTCGGCACGTGCCTGTCGTCGGCACGTGCCTGTCGGCGGTCGTCGCCTTCGGAGCAGCCGTGTGGGTGCGCGGTCGTATGTGGCGCGGGGGGCGGACGGGAATGCCCGGTGCACCGTCGTCACGGTCCACCGGGCGTCTCGCAGGCCCTACGGCTCAGTCCTTGATCTCACAGATCGCCGCGCCCGACGTGACGGACGCGCCGACCTCGGCGCTCAGCCCCTTGACGGTGCCCGCCTTGTGGGCGTTGAGGGGCTGCTCCATCTTCATGGCTTCCAGGACGACGACCAGGTCGCCTTCCTGCACCTGCTGGCCCTCCTCGACCGCGATCTTGACGATCGTGCCCTGCATGGGCGAGGCGAGGGTGTCACCGGAGGCGACGGGCCCGGACTTCTTCGCCGCCCGCCGCTTGGGCTTCGCGCCGGCCGCCAGGCCCGTACGGGCCAGACTCATGCCGAGCGAGGACGGCAGGGACACCTCCAGGCGCTTGCCGCCGACCTCGACGACGACCGTCTCCCGGCCCAGCTCCTCCTCCGCCTCGGCGTCGGCGGGTGCGGTGAAGGGCTTGATGTCGTTGACGAACTCCGTCTCGATCCACCGGGTGTGGACCGTGAAGGGGTCCGTCGAGCCGGTGAGTTCGGGGGCGAAGGCGGGGTCGGTGACCACCTTGCGGTGGAAGGGGATCGCGGTGGCCATGCCCTCGACCTGGAACTCCTCCAGGGCACGGGCGGCCCGCTGGAGGGCCTCCGCGCGGGTGCGGCCGGTCACGATCAGCTTGGCGAGCAGGGAGTCCCAGGCCGGGCCGATGACGCTGCCGGACTCCACGCCCGCATCCAGCCGGACACCGGGACCGGACGGCGGCGCGAACGAGGTGACCGTGCCGGGGGCGGGCAGGAAGTTGCGGCCGGGGTCCTCGCCGTTGATGCGGAACTCGAAGGAGTGTCCGCGCAGGACCGGGTCGTCGTAGCCGAGTTCCTCGCCGTCGGCGATGCGGAACATCTCGCGCACCAGGTCGATGCCGGCGACCTCCTCGGTCACCGGGTGTTCGACCTGGAGGCGGGTGTTGACCTCCAGGAAGGAGATGGTGCCGTCCTGGCCGACGAGGAACTCACAGGTGCCGGCGCCCTCGTAGCGGGCCTCGCGCAGGATCGCCTTCGACGCCCGGTACAGCTCCGCGACCTGCGCCTCGGACAGGAACGGCGCGGGGGCCTCCTCGACCAGCTTCTGGTGGCGGCGCTGGAGGGAGCAGTCACGCGTGGACACGACGACGACGTTGCCGTGCTTGTCGGCCAGGCACTGGGTCTCCACGTGGCGGGGCCGGTCGAGGTAGCGCTCGACGAAGCACTCGCCGCGGCCGAAGGCGGCGACCGCCTCGCGGACGGCCGACTCGTACAGCTCCGGCACCTCCTCCAGCGTCCGGGCGACCTTCAGACCACGGCCACCGCCGCCGAACGCGGCCTTGATGGCGATGGGCAGGCCGTTCTCCCGGGCGAAGTCGACGACCTCGTCGGCACCGCTCACGGGGTCGGGGGTGCCCGCCACCAGGGGGGCACCGGCGCGCTGGGCGATGTGGCGGGCGGCCACCTTGTCGCCGAGGTCGCGGATGGCCTGCGGGGGCGGGCCGATCCAGATCAGACCGGCGTCGAGCACGGCCTGGGCGAACTCGGCGTTCTCCGAGAGGAAGCCGTATCCGGGATGGACGGCGTCCGCACCGGACTCCCGGGCGGCCCCCAGGACCTTGTCGATGTCCAGATAGCTGGTGGCCGGGGTGTCACCGCCCAGGGCGAACGCCTCATCCGCGGCGCGGACATGCAGAGCGTCCCGGTCCGGGTCGGCGTAGACGGCCACGCTCGCGATCCCGGCGTCCCGGCAGGCCCGGGCCACGCGGACAGCGATTTCGCCACGGTTGGCGATGAGCACCTTGCGCACGATTGAGGCTCCCTCCTTGAAACAAGCCGAGTTTAGGGACTGCCGACACGGCACTTCGACCCGTCCCCACTGGTGAGCTTGCCCACACGGAGCGTGATGCGAGGCTCGCCCTACCCGCGAAAGCCCTTGTCGCACCGCCGTACGCAGGACTCCTGCGGGAAACCCTAGCCCCGCCGTGTGGTCAAGGTCTCTGTGAGAGCGTGCTGCGGCCCACTCCGATTCTTTGTCGAGTCCCTACGAATGGCCCAATGATTCTTTGCTGCCGCCCGAACCCTTGTCCCCGGGTTTACCCGTTAGTAGCGTTCGCGCTGTCCCGAACGTACCTGAGGTAACAGGCTGCTGGTGTGAGAGTGGGTGGGTGCCGGTGGTGCGCAGACCGGTGGCGTGGTTCGTGGCGGTCGTCCTGCTGGCGGAGGCGGTCCTCGTCGCGGCGCTCAACTGGCTCCTGGGAACGGTCGTCGACCGGCA
The DNA here is from genome assembly GCF_043080665.1 of Streptomyces sp. NPDC014991. NCBI lineage: Bacteria > Bacillati > Actinomycetota > Actinomycetes > Kitasatosporales > Streptomycetaceae > Streptomyces > Streptomyces sp. NPDC014991. The sequence goes on from NZ_JBIBVY010000005.1 coordinate 39,758, forward strand.
GAACATGTCCCTGGCCGGGCTCGACCCGTCCGTGATGGCGACGTCCTCGAAGGTCGGCGGCATCGTCTTCGGCGCCTACTTCGTGCTGTGCGCGCTGGTGGCCGTGCTCGTGGCGGTCCGCGACCGCGCCCCGGCCGGTTTCGGCCGGGTCCTGCTGATCAGCGCGGCCGTGGTGCACGGCCTGCTCGGCGCGTTCGCCTGGGGGCTGGTCGGCTGGACGGCGTTCCTGTTCATGGTCGTCGTCCTCGGGCTGATCGTGCTGCTCCTGATGACGTACGACCGTGCGGGCGGGCCGGAGAGCGCCGCCCAGGACCCGGCGCCCGGGGCGGGCGGCGGGCCGGCCGCACGGGCGGAGCCGGGCGCCTCGCCCGCCGGCGCGGGCGCGCCGGCGGGCGGTACGGACGAGCCGCGGGACGGGGACGACGAGCCGCAGGACCGCGTCCCCGCCCAGGTCACTCGCCCGGCGCCCACAACTCCGTGATGCCCACGCCCAGACGGGCGAGGAGCTTGCGGACCAGGGGCAGGCTGATGCCGATCACGTTGCCGTGGTCGCCCTCGATGCCCTCGATGAACGGCGCCGAACGGCCGTCCAGGGTGAACGCCCCGGCGACGTGGAGGGGCTCGCCGGAGGCCACGTACGCGGCGATCTCCTCGTCGCTCGGATCGCCGAAGCGGACGACGGTGGAGGCGGTCGCCGACACGTACCGCCCGGCCTCGGTGTCCCACACGCAGTGGCCGGTCTGGAGGACGCCGGCCCGCCCGCGCATCGCCTTCCAGCGGGCAGCGGCCTCCTCGGCGTCGGCGGGCTTGCCGAGCGCCCTGCCGTCCAGCTCCAGCACCGAGTCGCAGCCGATCACCAGGGCGCCCCGCACCTCCGGCTTCGCCGCGACGACCGAGGCCTTCGCCTCGGCCAGGGCGAGCGCCAGCTCCGCCGGGGTGGGGGCGGTGACGGCGTCCTCGTCGACGCCGCTCACGATCACCTCGGGGGCGAGGCCGGCCTGCCGGAGCAGGTCGAGCCGGGCGGGGGACTGGGAGGCGAGCACGAGTCGCCTGCGGTGCGTGTCAGTCATGCCGCCAGGTTAGTCAGCGCCGGCCGGCGGGCTCACCTCAGACCGATCACGACCATGACCACGATCATGGCCGAGGCCAGGAAGAGGCCGAGCCGCCGCAGCATGTCCTGCGCGTCGCGCAGCTCTTCCGGCGGCTCGTTCTCGGGGTCTGACCACAGCATCCTTCCAGCGTGCGACGCCGGGGGCGGCGGTGCCTGAGTACCCGTACTCAAGTTGTGCCGGGCTGCCCCTCAGCTCGGCCAGTAGGTGCGGGTCCAGGATGCCGGGCCCGGCGCGGGTACGCGGGCGGCCGCGATCCGCGCCGGGTCGGCCCACGCGTCCTTCGGTCCCTCGGCGCCCGACGGCACCGTCGCCGCCGCCGCGGCGCGGACGCGGACCACCGCCAGGGCGGCGGCAAGCTCCTCCGGGGTCGGGTTGCCTCGTACGACCTTGATGTTCATGACCGCTCCCAGGGTCCGCGGGGCCTAGAGGGGGATGTTGCCGTGCTTCTTCGGAGGCAGGGATTCCCGCTTGGTGCGCAGTTGACGCAGCCCACGGACGATGTGGGCGCGGGTGTCCGACGGCATGATCACCGCGTCGATGTAGCCGCGCTCGGCCGCGACGTAGGGGTTGAGGAGGGTGTCCTCGTACTCCTGGATCAGCCGGGCGCGCACCGCCTCGGCGTCCTCGCCCGTCTCCGCCGCCTCGGCGATGGTCCGCCGGTGCAGGATGTTGACCGCGCCCTGGGCGCCCATGACGGCGATCTGGGCCGTGGGCCAGGCGAGGTTGAGGTCGGCACCGAGGTGCTTGGAGCCCATGACGTCGTAGGCGCCGCCGAAGGCCTTGCGGGTGATGACGGTGATCAGCGGGACGGTGGCCTCGGCGTAGGCGTAGATGAGCTTGGCACCGCGCCGGATGATGCCGTCGTGCTCCTGGCCGACGCCCGGCAGGAAGCCGGGGACGTCCACGAAGGTCAGCACCGGCAGGTTGAAGGCGTCGCAGGTCCGCACGAACCGCGCCGCCTTCTCGCTGGCGGTGATGTCCAGGCAGCCGGCGAACTGCATCGGCTGGTTGGCGACGATGCCGACGGGGCGGCCCTCGACCCGGCCGAAGCCGGTGAGGATGTTCGGTGCGAACAGCGCCTGCGTCTCGAAGAACTCGGCGTCGTCCAGGACGTGCTCGATCACCGTGTGCATGTCGTACGGCTGGTTGGCGCTGTCCGGTACGACGGTGTCCAGCTCACGGTCCTCCTCGCCGACGGCGAGGTCCGCCTCCTCGGGGAAGACCGGGGGTTCGGAGAGGTTGTTGGACGGCAGGTACGACAGCAGCTGCTTGACGTACTCGATGGCGTCCTTCTCGTCCCCGGCCATGTGGTGGGCCACGCCCGAGGCGGTGTTGTGGGTCCTGGCCCCGCCCAGCTCCTCGAAGCCGACGTCCTCGCCGGTGACGGTCTTGATGACGTCCGGGCCGGTGATGAACATGTGCGAGGTCTGGTCGACCATGACCGTGAAGTCGGTGATGGCCGGCGAGTAGACGGCACCGCCGGCGCACGGGCCGACGACCAGGCTGATCTGCGGGATGACCCCGGAGGCGTGGGTGTTGCGGCGGAAGATCTCGCCGTACGCGCCGAGGGAGGCGACTCCCTCCTGGATCCGGGCGCCGCCGGAGTCGTTGATGCCGATGACCGGGCAGCCGGTCTTCAGCGCGAAGTCCATGACCTTGACGATCTTCTGGCCGTAGACCTCGCCGAGCGCCCCGCCGAAGACGGTGAAGTCCTGCGAGAACACGGCGACCGGCCGGCCGTCCACCGTGCCGTACCCGGTGACGACACCGTCCCCGTACGGGCGGTTGCTCTCCAGCCCGAAATTGGTCGACCGGTGCCGGGCGAACTCGTCCAGCTCCACGAACGAGTCTTCGTCGAGCAGTAGTTCGATCCGCTCACGCGCCGTCAGCTTGCCCTTGGCGTGCTGCTTCTCGACGGCGCGCGCGGAGCCGGCGTGCGTCGCCTCGTGGATGCGCCGCTGGAGATCCGCGAGCTTGCCCGCGGTCGTGTGGATATCGATCTTTTCGATCTCGTGACGCTCTTCCGGCTCGGACATCGGGATGCGGCTCCCTGCCTGCTCAAAAGGGGGGACGGTTACTCATCCGTAGGGTAGTGGCGCGCCTACCGATCAGCACTGCGTCGTTTACCACACCTAGGGTGGCTTGCATGACGCCGCACAATCCATCAGACGACAGCCGCTGGTCCGATCTGGACCGCCCGCCTCTGAACGCCACGGCACTGCGGCGCGGGCTGATCCGGGAGGGCAGCCTCTACCGCGCCGTCGAGGTCGTGCAACGGACCGGGTCCACCAACTCCGACCTCGCCGCGTCGGCCGCCGCCGGCACCGCCGACGAGGGCACGGTCCTCGTGGCGGAGGAGCAGACGGCCGGCCGGGGCCGGCTGGACCGGCAGTGGACGGCGCCGCCGCGCTCCGGCCTCTTCTTCTCCGTCCTGCTCAAGCCCGCCGAGGTGCCGGTGGACCGCTGGGGCTGGCTCCCGCTGCTGACCGGGGTCGCCGTCGCGACCGGGCTGTCCCGGGCGGCCGGCGTCGACACGGCACTCAAATGGCCGAACGACCTGCTGCTGACCGTGGACGGCGAGGAACGCAAGGCCGGCGGCATCCTCGCGGAGCGGGCCGGCGCGGACGGCGTCGTCATGGGCGTCGGCATCAACGTCACCCTCCGCGCGGACGAACTCCCGGTCCCTCAGGCGGGCTCCCTGGCCCTGGCCGGTGCGCTCACCACGGACCGCGATCCACTGCTGCGGGCGGTGCTGCGGTCACTGGAGGACTGGTACCGGCGCTGGCGCGCCGCCGGCGGCGATCCCGGGGCGAGCGGCCTCCAGGAGACGTACACGGCGGGCTGCGCGACCCTCGGCCGGGTGGTGCGCGCGGAGCTGCCGGGCGACCGGTCGCTCGTGGGGGAGGCCGTGGCGCTGGACGGCGACGGGCGGCTGGTCATCGCCACGGAGGCGGGCGTGCAGGAACCGGTGGGGGCGGGGGACATCGTCCACCTGCGGCCCGCGTGACGGCGCGGGGGACCGCCGATCGGCCCGTATGAGGGCCCCGGTTGCCGGCCGGGTCCCCGCCGGTGCGGTGAACCGCGGTTCCTCAGGGGCGCATGGGGCGCGGGAAACCACGCGATCAGCCACGATGGACGAGCGGCCGGCAATGGTGACACGCCGCCCCCGGCCGGACGCCGGGGCCCCGGGACCGCAGGCCCCGGGGACCGCCCGCCGCAGCTCCGGGCACCGTTTTCACCCCGAACGACAGGCGTGCCGCCGGCCGAACCCGACGGAGTGAGCTGGCGCACACCTGCCGTAGAGTTGAGCGCGGTCGATACCTGACCGCGGCAGATCGGAAGGGCAGCAGGCGTGACCGTCGACGACACGGGCTCCGGCGCGGGCGGGGACGGCCGGTTGGACCCCCACGCCCCCGACACCGGCGAGGACCCGCTGGCCCTGCGGCTCGAACAGCTCATCCTGGGCGCCGAGCGCCGCTACACACCGTTCCAGGCCGCGCGCAGCGCCGGCGTCTCCATGGAACTGGCCTCCCGTTTCTGGCGGGCCATGGGCTTCGCGGACATAGGGCAGGCCAAGGCCCTCACCGAGGCGGACGTCCTCGCCCTGCGCCGCCTCGCCGGCCTGGTGGAGGCGGGCCTGCTGAGCGAGGCCATGGCGGTACAGGTGGCCCGGTCCACGGGCCAGACCACCGCCCGGTTGGCCGAGTGGCAGATCGACTCCTTCCTGGAGGGCCTGACCGAGCCCCCCGAGCCGGGCATGACGCGCACCGAGGTGACGTACCCGATCGTCGAGCTGCTCCTGCCCGAGCTGGAGGAGTTCCTGGTCTACGTCTGGCGCCGCCAGCTCGCCGCGTCGGCCGGCCGGGTCGTGCAGACCGCCGACGACGAGGAGATGGTCGACCGCCGGCTCGCCGTCGCCTTCGCCGACCTCGTGGGGTTCACCCGGCTCACCCGCCGGATGGAGGAGGAGGAGCTGGGCGAGCTGGTCGAGGCCTTCGAGACCACCGCCGCGGACCTCGTGGCGGCACGCGGCGGCCGGCTCATCAAGACCCTCGGCGACGAGGTGCTCTACGCGGCGGACGACGCGGGCACGGCCGCCGACATCGCGCTGCGGCTGGTGGAGACGCTGTCCCACGACGAGACGATGCCGGAACTCCGGGTGGGCATGGCGTTCGGCACGGTGACCACCCGGATGGGCGACGTGTTCGGTACGACGGTGAACCTGGCGTCCCGGCTGACCTCGATAGCCCCGCGCGACGCCGTCCTCGTCGACAGCGCCTTCGCCGAGGAGCTGATCCGCACCGGCGAGGCGCCCGCCTCGGAGGCGGAGGCGGCCGAGGCGGCGGCCGCCGCGGAGAAGGAGGGCGAGGACCCGCCGGTGTACCGCTTCGCGCTCCAGCCGATGTGGCAGCGCCCGGTGCGCGGGCTCGGCGTGGTCGAACCGTGGCTGCTCACGCGCCGCGACGACGCCCCCTGACCCACGACCCGCCCGCCGTACCGCTAGCCGCTCGTGTCCACGCACAGGCGGATCACCGGCAGGCAGATCTCGCCCGGACCGTGCTTCGGCGGGCGGTGACTCGGCGGCGGGCTCGGCGTGGGTGACGCCGTGGCGGATGCCGTCGGCGAGGGGCGCCCGGTAGTGCGGTGCGGGCCGGGGACGCCGGTGGGGCCGCTGGTCGGAACGCCGGTGGAGACGGTGGTCGGGACGCCGGTGGAGCCGGTGGTCGGTTCGGCGGTGCCGCCGGCCGGTGCGGTGGCCGTGCCCGGAGCGGCGGTGACCGGTGAACCGGATCCGATGGCCGACGGCGTTCCAGCGAGACCTCTGCCGCCCATGACGGAGGTCGCCGAGGGCAGCCCGGTGGGGGTGGCGGCCACACCGGCGACAGTCCTCGCCGACCGGTCCGGGACCCCGCCGCCCGGGCCGGGCCGGGGACCGGCCTCCGCCGTCCCCGGAGTTGCGACCCCCGGGTCCGGGGCTACCCGCACCAGGCTGAGCACCCCCGCGGCCAGCGCCAGAGCGCCGGCGGCGAGCAGCGCCCCGCGGGGCCGCGGCCTGCGGTGCCGGCCGCGCCGTACTCCCGACGGCTTTCCCGGCGCGTGTTCCCGCGCCGCCGCGGGCGGCGCAGATATCGGTGTCATGGGTCCCCTCCCCGCCGCGCGCCCGGGGGCGCGCCGTGGCGGAGCGCACGCTATGCGCTCCCGTGGGCGATACGGACCGGGACGACCGGGATGTCACTCGAACGGGTGTAGCCCCCTGGACTTCACGGGAGGGGGCAGGGCTGCGATGATCGAGCAGACGGTCAGTTAACCCGCGTTAACCGGAGGGGTGTCATGAGCGAGGAGCGGTTCGGGGAGTTCGTGCTGGTGCGACGGCACGGGCACGTCGCGGAGCTGGTGCTGGACCGGCCCAAGGCCATGAACGCCGTCTCGACGGAGATGGCCCGTTCCCTCGCGGGCGCCTGCGCCGCGCTCGCCGCCGACCGGGACGCCCGGGTGGTCGTCCTGACCTCGTCGCACGAACGGGCGTTCTGCGTCGGGGCGGACCTGAAGGAGCGGAACTCCTTCACCGACGCCGACCTCGTACGGCAGCGGCCGGTGGCGCGGGCGGCGTACACCGGGGTGCTGGAGCTGCCGATGCCGACGGTCGCCGCCGTGCACGGCTTCGCGCTGGGCGGCGGATTCGAGCTGGCGCTGTCCTGCGACCTGATCGTGGCCGACCGTACGGCCGTGGTGGGGCTGCCGGAGGTGTCCGTGGGCGTGATCCCGGGCGGCGGCGGTACGCAGCTGCTGCCGCGGCGGGTCGGGGCGGCGCGCGCGGCCGAGCTGATCTTCTCCGCGCGCCGGGTGGAGGCGGCCGAGGCGGTCGAGCTGGGCCTGGTGGACCGGCTGGTGGAAGAAGGGCGCGACCGCGAGGAGGCGCTGGCCCTGGGGGAGCGGATCGCCGGGAACTCCCCGGTGGGCTTGCGGGCGGCGAAGCGCGCCCTGCGGCTGGGACACGGGCTGGACCTGCGGGCCGGCCTCGAGGTGGAGGACGCGGCCTGGCGCTCGGTGGCGTTCTCGGGCGACCGGGCGGAAGGAGTAGCAGCCTTCAACGAGAAGCGCACCCCCCGCTGGCCCGGCGAGTAACCGCCCCAGAGCGCCCCCGAAGGGCCGCGGGGAACTGCGCGCTCAGCCGGCACCCCCCGCCCCCACGGCACGCATCCACCCCCGCCCCGCACACGGCAGCGCCCCCGAAGGGGCGCGGGGAACTGCGCGCCCGACCACGACCGGACCCGCACCGGAGGACGAACCCGCTCCCCACGGCACGCATCCACCCCCGCACACGGCAGCGCCCCCGAAGGGGCGCGGGGAACTGCGCGCCCGACCACGACCGGACCCGCACCCGGCAACGGCCCCCCGCCCCCACGGCACGCACCCCCGTACGCGGCAGCGCACGCGGCAGCGCGAATCGCCCGATTCATCCCTAACCTGGATGGATGGGTGAGGACAAGCGGCTCGTCGCCGTCGTGGCGCTGGCGCAGGGGATGGCGGCGGCGCACACCCCGCGGGAGTGCTGGCAGGCCGCGGCCGTCGGCGCCTGCCGCGCGCTGGACGGCAGCTTCGCCGCGCTGTCCGTGTGGGAGCGGGGCCTGGGCCGCCTGCGGGTCCTGGTCAACGTGGGGGACCGCGCCCCGGACGAGGAGCAGTTCCCGGAGTCCGAGGCGTACCCGGTGCACCAGTTCCCGGAGATCACCGAGTTCCTGCACGAGCGGTGGGCGGGCGGCGGCGGGCCCAACGCGTGGGTGGAGACGGCGGAGGGGGCCGCCGCCGGCACCCCCGGTTACCTGCATCAGCGGGTCGCCGCCCTGCGCCGCCGGGGCCGCGGCTGCTGCGTCGTCGCCCCCGTCGTCCTGCACGGCAGGGCGTGGGGTGAGCTGTATGTGGCCCGTGCGATCGGGGAGCCGCTGTTCGGCCGGCCGGACGCCGACTTCGCCACCGTGCTGGCCGCGGTCGTCGCCGCCGGGATCGCGCAGACCGAGCGGCTGGAGGAGGCCCGCCGGCTGGCGTTCACCGACGCGCTGACCGGCCTCGCCAACCGCCGTGCCGTGGACGTGCGCCTGGAGGAGGCCGTCGAGCGGCACCGTACGGAGGGGGTGGCGGTCAGTCTGGTCGTCTGCGACCTCAACGGGCTCAAGCGGGTCAACGACACCCTCGGCCACGCCGTCGGCGACCGTCTCCTCGAACGGTTCGGCTCGGTGCTGTCGCTGTGCGGGGCGATGGTGCCGGGCGCGCTGGCCGCGCGGCTGGGCGGGGACGAGTTCTGTCTGCTGGCGGTGGGGCAGTCCGCCGACGACGTCGCCAAGGCGGCGGGCGAACTGTGCCGGAGGGCGGCCGAGCTGGAGTTGGGGGAGGGGGTGGCGTGCGGGGTCGCCTCGACCGAGGACCCGATCGGGGAGGTGCGGGACGCCCGCCGGCTGTTCCGGCTCGCCGACGCCGCTCAGTACCGGGCCAAGGCGCTGCGGGCGGACCGGCCGGTGGTGGCGGGCCGGGAGGGACCGGACGATCCGGTCGTACGGTTGGCGGACGAGCCGCCGCCCGCGCGTGGCGAACGGCGCCGGTTCCGCGGGCGCCGGCCGTGAGGCGAAGCCCACACGTCGCGGTAAGGGTCACACCGGCACTCCACTAGTGACATCGCCGCATTCAATGCGTACGCTCCTGAATATGGATATGCACACTGTGGTGGTGGGGACGTCCGGTGTCACGGCGTCCGACGTTCTCGCCGTGGCGCGCGGCGGTGCCCGCATCGAACTGTCGGAGCAGGCGGTGGCGGCCCTCGCGGCGGCCCGGGAGATCGTGGACGCGCTGGCGGCGAAGCCCGAGCCGGTCTACGGCGTCTCCACCGGCTTCGGCGCGCTGGCGACCCGGCACATCAGCCCGGAGCTCCGTGCTCAGCTGCAGCGCAACATCGTCCGCTCGCACGCCGCCGGCATGGGGCCGCGGGTGGAGCGCGAGGTGGTACGGGCCCTGATGTTCCTGCGGCTGAAGACCGTCTGCTCCGGGCACACCGGCGTCCGGCCCGAGGTCGCGCAGACCATGGCCGACGTGCTGAACGCCGGGATCACCCCGGTCGTGCACGAGTACGGCTCCCTCGGCTGCTCCGGCGACCTCGCCCCGCTCTCCCACTGCGCCCTCACCCTGATGGGAGAGGGCGACGCGGAAGGCCCCGACGGCACCGTCCGCCCCGCGGGCGAGCTGCTCGCCGAGCACGGCATCCAGCCGGTCGAGCTGCGCGAGAAGGAGGGCCTGGCCCTCCTCAACGGCACCGACGGCATGCTCGGCATGCTGATCATGGCCCTCGCCGACCTCGACACCCTCTACAAGTCCGCCGACATCACCGCCGCCCTCAGCCTGGAGGCGCTGCTCGGCACGGACAGGGTGCTCGCGCCCGAGCTGCATGCCATCCGGCCGCACCCGGGCCAGGGCGCCAGCGCCGCCAACATGCTGGCCGTGCTCGAGGGTTCGCAGCTCACCGGGCACCACCAGGACGACGCGCCGCGCGTGCAGGACGCCTACTCGGTGCGCTGCGCCCCGCAGGTCGCCGGCGCCGGACGCGACACGATCGCGCACGCCCGCCTGGTCGCCGAGCGGGAACTCGCCTCCGCCGTCGACAACCCCGTGGTGCTTCCCGACGGCCGGGTGGAGTCCAACGGCAACTTCCACGGCGCCCCCGTGGCCTACGTCCTGGACTTCCTCGCCGTCGCCGCCGCCGACCTGGGCTCCATCGCCGAGCGCCGCACCGACCGGCTGCTGGACAAGAACCGCAGCCACGGTCTGCCGCCGTTCCTCGCCGACGACGCCGGCGTCGACTCCGGTCTGATGATCGCCCAGTACACGCAGGCCGCGCTGGTCAGCGAGATGAAGCGGCTCGCCGTACCGGCCTCCGCGGACTCCATCCCGTCCTCCGCCATGCAGGAGGACCACGTGTCCATGGGGTGGTCGGCCGCGCGCAAGCTGCGCACCGCCGTGGACAACCTCACCCGGATCATCGCCGTCGAGCTGTACGCGGCCACGCGGGCCGTCGAGCTGCGCGAGGGCCTCACCCCGGCGCCCGCCTCGCAGGCGGTCATCGAGGCCGTACGGGCCGCCGGTGTGCAGGGGCCCGGTCCGGACCGGTTCCTGGCGCCTGACCTGGCCGCCGCCGACGCGTTCGTGCGCAGCGGTGACCTCGTGACGGCCGCGGAGAAGGTCACCGGACCGCTCCGGTGAACGCGAAGGGGCCCCGGCTGCGGCCGGGGCCCCTTCACATCACGACGAACGTGCCGGACGAGGCGTCACTTCAGCTTGGCCGCCTGGGCCTTCACGACCGGGGCGGACACCGTGTAGGGCTTCTTGCCCATCATCGCGCCGATGTTGATCGTGGTGTAGACGGCGAGGGTGGAGCCGTGCCGCACGACCTCCGCGTGCAGCGGCAGGGCGCCGTCCTTGCCCGCGTCGTTGGTCGCGGTGAAGGCCACCGACGCGTCACCCGTGCCGGAGGACTTCTCCTCGGCGACCTTGGTGAACGTGCCCTTGTCGCCGGCCTGCCGGCCGGAGAAACCGCCCGCGCAGGCCTTGACCGCGTCGGAGACCGACGTCAGGGCCTGCTCCGCGCCGTTCCCGTCGTACGAGGCGAGGGTGACGACGGTGACGTCCAGGTCCATGGACTTGTTGATCGAGTCCTCGAACTTGCCGTCGGCCAGGTCGTCCCCGGACGTGGCGCCGCCCGTGGGGGCCTTCTTGTCCTGCGTGGCCATACGGCTGGTGTTCGCAGCCGGGTCGCCGGGCGCGATGCCGGTGAACGCCCGCAGCAGCGGCTCGCACTTGGCGTCGCCCGCCGTGACCTCGTCCTTGGCGGGCAGGCCGCCCTCGACGGCGCCGACCTTGAACCCGGGCACCTCGCCCTTGGCGATGATCAGTTTCTTCAGCTCGGCGGCGCTCAGCGCCTTCGTGGCCGGGTTCGCCGCGTCCTTGCCCTTGCCGTCCCCGGTGTCCTTCGACCCGTCGGCACAGCCCGTGACGAGGGCGAGCGACAGTACGCTCACAGCTGCGGTGGCGCACAGCCGCACGCCCGATGATCTCTTCATGTGCGAACTATGTGCGGGCTGCCAAAGATTCGTCAAGGACGATTAAAACCCAAGACGTTCCCGGCGCACCGAATACACGACGAAACCGGCGCCCACGGAGAGGAAAAGACTGCCCCCGACGACGTACGGGGTCGTGTCGGGGCTTCCCGTGTCGGCCAGTTCGGTGCCGTCCTCCGCCTCCCGCGCGGTGACCGCCGTGCCGGTGGTGTCGGTGGTCGCCGCGGTCACCGCTCTCGCCTGGGTGACCCGTGCCGGCGCGGACGTGTCCACCGCCCTGTCCTCCGGGGCGCTCTGCGAGGCGTTCGCGGACGGGACGAACCACAGGGCGCACAGCAGGGTGCCCGCGGCGGTGGCGGTCAGCAGCGGACGGCGAACGGATGACACGGAATATCGATCCCCTTGTGACGCTGGCGAATTGGCCGTGTGGGGCGATGTTAGTGAAAGGCGCGGGTCACAGGAAAGTCACGGGAGGTTTCGGCCGTACGCTCACGTCATGAGCACTGAAGAGACATCACGTTTTGTACGGCTTCGCGTGGAGCTGGTCCTGGAGGTGCAGGACGAGGACGAGGTGACCAAGGCCGCGCTGCGCCGCCTCGCCGCGGATCCTGAGCTGCCCGAGTCGGAGCGGGCCCAGGCCGAGAGCGCTGTGACCGAAGACACCGCGGAAGCCCTGGCGTATCTCGTGGACCCGTTCGACCTGGTCAGTGAGGTGCCAGGGGTGGAGCTCCAGCAGGCGTCCTGGTCCAGTGAGCGGGTCGACTACGACCCCGACTCGCCCGAGTGGGACCTGGACGAGGATGATGGGGCGGACGACGAGGAAGAGGGCGGCATCGGCTGAGCGTCCCGGGGCACCCATGACCCCGGACGGCAACCGCCGTCCGGGGTTTCGTCGTCCCAGGGGACGCACGGACCGAATCCCGCACCACCCGCGGACAGTGTTCCGCGGACGTGGTGTGCCCCACAGATCCACCGGATGTGGAACGGGACTGAGCGGCCGTAGCGTTGAAGGTCTTTACGGGGACACTCGGGGTTTTTTCGCGACTCGGCAACGATGGAGAAGCTTGTGATGACGGACAGTACGCGGCGCAGGGGCCTGATGGCCGCGTCCGCTCTGCTCGGCGGTGTGCTGGTGCTCACGGGGTGCTCCGGCGGCGACGACAACGCCTCCGGCAGCGGCGACTCCTCGCAGGCCAAGGCCGACGCGGCGGCGGCGAAGAAGTCGTCGGAGGCGCAGATCACGATCACGCCGAAGGACGGCTCCAACAACGCCTCGATCAACAACTCCGCGGCCGTCCGGGTGAGCAAGGGCACGCTCACCGCCGTCACGATGACCACGCAGGACGGCAAGACCGTCGCCGGTCAGCTCTCCGCCGACCGGAAGAGCTGGAAGCCGGGCGTCCAGCTGGAGCGCTCCACCACCTACCGCCTCGCCGCGGAGGCCAAGGACTCCGAGGGCCGCATAGCCCACGAGAACGCCTCCTTCACCACCGTCTCCCCGGCCAACAGCTTCATCGGCTCCTTCACCCCGGACAACGGCTCCACGGTCGGGGTCGGCATGCCGGTGTCGATCAACTTCGACAAGGCGATCACCAACAAGGCGGCCGTGCAGAAGGGCGTCACGGTCAGCTCCAGCAGCGGCCAGGAGGTCGCCTGTCACTGGTTCAACGCCAACCGCATGGACTGCCGCCCCGAGGAGTACTGGAAGGGCGGCTCCACCGTCACCCTGAAGCTGGCGCTCGACGGCGTCCAGGGCGCGGACGGCGTCTACGGCGTCCAGCAGAAGACGGTCACCTTCCACGTCGGCCGCAACCAGGTCACGTACGTCGACGCGAAGACCAAGCAGATGAAGATCACGCAGGACGGAAAGGTCGTCAAGAACATACCGATCTCCGCCGGTTCGCCCGACAACAAGACGTACGAGGGCCAGATGGTGATCTCCGAGAAGTTCAAGGAGACCCGGATGAACGGCGCGACGGTCGGCTTCACCGACGACGACGGCAAGGGCGAGTACGACATCAAGGACGTGCCGCACGCCATGCGCCTGACCACCTCCGGCACCTTCGTGCACGGCAACTACTGGGGCGCGCCCTCGGTGTTCGGCAACCTCAACACCAGCCACGGCTGCGTCGGCCTCCAGGACAAGAAGGGCGCCGGCGACCCGAGCACGCCGGCCGCGTGGTTCTACGACCACTCGCTGATCGGCGACGTCGTGGTCGTCCAGAACACCGGTGACAAGACGGTCGCCCCGGACAACGGCCTCAACGGCTGGAACATGGACTGGGCGCAGTGGAAGGCCGGTTCGGCCGTCTGACGCCCCTCCCCCCAGCTCTCCCGGTGCCGCCCCCAGGGGCGGCACCGGTGTTTCACGGACGCACTCGAACTCCTGTGCAAGGAGCGTGGGCCGACCTTCGTCGTGCGCCTGACGCCGCATAACGCCCTTGCTGGCAGAGGGACTTCGCAGTTGTGTAACGGTGTTCCGGCCGCCGCGTAACAGTTTCCTCCGGGCGCTCTCCCACCCCCCTTCCCTCTCTTGAGCCGTCTGATCACCCCCCGGCATACTTCGGGATCCGGGGGGCTGACGTGCAGACGTACGAGGCTTCCCCCGGCCGGGTGAACAGGGAATTCACCCGGTACACCATCTCCAGGGGGAGATCTTGCGCAGACAAGTGAAAAGAGCGGCTGCGGCCACCGTGGCAACGGCCGCAGCAGTCGCCCTCGCAGCGGGCATGACCAGCCCGGCGTCGGCGAAGCCCACAGGGGCCCCGGCGGCCGGCACCGCCGCCCCGACGTCCAGCGCCAGGCACCACGTCACCCTCATCACCGGTGACCGCGTCGCCCTCGACGCCAAGGGCCGCATCGTCGGCCTGGAGCGGGCCGAGGGACGCGAGCACATACCCTTCCAGGTCCGCAGGACCGCCGGACACACGCTGGTCGTCCCCGCAGACGCGGCCCACCTGGTCGCCTCCGGCACGCTGGACCAGCGCCTGTTCGACATCACCGAGCTGAACAAGGCCGCCACCCGCAAGGCCCAGAAGAACGGCCTGAAGGTCATCGTCGGCTACCGCGGCGCCGCCGCCACCGCAAAGGCCGGCGTGCGCGACGCGGGCACCCTGCGCCGCAGTCTGAAGGCGCTCAACGCGGACGCCGTGCAGACCCCGGTCAAGGACACCACCGACCTGTGGCACGCGGTCACCGACGGCAGCCGGTCCGCCTCCGGCATCGCGCACGTCTGGCTCGACGGCGTCCGCAGAGCCAGCCTCGACAAGTCCGTGCCGCAGATCGGCGCCCCCACCGCCTGGAAGGCCGGCTACACCGGCAAGGGCATCAAGGTCGCCGTCCTGGACACCGGTGTGGACGCCACCCACCCCGACCTGAAGAACCAGGTCATCGAGGCACGGAACTTCACCGCCGCAGCCGACGCCACCGACCACTTCGGGCACGGCACGCACGTCGCGTCCATCGTGGCGGGCACCGGCGCCAAGTCGGGCGGCAAGTACAAGGGTGTCGCCCCCGACGCCAAGATCCTCAACGGCAAGGTCCTGGACGACACCGGCTCCGGTGACGACTCCGGCATCCTCGCCGGCATGGAGTGGGCGGCCTCCCAGGGCGCCTCCGTCATCAACCTGAGCCTCGGCGGCTACGACACCCCCGAGATCGACCCCCTCGAGGCCGAGGTCAACAAGCTCTCCGCCGAGAAGGGCGTCCTGTTCGCGATCGCCGCGGGCAACGACGGCCCCCAGTCGATCGGTTCGCCGGGCAGCGCGGACGCCGCGCTCACCGTCGGCGCCGTCGACAAGAAGGACAAGCTCGCCGACTTCTCCTCCACCGGCCCGCGCGTCGGCGACGGCGCCATCAAGCCGGACGTCACCGCGCCCGGCGTGGACATCACCGCCGCCGCGGCCAAGGGCAGCGTCATCGACGAGGAGGTCGGCGAGAAGCCCGAGGGCTACCTGACCATCTCCGGCACCTCGATGGCCACCCCGCACGTCGCGGGCGCAGCGGCCATCCTGAAGCAGGAGCACCCCGACTGGGGCTACGCCGAGCTGAAGGGTGCCCTGACCGGCTCCGCCAAGGACGGCAAGTACACCGCGTTCCAGCAGGGTACGGGCCGCATCCAGGTCGACAAGGCCATCAAGCAGTCGATCGTCGCCGAACCCGTGTCGGTGGCCTTCGGTGTGCAGCAGTGGCCCCACACCGACGACAAGCCGGCCACCAGGAAGCTGACCTACCGCAACCTCGGTGCCAAGGACGTCACGCTCACCCTCACCAGCAGCGCCACCGACCCCAAGGGCGCGGCGGCCCCGTCGGGCTTCTTCAAGCTCGCCGCGACGAAGGTCACCGTCCCGGCGCACGGCAAGGCCTCGGTCGGCCTCACCGTCAACACCAAGCTGGGTGGCACCGTCGACGGCGCCTACTCCGCGTACGTGACGGCGACGGGCGGCGGCCAGACGGTCCGCACGGCCGCCGCGGTGCAGCGCGAGGTGGAGTCGTACACGGTCACTTTCAGGCACACCGGCCGTGACGGGAAGCCGACCGGCGTCTACGACACCGAACTGCTCGGCTACACCGGCCTCGGCAAGGGCCTGGACTTCACGGCCCGGCCCACCGATTCCGGGGTCACGACCCTGCGCCTGCCGAAGGGCACGTACCTGCTGGACTCGTGGATCACCAAGGACTTCAGCACCTTCGACGGCGGTCTTGACTGGCTGGTGCAGCCGAAGCTGAGCGTCAGCAAGGACACCACGGTGACACTGGACGCCCGCACCACCGAGTCGGCCGACATCAGCGTGCCGGACGCACAGGCCAAGCCGCATTCCGCGATGATCGACTACCTGTATGGTCCGGCGGGCATCGGGACCGGCATCGATCTGGACAGCTTCGACAATCTGCGCATGGCGCACGTGGGGCCTGAGGTCCCCAACGGTCTGACCCAGACCTGGAGCGGTCAGTGGACCAAGGGCGACAACGCCGAGTACGACGTGGCCACCACTGCGCAGGTGAAGAAGATCCAGGGCAGGAAGGTCCGCCACTTCAAGGCCGCCGAACTTGCCACGGTCAAGAACACGATCGGCGCCGGCGCCTCCGGCAAGACCGGCGGAGTCGGTGTCTCGGGCGTCATGGGTGGCAACATGGTCTTCGGCGACCTCGTGGAGCAGAAGCTGCCCGGCACGCGGACCGTGTACCTCTCGACCATCGACGGAGCCCGGTGGAGCTTCGACGTCACCCAGTTCGCGAGTCACGACGCTGACGGATACCCCGTGGCGGACGCCTTCTACACGCTCGGCGAACCCCAGATCTTCAAGGCGGGCCAGACCTACTCGAAGACGTTCAACACGGCCGTGTTCGGGCCGCACCTCAACTCCGACTTCGGCCTTTACCGCGACGGCAACAGCATCTCCGGCCTCATCCCGCTGGTCGCCGACGGCAAGACCCACGCGGGTTCCTCCGACTTCACCTCGGTCACCTCGACCCTGTACCGCAACGGCACCAAGGTCGGCTCGAACGACGACCCGCTGTTCGGTGAGAAGGCGTTCAAGGTCCCGGCGGGCGACGCCGAGTACAAACTGACGACGTCGGTCAAGCGCAGCGTCAAGATCGCGGCGGCATCCACCCGCATCGACACGAGCTTCACGTTCCGCTCGAAGAAGACCGCGGAGATGGTGAAGCTTCCCGCCTCCGTCGCCCGCTTCGCGGCGACCACCGGCCTGGACAACCGGGTCAAGGCCGGCAAGACGGTCGCGATCCCCGTGATCGTCGAGGGCTCGGCCAAGGGCAGCAACCTCAAGTCGCTGTCGGCGTACGTGTCCTACGACTACGGCCGGACCTGGAAGAAGGTCAATGTGGTCAACGGCAAGATCAAGGTCAAGAACCCGGCGAAGGGGAAGGCTGTCTCCTTCCATGCGGATATCGCCGACAAGAAGGGCAACAAGTCGACTGTCTCGATCTACAACGCCTACTACGGGAAGTAGTTCCTGAACAGTGAGAGGCATGCCGGAGTAGGACTTCCGGCATGCCTTTCGTTTCGGTTGGGCAGGACAATTCACCGGCAGATGCCAGCTGACCCAGACGTGAATTGCAGGGCGGGCGAACCCGACTTGTATCCGGTGTCGAACTTGGTTTCGAAGCACACGGTGATGGGTGGGGCCCAACCTCCGAACGAGATGCGCAGTGACTTATTGCTGGCGCTGAGCATGCCGTAATAGCGAGTTGTGCTTTCGGCCGTGTTCGTGCACTTGTACCAGGTGCCGTAGGCCTGTGGGGGATCGGGTAGCTCGGTGCAGGTGGCCGTGTTGGCCTGAGCTGATGCCGGGGGTACCGAGATGGCCAGGGAAGCCGTTGCCAGACAGGCGGCTGCGGCGAGTGCTGTGACGGTTCGTTTCATTGCACATCCTTGATGACGGCGATGATGTGCCATACGGCGATCACATGGGCGAGAGCGGCGGCCCACCAACCCCACAACTCTACTTTCCGGCCTCGAAGCGAGCGTATTGCCGTCGACCAGTGCATCAGGAGCAGGAGGGCTGCGAGGGCCCAGAGGGGCCAGCTGATGAACGCAGCCCAACTGCGGGACCCGAACGCATAGTCGAGGCAGAGCGGGACGGCGAAAAGGGCGGTGGTCACGACCCAGTCGAGTGTGCCGACGTAGGTGCTCGCGTCCTTGCCTTCGTGGCGCATCGTGTACATGAGTTCCCAGAGGTGCGGTCGGCGTGGGCCGCTCTACGATCGGGCGAAGAGCGGCCATCATGCAGGTCCCGGACTACGACGCCGCGTTCCTGAGGATCGTGTAGATCGTGTAGAGGTCATAGCCCCAGCTGATGACCCAGCGGATCGCGCGGGGGACCTTGTCGTTGTACCAGTCCTTGAACTTGCTGTAGCTGGCCCTCGCGGCGGCCGCCCAGCCTCTGACCTTCTTGAGCAGCTTGATGATGCCCGAAAGGCGGCTCTGGACCACGACATCGGTAGTGGTGTCGCTGGAGTAGAGCGCGTCGCGCTCGGCGCTGGTCAGGTCGGCTTCGGCCAGGAGTGCCTGTCCCTCGGCCGAGTTGAGGTAACTGACGAACTCGGTGTGGTTGGTGACATCCGCGTCCGAGGCGGGGGCTGCCGGGAGGGAGCGGGCAACAGTGGTGTTTTCCTGCGCCGCCATGGCGGTAGGCGCTCCGAAGCCGACGGTGACCGCCACGAGTGCGGTGGCCACACCTATACGGATCTGCTTGCGAGTCACTAAGATAGCCTTTCGGGTAAGACGGGTGCGGGCCCCCTTCGGCGCACTTGATGGCCTGGAAACCGTGTGCGACGGAGTGGGGTCCGCGCCCGGCCGAGCGCCGGGTTCAACAGAAAATTACGCGGCGGAACGATCACGAGCAAGAAAATCACCAAGCTTGTCCAAAACGGCGCAGGTGGCTGGAGCTGGCGTCTTTCGGGAATCCCCAGGCCTGCGGCCTGTGATCGACTGAAGCCGTAGAGTGTGCATGTGTGGCGCGCTTGGCTGGTTCCCGTCTGACGGAATTCGTGGCTCCAATTGTGTCCCCTGGTCATGGGGAGGGTCTCGGCGGATCCGTTCTGCGCGCCGCATTCATGTAACTCAGCGCCGTGTGCTCTGGAATTGTTACTCGGGTGAGTAAGGCAGCCGCCCGGGCGAAGGGTCGCTGAGCGTTGAGCGACACCAGCGACGGAAGTGGGGCGTCCGGTGGGCGTTGCGTGTCTCTGTGGGCCCATGACCACACAGACCGTTGAGTACATTCGCTACCGCACCCGCAGGACCGCGCAGTGGAGTTCCTCGCCGCGTACACCTGCGCCACCACCCAGCTCGCTGCCGCGGCCCGGATACCTCAAGACCATCTCGGCGCACCCGGCGGTCTCTGACGAGCGGTCACCTTGGGCCGACGCGCTGAACCCCGATGCGACAGAAGCCGTTGGTAACGGGCCGTAGGCCACCCGCTTGCCTTTCGCATCTGCCTGGTGGGTGTGCGGGCCGATTCGGCGGCCAACTCACCTCGGCACACAGCGTGCCCTCAGACCGATGGCGCCGAGCTCCCCGACCGGATGGCGTCCGCGCCCCAGCTCGCCAGCAGACGCAGCGCCTCCGCCGAGGGCGAGGCCGGCTCCGCGTGGTAGATCAGCATGCTCTGCTCGCTGTCGTCGGGCAGCCGGAACGACTCGAACTGCAGGGCCAGGTCACCCATCAGGGGATGATGCAGCAGCTTCACGCCGTGGCTCTTCTCCTTGACGTCGTGCGTGGCCCACAGCCGCCGGAACTCCTCGCTCTTCACGGACAGCTCACCCACCAGGGCGGACAGCCGCGGGTCGTCCGGATGGCAGCCCGCGTCCATGCGCAGCGCGCACACGATGTCGATCGCTTTTTGCTCCCAGTCCACGAACAGCTCGCGGTACTGGGGGCGCAGGAAGACGAGCCGCGCCCAGTTCCGCTCTGCCGGCGGCAGCTCCGACCAGTCGCCGAAGACCGCGGCCGCCATCCGGTTCCACGCCAGGATCTCCGTGCGCCGTCCCACGACGTACGACGGAACGCCGTCCATCGTGTCCAGCAGCTGTCGCAGCGACATCCGCACCTGCTGGGACCGGGCCGAGAACTTCTTCTTGTGCTGCTTGGGCTTCGCGAGGTGAGTAAGGTGCGCGTGCTCCGCGTCCGTCAGCCGCAGGGCGCGGGCGATCGAGCCCAGCACCTCCGCCGACACGTTCTTCCCGTTGCCCTGCTCGAGCCGGGTGTAGTACGCCACCGACACCCCGGCCAGCTGCGCCAGCTCCTCGCGGCGCAGCCCCGGCACCCGGCGGTGCCGTCCGAAGTCGGGCAGACCCACGTCCTCCGGCTTCAGCCGGGCGCGCCGGCTGCGCAGGAACTCGCTCAGCTCCGCCCGCCGGTCCAGCGTCCGGCCGGTGCCGGCCGCGCCGTCCGGCTGCTCGTCCCTGCTGCTGTCCATACGTCCAGTATTCCTGGTCGTACGCACAGGAGCCTGACCCCGTCAATGGTAGGCACGGCAGTCGTACGCAAAGGCGTGGTCTGGGTGACCGGCCGTCCGCGGGGCAGGCTGGACGCCGTGCCCGGCCGGAAGGCGGCCGGGCACGCGAGACAGCTAGGAGACCCCCGGCATGACCACTGTTGCCGCGTACGCCGCGCCCGCCGCGAAGGCCCCGCTGGAGCGGACGACCATCGAGCGCCGCGCGGTCGGCGAGTACGACGTCCTGATCGACATCAAGTTCGCCGGCATCTGCCACTCCGACATCCACCAGGTCCGCGAGGGCTGGGGTGAGGCGATCTTCCCCATGGTCCCCGGCCACGAGATCGCGGGCGTCGTCGCCGAGGTCGGCCCCGGCGTGACCAGGTTCCGGGCCGGCGACCGGGTGGGCGTCGGCTGCATGGTCGACTCCTGCCGCGAGTGCGAGAACTGCCTCAAGGGCCTGGAGCAGTACTGCCTCAAGGGCATGGTCGGCACCTACAACGCCGTCGGCAAGGACGGCGAGCCCACCTACGGCGGCTACTCCGAGAAGATCGTCGTCGACGAGAACTACGTGGTCCGCATCCCCGACGGCCTGTCCCTGGACGTGGCCGCGCCGCTGCTGTGCGCGGGCATCACGACCTACTCCCCGCTGCGCCACTGGAACGCCGGCCCCGGCAAGAAGGTCGCGGTCGTCGGTCTCGGCGGCCTCGGTCACATGGCCGTCAAGATCGCGCACGCCATGGGAGCCGAGGTCACGGTCCTCTCCCAGTCGCTGCGCAAGAAGGACGACGGCCTCAAGCTCGGCGCGGACCACTACCACGCCACCAGTGACCCGAAGACCTTCGAGGAGCTGGCCGGCAGCCTCGACCTGATCGTCTCGACGGTGTCCGCCCCGATGGACTTCGACGCGCTCCTGTCGCTGCTGAAGGTGGAAGGCGCCCTGGTGAACGTCGGCGCGCCCGAGGAGCCGGTCGCCCTCAACCTGTTCTCGGTGATCGGCGGCCGCAAGACCCTGGCGGGTTCCATGATCGGCGGCATCCAGGAGACCCAGGAGATGCTCGACTTCTGCGCCGAGCACGGCATCGGCGCCGAGATAGAGCTGATCAGCGCCGCCGAGGTCAACGAGGCGTACGAGCGGGTGCTGGCCAGCGACGTCCGCTACCGCTTCGTCATCGACACGGCGACCATCTGACCGACGGGCGTCCGCACCGGTGCGGAGGGGGCCGACGGGGGCGCGAGAACGCACCCGACCGGCCCCGCCCGTCCCGTCGGGCCCGGGCGAATCCGCCGTCCGGGTTCGTGCGTCTCCCGGTAGCGGTCCAGCACCCACTCGACGAACGCCCTGGGCTCCTCCGTGCAACCGAGCCGGATGAACGTCGCGGCCGTGTCCTCCCCTTCCTCCTGATCAGCGTGCTGGTGGTGGACATCGCCACCGGTTCGCCGGCCTACGGACGGCGCGCCCGATCCTCCTCCGTGCGGCTGACCCGGCACGGCGCACCTCCTGAGAACACCTGCCTGCTGTCGGACCGTGCCGGACCCGCGCCGACACCGAAGGACCGTGCGCCGATCCTTCTCGATGCGCCGCCCACCCGGCGGCAGAGCGGGCACGGAATCGCCTGGAACCCTCGCGCGTTGAGGAGGGTGGGCGTGAGATGCCGGTGGTGTGCGAGCCGAGTAGCCCGAGTGACCGAGCCGAGAGATATGGGAGGGCCGCAATGGCCGCGCAGACGCAGAGGGCCGTGCTGGCAGGCGGATGCTTCTGGGGGATGGAGGAGCTGATCCGCCGGCTCCCGGGCGTGACCGCGACCCGGGTCGGATACACCGGGGGTGACGTGCCGAACGCGACGTACCGCAACCACGGCACGCACGCGGAGGCCATCGAGATCCTCTTCGATCCCGAGAAGACCGACTTCCGCGCGATCCTGGAGTTCTTCTTCCAGATCCACGACCCGAGCACCCAAAACCGCCAGGGCAACGACATCGGCCTCAGCTACCGCTCGGCGATCTACTACGTGGACGACGAGCAGAAGCGGATCGCCGAGGACACGATCGCGGATGTGGACGCCTCCGGACTGTGGCCGGGCAAGGTCGTCACCGAGGTGGAGCCGGTCGGCCCCTTCTGGGAGGCCGAACCCGAACACCAGGACTACCTTCAGCGTTACCCGGACGGCTACACCTGCCACTTCCCCCGCCCGGGATGGCGGCTGCCCGCCCGCGCCGAGGGCTGACCGCGCGGCCGCCCGGCGGAAGGTGAGGACCGACCGGGGGCGGGCGCCGGCCACCCGGCCGGCGCCCGCCCCCGCGGGACGTCCGGGAGCCCGCGGCACCCCGGTCAGGCCCGCTCCGCCACCGTCTGCGCCACCGTGTCGCGCACCTGGCAGTAGTACCCGGCCATGTCCCCCCGATAGCGCCACGGCAGCGCGTTCACATACCCGTCGACCAGCCTGAACTGCTCCAGCGCCGCCTCGTCGCGGTCCTGGAGGTGCAGGTAGAAGGCCAGCAGGTGGCGCAGCTCCGGCAGCCGCGGGTGGGCCGGATCCGCCGCCGCCGCATCCGTGAGGGCCGCCTCCACCCGGGCCCGCATCACCGGCGTGTTGTCGGCGGCGGTGTCCTCCGACTCGTCGTGCTCGAAGTGCGCGATGAGCGGCAGCGCCGTCAGCAGGCTTCCCGGCGGCGCGTCCGCCGCCGCCCGCTGGGCGAACTCGGACGCCAGCCGCTCGGAGCCCCGCCACTTCGCGCACCAGTACTGCAACGCCGAGAAGTGCGCCTCGTAGTGGTGCGGGGCCCGGGCGGTGATCTCGCCCCACAGCTTGTCCATCTCGGCGTTCGGACAGCCGAGCCCCAGCGCCACCCATATCTCCGCGATGTACGGCGTCGGGTCGTCGGGGTTCAGCTCGGCCGCCTTCGCGATCTCCTCGCGGGCGGCGGCCAGCATCCGGTGGAAGCCGTCGAACTGCTCCCGCGTCGTGTACTGGGCCTTCTTCCCGCCCCTCAGCTCCCAGGCCAGGATCACCGTGCTGCGCGCCCGGACCACGGCCGCGTCCGGGGCACCGGGCCGTGCCGCCTCCCAGGCCAGCAGCCACGCGTCTTCCTCGGCCGCGCGCTCCGCCAGCACATAGGCGACCGCCGACCGGCGCTCCCAGTCCCGGCCGATCGCGGCGAGCAGCTCGGCGGCCGGCCGCCAGTCGCCGCCGCGCACCGCGTCCAGTACGGCGGCCCACTCCGCCGGCAGCGGCGCGGCGAGGTCGGTGTTCTGCCGCTCCGGGGGCAGCAGGCCGAGCTTCTCGGCGGCCTGCGCGGCCTGCGTGCCGTCGTCGGGGGTCGGGGAGAAGAACTCCTTCAGGAAGACCCCGGTCAGCCACAGCACGAAGAGCAGTGTGGGCACGGCCAGGGCGGCGAGGATCCAGAGGAGGACGGTCATCGGGGTCGGTCCGTTCGTCGGGAGCAGCGGGGGAGCGTCGGCGGGGGCGGCTGTCAGGCGGGCTGGGTGACCGGCGGCAGCAGCGCGCGCAGCGGCGCGGTGTCGGGGTGGTCGGCGATCGCGGCTTCCACCGCCGCGTCCAGCGCGGCCTCGGCGTCGCCGTCCGGCGTGGTCCCCGCGCCCTGGCCGGGCAGCCGCACCGACGCCGGGCGGGACCAGGAGAACTCCCAGCGCAGCAGCGAGCGGGAGCTGAACTCGGCAAGCACCATGGTGCGCAGCGACCGGCGCAGCACCGGTCGTACGAACTCCCGGTGGGCCCGGCCCTTCGCGGCAGCCGCCTCGTCCGACATCGGCAGCAGCTCCGCCAGCCGCCACAGCCGGTCCTCGTCGATGACGTCCAGCAGCGCGGACAGGGTCGCAGGCTGCCCGGTGTACCCGGCCAGCGCCCGGTGCAGCGGGGTCTGCGCGGCCGCCAGGTTCGCGGACATCGAGGCGTCGAGCAGCTCCTCCCAGCCGGCGGCCCGCGGGTGGCGGAGCAGCCTGCGGGCGAGGACGGCGTCCTCGAGCGCGGCCAGGGTGCGCGCCGGGTCGGTCAGCAGGTCCAGGGCGGCGCCCCGGGCCTCCTCGGTGCGCCCGTCGGCGGGCAGGGCCTCGATCCGGCGTACCCGCTCGGCGATCGGCGGGTGGGAGTCGTACGGCCCGGCCGGTTCCTCCGGCAACTCCGCGCGCAGGCCCACCAGCTCCGGTTCACGGGCCGCGAGCAGTCGGCCGAAGCCGCCGAAGAACTCGCCGCGCGGCGGCAGCAGCCCGGCCGGCACGCCCAGGGTGGCGTAGCCCTCCAGGTAGAAGTCGTGGGACGACGACAGGACCGGGATCTCGCGCAGTGCCGACGCGGTCGCCTCGCGTCCGGCGATCCGGGCGGCGGTCAGGTCGGCGGCGTACTCCTGGGCGCGCGCGGTGGACAGCGAGGCGCGCAGGTACAGCCTGCCGTAGGCGGTGTAGATCCTCGCCATCGTCCGGTACGTCGCCCCGGTGCCGGCCGTGTCGACCTCCTTGGCCTTCTTGCCCTTGGCGACGCGCGCGGCGGACGCCCGTTCCTGCCGGGCCCGGTCGGCGGCCACCTTGTCGTCCGCCTTGGCGTGGAACTGGTCGATGACCCGGGCGATCTGCACACGGCCGCGCACGACGAGCGCGGACAGCCGGGTGTCGCCGCCGGTGAAGTGCCCGTACTCGTGGGCGAGTACGGCTTTCAGCTGGGCCTCGGTCAGGCCGGTCAGCAGCGGGACGCCGAGGTAGAGGCGGCGCGGGCCGGGGAGGAGCCCGAGCAGCCGGGGGTTCTCGCTGACGGCCGCGTTGACGTCACCGGTGAGCAGGATCCGGTCGGGGGCGCGGGTGCCGGCCGCCGCGGCGAGGTCCCGGACCAGCGCCCACAGCCGGGGCTCGTCGGCCTCGGTGACCGGGATGCCGGGGCCGTCCTCGCCCTTGGGGGTGCGCAGCACGAACATGCCGCGGACGACGGGGATGGCCAGCAGCACCGTGACGAAGCCGATCTTCGCCGTGAGCGACCCGTGGCCCCACGTGAAGACGAGGACGTCGAGGCCGATCAGCGCGGCGAGCAGGACGAGGCTCAGCAGGTAGAAGCCGAGCAGCAGGACGAGGGCGCGCAGCGCGCGCAGAGTTGCGCCCATCGGGCAGATCCCCCCACAGGACCTAGGAAAGGACATGACAAGGCACACCCCAGCGACCGATCGGTGCGGGTGGTGCGGTGTGGGGGGATGCGGAGTATGCCCTACCGCAGGTCAGCAGGGCAATGCGAGGCCGGGGGCGCGGGCTGGTCGTGGGGCTGACGGCGCGGGGGCGCCGGCGGGTGACGGCCGGCCGACGGGTGCCGGTGACCGTGGGCGCCGGTGACGATCGGCGGGTGGGCGCCGGCCGCGGACGACGGATGTGCCGTTGCGGGCCCGCTCGTGGTGCCGGCCGTGGTCCGCGGGGGTGCCGCCGGCCGTGCGGGGTGCCGCCGGCCGTCGTCGGCGGGCGGGCCGGGACCTGGGCGGGGGCCGGTCGGGGCTCAGCCGGGGAGGTCGGCCGGACTGCCGCCGTTGGCCTCGTAGCCGGCCACCGCCAGCGCGCGGTAGACGGCGAACTCCGCGGCCGGGTCGGCGCACAGCGTCCAGGGCAGGGCGCCGACGTGACCGTCGACGTGCACCAGCTGGTGCATGGCCTCCGCCCAGCGCTCGGCGCGGACCAGGAAGAAGACCAGCAGATGCCGGACGTGCGGCAGCACCGGGTCGTCGGGGCGGGCCGCGTGCACCGCGTGCAGCGCGCCGTGGATCGCCCGGGTGACGACCTCGCTCTGGTAGAAGCCCGCGACCAGGTTCACCTCCGGGAGGTGCTCGAACACGGCGAACAGCGGCAGCGCGGCGAGCAGCGAGCCTCGCGGGGCGCGGGCGGCGGCGGCCTCGGCGAAGGCGTACGCCTGCTCGCGTGAACCGTGCCACTTCTCGCACCAGTAGTGCAGCGCGGCCAGGTGCGCGCCCATGTGATGCGGGGCGCGGTCCAGGATCTTCAGCCACAGCTGCTCGAACTCGGCCTCCGAACAGGCCAGTGCGCGGGCGACGGACAACTCGACGAGATACGGCACCGGGTCGCCGGGAGCCAGCAGGGCCGCCTGGGCGCAGGCGGCCTGGGCTTCCTCCATGATGATCCGGAACTCGTCCGTGCCCCGCGTCGACGTCCGCCAGGCCTGCTGCACCAGGAACTCCGCGTGGACGGCGGCGCCGCCCGCGTCCTTGGGCTGCTCGGCCCGCCACACCCTGAGCCACTGGCCGCCCGGAATCGCGTGTATCCCGCCGGGGCGCTGCTGGAGCTCCAGCGCGGCGGCGCCCGCGAAGGCCTGCACCCGCTGCCAGCGCAGCTCGCCCTCGGTCTCGGTGCCGGCCAGCAGCTGGGCGGCGGCCCGGTAGTCCTGCGTGCGCTGCACCAGCTCCAGCACGTCCAGCAGGTCCTGGTCCGGGCCCGGCATGCGCACGTCCAGCTCCTCCTGACGCACGAAGCCGTAGTCCTCCGGGTCGGCGGCGTCCGGGTGTCCCGGAGGGACCTGCTCGATCATCCCGCGCCTGCGCCGCATGACCGGGAGCAGGACGAAGCCCAGCATGAGCAGCGCCATCAGCAGCCAGAGAATCGCCATGCCCCAAGCGAACCAGACGCCGCCGGCAATTGGCGAACCCCGTCGCGTGCCTGTGGAAAACCCTGGACCGGAGCATGACAGGGACGCGCGGGAGCCCGCACAGGGATATCCCTAGCGCCGGTGGCCCCCGAGCCGGGCGGCCCTCAGGATCCGGCCAGGCGCACTACGCTCGGTGGACATGAGCGACAGGCACATCAGTCAGCACTTCGAAACCCTCGCGATCCATGCGGGCAACACCGCGGATCCCCGCACCGGCGCGGTCGTCCCGCCGATCTACCAGGTCTCCACCTACAAGCAGGACGGCGTGGGCGGGCTGCGCGGCGGCTACGAGTACAGCCGCAGCGCCAACCCGACCCGGACGGCACTGGAGGAGAATCTCGCCGCGCTGGAGGGGGGCCGCCGCGGTCTCGCCTTCGCGTCCGGCCTGGCGGCCGAGGACACGCTGCTGCGTACGCTGCTCGTCCCCGGCGACCACGTGGTGATCCCGAACGACGCCTACGGCGGCACCTTCCGGCTCTTCGCCAAGGTCGCCACCCGCTGGGGAGTCGAGTGGTCCGTCGCCGACACCAGCGACCCGGCCGCCGTGCGCGCCGCGATCACCCCGAAGACCCGGGTCGTCTGGGTGGAGACCCCCTCCAACCCGCTGCTCGGCATCACCGACATCGCCGCCGTCGCCCAGGTCGCCCACGACGCGGGCGCGCGGCTCGTCGTCGACAACACCTTCGCCACGCCCTACCTCCAGCAGCCGCTGGCGCTCGGCGCCGACGTCGTCGTGCACTCCCTGACCAAGTACATGGGCGGCCACTCCGACGTGGTCGGCGGCGCGCTGATCGTCTCGGACCCGGGCCTGGGCGAGGAACTGGCGTACCACCAGAACGCGATGGGCGCCGTCGCCGGCCCCTTCGACTCCTGGCTGGTGCTGCGCGGCACCAAGACCCTCGCGGTGCGGATGGACCGGCACAGCGAGAACGCCACGCGGATCACGGACATGCTGACCCGTCACGCGCGCGTGACGAGCGTGCTCTACCCGGGCCTGCCCGAGCACCCGAACCACGAGGTCGCCGCCAAGCAGATGAAGGCGTTCGGCGGCATGGTGTCGTTCCGGGTGGAGGGCGGCGAGGCCGCGGCCGTCGAGGTGTGCAACCGGGCCCAGGTGTTCACCCTCGGCGAGTCGCTCGGCGGCGTCGAGTCCCTCATCGAGCACCCCGGCCGGATGACGCACGCCTCCGCGGCCGGCTCCGCGCTGGAGGTCCCGGGCGACCTGGTGCGTCTGTCCGTCGGCATCGAGAACGTCGACGACCTGCTGGCGGACCTGAAGCAGGCCCTCGGCTAGGGCCTCTCTTTCGGATCCTGCCGGGGTCGCGGGGGCAGGCGGGCGTCCGATGACACGGGCCCAGCAGCCCCGGGTCACCAGCCGGTGACCGGCGGAGTCGTCTGCGAGGGCGGCTCCGCCCACGGGCGGGCCTCGGCCGCCCACACGGCGAACACGACGGCCGCGGCGCACACCAGCAGCCACAGCACCCGGCGGGCGAGCCGCCGCTGCCGCAGCCGGCGCTCGCCGCGCCGTGCCGCGTCCGCGTACAGCTCCGGCGGTACGGGGGCCGGCGTCCGTTCCATGATCCGACGTACGGCGGCCTCCCGCTCGGACCGGTTCACCACGCCCTCCCGCCGGGTCCGGCCCTCATGACGGTGCCACCTTCGGGCCCGCCGTGCGGGGGCCGGCCGGCCGGGCGGGGTGCAGCAGGGTTGCCGCCGCGCGGTCGCAGACCGTGTGCACGTGTTCCGCGGGCAGCCCGAGCAGGGCCGCGGTCTGTTCCTCGGCGACGCCCTCGTAGAGCCGCAGTACCAGGATCAGCCGTTCCCGTGGGGTCAGCGTGGCGAGCGGGCTGCCCGGATCGGCCCGGGAGCGGCCGGGGAAGCCGTACCGGTGCCATACCGTGCGCGCGAAGCGCGTGGCGAGGTACTGGCGGGCGCAGTCGTACGGGTCCTCGCCGCGCAGCCGGTCCCAGCGGGCGTAGGTGTGCGCCAGCGCGTGCGTCAGCAGGCGCCGCGCGCGTGGGTTGGCGTCCGGCGCCTCCGCGGTGAGCAGCGTGGCGGCGTGCAGGAGGCGTCCGGCCGCTCCGGCGGCGAACGCCTGGAACTCCCCGGTCCGGCGGGCATCGCGGGCCGCCTGCCGATCACGCACCGGACCTCCCCCCTGAAGGGGCCCTGTCCGGTACGGGACAGGTGAACCGCGTACGACGCAGGACCCGGTCTCATATGAGACCGGCGGCGGCCCCGGGTCAAGGGTCAGGAGCGTGTCAACGGGCCGGTGCGCCCGGGCCACGGGCGGGCGGGGACCGCTCAGGCCGTCGGCGGCTGGTCCGGCCCCGGACCGCCCGGTGCCGCCATCCGCGCGGAGAGCGCGCCGTTGAAGCGGGTCAGGAGCGTGCAGAACTGCTCGCGCTCCTCAGGCGCCCAGTCGTGTGTCAGCTCGGCCATGAGCTGACGTCTGGACGAGCGCACCTCCTCCAGCCGGGCGGCCCCGCGCGGCGACAGCTGGAGCACCACCGCACGTCCGTCCTCCGGGTGGGAGGTGCGCTTGACGAGCCCGGTGTCGACCAGGGGCGCCACCTGCCGGGTGACCGTGGAGGAGTCGATGCCCATGCTGGCCGCGAGTGCCTTGACGCCCATCGGGCCTTCCCTGTCGAGCCGGTTGAGCAGCAGGTACGCCGCGCGGTCCATGGAGTTGCGCACCTGGCCGATGCCGCCGAGCCGGGTCTGTTCGGCACGGCGCGCGAACAGCGCCACCTCGTGCTGGAGGGTGTCGAGGAGACCGGTGTCACCGACGGTCGTCATGTCCATCGACATATCAGGTGTTGTGGGCATGGCCGGAGGCTCGCTTCATGAAGGCTGCTGGGTTGGGGGACAGGGTACGCGGCCCGGCGCCGAGCCGTACCGGCGCTGCGCGAACCCGGTCTCGCAGCTTGGGCACACCCGTCGTGCGCTCGGCTGAACTGCGATGCTGGAGTCATGAGCTACGGCACGGCCGGCACCTTGCGTTCCGTCACGCTGGACGACGTACGCGGTGCCCGGAAGATGCTCTCGGGCGTGGCACGCGTGACGTCCATGGAGGGCAGCCGACACCTGTCCCAGCTGGTCGGCGCGCCCGTCCACCTCAAGTGCGAGAACCTCCAGCGCACCGGCTCGTTCAAGCTGCGCGGCGCCTATGTGCGGATCGCCGGGCTGCTGCCCGAGCAGCGGGCGGCCGGCGTGGTCGCGGCGAGCGCCGGCAACCACGCGCAGGGCGTGGCGCTGGCCTCCGCGCTCCTGGGGGTGCCCGCGACGGTGTTCATGCCGCACGGCGCGCCACTGCCGAAGATCAGCGCGACCCGGGAGTACGGCGCCGAGGTGCGCCTGCACGGCCAGGTGGTCGACGAGACGCTGGCCGCCGCCCAGGAGTACGCGGCCGGGACGGGCGCGGTGTTCATCCACCCCTTCGACCACCCGGACGTGATCGCCGGGCAGGGCACGGTCGGCCTGGAGATCCTGGAGCAGTGCCCCGAGGTGCGCACGATCGTCGTCGGTGTCGGCGGCGGGGGGCTCGCGGCCGGGATCGCGGTGGCGGTGAAGGCGCTGCGGCCGGACGTCCGGGTCGTGGGCGTGCAGGCGGAGGGCGCGGCGGCCTATCCGGCCTCGCTGGCCGCGGGCCGCCCGGTGTCGGTGCGGAACCCGGTGACGATGGCCGACGGCATAAGGGTGGGCCGGCCGGGCGTGGTGCCGTTCGGGATCGTCGAGGACCTGGTCGACGAGGTGCGCACGGTCACCGAGGACCAGTTGTCGGCCGCGCTGCTGCTGTGCCTGGAGCGGGCGAAGCTGGTGGTGGAGCCGGCCGGGGCGAGCCCGGTCGCCGCACTGCTGTCCGCGCCGCACGCCTTCGAGGGGCCGGTCGTCGCGGTGCTCTCCGGGGGGAACGTGGACCCGGTGCTGATGCAGCGGGTGCTGCGGCACGGCATGGCCGCCCAGGGCCGGTACCTGGCCGTACGGCTGCGGCTGACGGACCGGCCCGGTGCCCTCGCCACGCTCCTCGGGGTGCTGTCGGCGGCCGACGCCAACGTCCTCGACGTGAGCCACGTCCGCACCGACCCCCGGCTCGGGCTGGCGGAGGCGGAGGTCGAGCTGCACCTGGAGACGAAGGGCCCGGCGCACTGCGCCGAGGTCGGCCAGGCGCTGCGGAACGCGGGATACACGGTCATGGCCTGACCACCGGGCGTCCGGTCACGGCGCATGGGCGGCCACGCGGTACGGCACGGGCGGCACGGCGAAGCCCCCGGCGGTCCCGCTGGGGGCGGGGCGCCGGGGGCTCGAAGCGGACCGGGGGCCGGGATCAGTCCGTGTACGGCACGGCCTTCAGGATCCGCACCGAGGCCTTCTTGCCGTTCGGCAGCTCGTACTCCGCGTCCTCGCCGACCGAGTGACCGGTGACGCCCGAACCGAGCGGGGACTGCGGGGAGTACGTCTCGATGTCCGAGCTGGCGTACTCGCGCGAGGCGAGCAGGAACGTCAGCGTGTCGTCCTCGTCACCGTCGAAGGCGATCGTGACGACCATGCCCGGCGCGACGACGCCGTCCGCGGCCGGCGCCTCGCCGACCTTGGCGTTCTCGAGGAGCTGGGTCAGCTGGCGTACCCGCAGTTCCTGCTTGCCCTGCTCCTCCTTGGCGGCGTGGTACCCGCCGTTCTCGCGCAGGTCGCCCTCCTCGCGCGCGGCCGCGATCTTGGCGGCGATCTCCGTGCGCGCAGGACCAGTAAGGTACTCAAGCTCGTCCCTGAGCTTGTTGTACGCCTCCTGGGTCAGCCAGGTGACGTTCTCGCTGGTCTGGGTCACAGGGTGCTCCTCGTCGGTACTGGTCAATACAAAGCATCGCCCTACCCAGAAGAATGTTCCCTCTTGGATGGGCGAAACCACGAGCCTAACAATTCGCGGCCGAAAGGGGGAGGACATAACCCATCAGAATCACATCGGCGCAGGTCAGGGTCTGCGCATCCCGGGTGATCCGAGGAGTGTCCGCCCGTCCTCAGCCGGTGTGACAGCCCAGCAGCTCGGCGGTCGTCCCCCGGGCCGTCGTGCGGAGCGTGACGACCTTGTCGATCCGCGTGGCGGACCCGGAGAAGCGGAAGTCGGCCCGGCCGACCTCGGCGCCGTCGGCCGACTGGGACCGCACGGTGCAGTAGCCCGAGGCACCGGCGTCCTTGCGCACCTCCAGATGCGCCCGCACCGCGTCGTCGGACGCCTTGAAGGCGATCACCTCGCCGCTGATCTCGTTCTGCGCGACGTAGTGGTAGGCGAAGTAGCCGACCAGGGCGAGCAGGGCAGCGCCCAGCACCGTCGCGGCGATCCTGAGCCTGCGGTCGGCACGCTCGTCCGAGGAACGGCCGTAGCGGCCCTCGGGCAGCCGCGCGCTCGCCGTACTCATGATCGTCCTCTCCGCGGAATTATTCGCCCCCCGATTCCGTCACTATAGAAGCCGCCGATCGCGCCGAAGACCCGGGGCGCCGACTGACCGAGGATTGAGTCTTGACTGACCAGCTGCGACTGATGGCCGTTCACGCGCACCCCGACGACGAGTCGAGCAAGGGCGCGGCCACCATGGCGAAGTACGTGTCCGAGGGGGTGGACGTGCTGGTGGTGACCTGCACCGGCGGGGAGCGCGGGTCCATCCTCAATCCCAAGCTCCAGGGTGACCGGTACATCGAGGAGAACATCCACGAGGTCCGCCGCAAGGAGATGGACGAGGCCCGCGAGATCCTCGGCGTCCGGCAGGAGTGGCTCGGCTTCGTCGACTCCGGCCTGCCCGAGGGCGACCCGCTGCCGCCGCTGCCCGACGGCTGCTTCGCCCTGGAGGACGTCGACAAGGCCGCCGGGGAGCTGGTGCGCAGCATCCGCTCCTTCCGCCCGCAGGTGATCACCACCTACGACGAGAACGGCGGCTACCCGCACCCCGACCACATCATGACCCACAAGATCTCCATGGTGGCGTTCGAGGGCGCGGCGGACCCCGAGAAGTACCCCGAGGCCGAGTTCGGCCCCGCCTACCAGCCGCTGAAGCTCTACTACAACCAGGGCTTCAACCGCCCCCGCACCGAGGCGTTGCACCAGGCCATGCTCGACCGCGGCCTGGAGTCGCCGTACGGGGACTGGCTGAAGCGGTGGAACGAGATGGTGCGCACCGAGCGCACGCTGACCACCCACGTCCCGTGCGGGGACTTCTTCGAGATCCGGGACAAGGCGCTGATCGCCCACGCCACGCAGATCGACCCGGACGGCGGCTGGTTCAAGGTGCCGCTGGACCTCCAGAGGGAGGTCTGGCCGACCGAGGAGTACGAGCTGGCGAAGTCCCTCGTCGACACCTCCCTCCCCGAGGACGACCTCTTCGCGGGCGTCCGGGACAATGCCTGACATGAGCGCAAGCGTGAGCCTCGCAGTGACGCACCTCGTCCCCCTCGCCAAGGAGGTGGACGAGAACAAGGTCACCCCCGGTGTCCTCGGCTTCATCGTCTTCGCGGTGATGGCCCTGGCCGTGTGGGGTCTGATGAAGTCGATGAGCAAGCACATGCGGAAGGTCGACTTCCAGGAGTCTCCGGACGTCGGCGCGGACAAGGCCGGACAGCAGGCCGACTCCCCGGCCCGGCAGGGCTGACCCGGGACCACCGTCCCGCCGGTACCGCCGCGCCGTCACCGTGCGGGCGTGGCGGTCCGGTGCCGTGCGGCCGCCGGACCACCGCCGGTGCCGCCCCGGCGGGGGCGCACCGCCCCCGTGGTCCGGTGCCGGGCAGGGCACGCCCGGTGTCTGCGCGTCTCTCCGCGCTGCCGGAGGCCGTGGCAGAGTGGAACGGTGAACCGACTGGCCCATGAGACGTCCCCGTATCTGCTCCAGCACGCCGACAACCCCGTCGACTGGTGGCCCTGGTCGGCCGAGGCCTTCGAGGCCGCCCGCGAGGCCGGCAGACCCGTCCTGCTGAGCGTCGGGTACTCGAGCTGCCACTGGTGTCACGTCATGGCCCACGAGTCCTTCGAGGACCGGGCCACCGCCGACTACCTGAACGAGCACTTCGTCAGCGTCAAGGTCGACCGGGAGGAACGCCCGGACGTGGACGCCGTCTACATGGAGGCCGTCCAGGCGGCCACCGGACAGGGCGGCTGGCCCATGACCGTGTTCCTCACCCCGGACGCCGAACCGTTCTACTTCGGCACCTACTTCCCGCCCGCCCCCCGGCACGGCATGCCCTCCTTCCGGCAGGTGCTGGAGGGCGTCCAGCAGGCCTGGACCACCCGCCGCGACGAGGTCGCCGACGTCGCCGGGAAGATCGTCCGCGACCTCGCCCAGAGGGAGATCAGCCACCAGGGTGACCGCGCGCCCGGTGAGCAGGAGCAGGCGCAGGCCCTCCTCGGGCTCACCCGCGAGTACGACCCGCAGCGCGGCGGATTCGGCGGCGCGCCCAAGTTCCCGCCGTCCATGGTGCTGGAGTTCCTGCTACGGCACCACGCGCGGACCGGCGCCGAGGGTGCCCTCGAGATGGCGCGGGACACGTGCGAGCGGATGGCGCGCGGCGGCATCTACGACCAGCTCGGCGGCGGGTTCGCCCGCTACTCCGTCGACCGCGACTGGGTCGTGCCGCACTTCGAGAAGATGCTCTACGACAACGCCCTGCTCTGCCGGGTCTACGCCCATCTGTGGCGGGCCACCGGGTCGGACCTGGCCCGGCGGGTCGCGCTGGAGACCGCCGACTTCATGGTCCGCGAGCTGCGCACCAGCGAGGGCGGGTTCGCCTCGGCCCTCGACGCCGACAGTGACGACGGCAGCGGGCGGCAGGTGGAGGGGGCGTACTACGTCTGGACGCCCGAGCAACTGCGCCGGGTGCTCGGGGACGACGACGCCGGCCTCGCCGCCCAGTACTTCGGCGTGACCGATGAGGGCACGTTCGAGCACGGCCAGTCCGTGCTCCAGCTCCCGCAGACGGAGGGCGTCGCCGACGCCGGGCGGATCGCGTCCGTACGGAGCCGGCTGCTCGCCGAGCGCGCGCGACGGCCCGCCCCCGGCCGGGACGACAAGGTCGTCGCCGCCTGGAACGGCCTCGCCGTCGCGGCCCTCGCCGAGACCGGCGCCTACTTCGACCGGCCCGACCTGACCGAGGCGGCCCTCGGCGCCGCCGACCTGCTCGTCCGCGTCCACCTGGACGAGCACGCCCGCCTCTCGCGCACCAGCAAGGACGGCCGTGTCGGCCCGAACGCGGGCGTGCTGGAGGACTACGCCGACGTCGCCGAGGGCTTCCTCACCCTCGCCTCCGTCACCGGCGAGGGCGTCTGGCTGGACTTCGCCGGGCTGCTCCTCGACCAGGTGCTGACCCGGTTCACCGACGCGGGGACCGGCGCCCTGTTCGACACCGCCGCCGACGCCGAGCAGCTCATCCGCCGGCCCCAGGACCCCACCGACAACGCCACGCCCTCCGGCTGGACCGCCGCGGCCGGCGCGCTGCTGGGGTACGCCGCTCAGACCGGCTCCGAGGCCCACCGGACCGGCGCCGAACGGGCGTTGGGGGTCGTGAAGACGCTCGGGCCGCGGGTGCCCCGGTTCATGGGGTGGGGGCTCGCCGTCGCCGAGGCACTGCTCGACGGGCCGCGTGAGGTGGCCGTCGTCGGACCGGCCCGGGACGACGAGCGGACGACCGCCCTGCACCGTACGGCGCTGCTGGCGTCCGCCCCGGGGGCCGTGGTCGCCCGTGGCGTCCCGGACAGCGACGAGTTCCCGCTCCTCGCCGACCGCGTCCTCATCGACGGCGCGCCGACCGCGTACGTCTGCCGCGGGTTCGTCTGCGACCTGCCGGTGACGGACCCGGCCGCCCTTCAGGCACGGCTGAGCACCCCCTGAACCGGCCGGGTGCCCGGCCGGCCGGCGCGGATCGGCCGTGCCGTACTCAGCCGCCCTGGGGGCGCATGCCCAACGCCCGTTCCACGACCGCCTCCAGCTGTTCGTGGTGGGCGCCCTTCCAGTAGGCCCGGCCGCAGGCCGTGCACTGGGCGAAGACGTCGTACGACCGCTGGGTGCCGCCCTTGAGCTGGTCGGCGACCTCCTGACGGGTGGCCTCCCTCAGCAGGCCGTTGCAGGCGGTGCAGCGGGTCCAGGGGCGCAGGCCGGGGGCGAAGCGGTCCAGGACGTCGTGCAGCTGGTCGTCGGGCCGGGTGCTGTACACGAAGGCGCCGGCCCACAGTTCGCGGCGGCGCAGCAGGCCCCGGTCGCGGCTCAGCAGGACCCGTTTCTCGGCCGCCGAGCGGGCGGCGAGCGCCGGGTCGCCGATGTCCGTCGACTCGTACGCCGTGTCCACCCCGAGCAGCCGAAGCCGGCGGGCCAGGGTGCCGAGATGGACGTCGAGGAGGAAGCGGAGGGGCGCGCCGGGGACCCGCTGGGGGCGTGTCACCTCCTGGACCCGCACGGTCTCGCCCGCCACCGGGATGTGGGACGGGGCGACCTCGCGGCCGTCCACGACGAACGTGCCGACCTCGGTCAGGGGCACCCCGAGGGACTCCACGACGTGGCCGAGGGTCGAGACGCCGTCCGTGGTCAGGGCCGTGGTGCCGGCGCGCCGGGCGGGCGGCACGAACAGCTGGAGTCCGGGGGCGACTTCGACGTGGATCTCGGGTCCGTTCACCCCGTCAGGATCGCACGGGCCGCCGTCCCCGCCTCAGTGGTTCTCCCCGGCCAGGCCGTGCGCCAGGACGTCCAGGGCGCGGTCGACCAGGGACGCGAGGTCGTCCCGGTGGCCCTTCTCCGCCCAGTACAGGGAGGTCTCCATCAGGCCGCCGACCAGGGACATCGCGTGGACCCGCACCTCCAGGCCGTCCGGGGCGAGGCCGGTGCGCTCGCCGATGGCCTGGCAGAGCATGCGGCCGGTGACCGACATGCTCTCCCTCACGCGGGAGCGCACCGCGGGAACCTGGACCATCAGCCGGGTCCGCAGCCGGGACGTGCGGGGATCCTCCTCGACGCCCCGCCGGACGGCCTGCCCCAGAACGTGGCGGACGGTGTCCGGCCACGGTTCGTCCGGGGGCCGCCGCCGGATCTCCGCCAGGAGGAGCGGACCGTACTCGTCGGTGACGACGATGTCCTCCCTGGCCGGGAAGTACCTGAGGACGGTCGACGGCGACACCTCGGCCCGGGCGGCGATCCGGTCGATCGTCGTGGCCTCCCAGCCCTGCTCCTCGATCAGCGCGTACGTGGCCGCGCGGATCGCCTCCCGGGTCCTGGTCTTCTTGCGTTCGCGCAGGCCGGGGCGGCGCCCGTCGGGGGCGGAGGCGGTGGGCGGGGGTGCGGCCGTCATGCCGGTCATTGTCGGGCATCCACCGTGGCGGCGGCCACGGCCGGGGGCGGCGCCGGGGACGAGGTCAGGCGTGCTGGTAGGCCACCAGCGAGATGCCGATGTAGTGGACGACGAACGCGGCGAGGGTCAGGGAGTGGAAGACCTCGTGGAAGCCGAACCAGCGCGGTGACGGGTTCGGCCGCTTGATGCCGTAGACCACACCGCCGGCGCTGTAGAGCAGGCCGCCGACGACCACCAGGACCAGGACGGCGATGCCGCCCGTGCGCGCGAAGTCGGGCAGGAAGAAGACGGCCGCCCAGCCCATGGCGATGTAGCAGGGCGTGTAGAGCCAGCGCGGGGCGCCGACCCAGAAGACGCGGAAGGCGATGCCGGCCGCGGCGGCGCCCCAGATCCCCCACAGCAGCCACCGGCTCTTGGCGCCGGGCAGGAGCAGCAGGGTCAGCGGGGTGTAGGTGCCCGCGATGATCAGGAAGATGTTGGCGTGGTCGAGGCGGCGCAGGACACGGTCCGTCCGGGCGCTCCAGTCGCCCCGGTGGTACAGCGCGCTGACGCCGAAGAGCAGGCAGGCCGTGAGGACGTAGATCCCGCAGGCGACGCGGCCCCTGGGGGATCGGGCGCCGGCGGTGAGTACGAGTCCCGCGACGAGTACGGCCGGGAACATGCCCAGGTGCAGCCAGCCGCGGAGCCGGGGCTTGACCGGATGCGGCAGGGGGAGTTCGACGGGACCGCGGCCGGCGGCCGGCGTGTTCGTGGGCGTGTCGGGGACGGACGCAGTCATGGATCGCATGGTACCCAGGCCGCCGGAAATCGCCCATCAGTGCCGCCCATTGAAGGCCTCGTGGCAAAAAGTCCTTCAGTCGAACCCAATGCGGACGCAAAGAACCGAGGAAACCGTGGGATTCCTCACGCCGCTCACCTGTGATGCCCTCTGGACAGATGGGCACTAGAATCGGATGATCAAATGAGTGCGGTCGGCACCGGATGAGCGGGCTACGAAGCATCCGGGTCGCGGCCCCCACGGGGCGAACAACCCAAATTCCCTCATTTAGGAGCAATCGTGGCGCGCGACATCGCGGCTCCCACCGTCGTCCCCACCCACCACCAGGAACTGATCTCGTGGGTCAACGAGATTGCCGAACTGACGCAGCCGGACAGCGTGGTCTGGTGTGACGGCTCCGAGGCCGAGTACGAGCGGCTGTGCGAGGAACTGGTCGCCAAGGGCACGTTCCGGAAGCTGGACGCGGTCAAGCGCCCCCACTCCTACTACGCCGCGTCCGACCCGAGCGACGTCGCGCGCGTCGAGGACCGCACCTTCATCTGCTCCGAGAAGGAGCAGGACGCGGGCCCGACCAACCACTGGAAGGCCCCCGCCGAGATGCGGGAGATCTTCGCCGGCGAGCAGGGCCTGTTCCGCGGCTCCATGCGCGGCCGCACGATGTACGTCGTGCCCTTCTGCATGGGCCCCCTCGGCTCCCCGCTGTCCGCGATCGGCGTGGAGATCACCGACTCCGCCTACGTCGCCGTCTCCATGCGCACGATGACCCGCATGGGCCAGGCCGTCCTGGAAGAGCTGGGCGACGAGGGCTTCTTCGTGCGCGCCGTCCACACCCTCGGCGCCCCCCTGGCGGAGGGCCAGGAGGACGTGCCGTGGCCGTGCAACTCCACCAAGTACATCTCGCACTTCCCCGAGTCGCGCGAGATCTGGTCCTACGGCTCCGGCTACGGCGGCAACGCCCTGCTCGGCAAGAAGTGCTACGCCCTGCGCATCGCCTCCGTGATGGCCCGCGACGAGGGCTGGCTGGCCGAGCACATGCTGATCCTCAAGCTCACCCCGCCACGGGGCGAGTCCAAGTACGTCGCCGCCGCCTTCCCCAGCGCCTGCGGCAAGACCAACCTCGCCATGCTGGAGCCCACGGTCTCCGGCTGGACCGTGGAGACGATCGGCGACGACATCGCCTGGATGCGGTTCGGCGAGGACGGCCGCCTCTACGCGATCAACCCCGAAGCCGGTTTCTTCGGCGTCGCGCCCGGCACCGGTGAGCACACCAACGCCAACGCGAT
Organism: Streptomyces sp. NPDC014991; assembly: GCF_043080665.1. Taxonomy (NCBI): domain Bacteria; kingdom Bacillati; phylum Actinomycetota; class Actinomycetes; order Kitasatosporales; family Streptomycetaceae; genus Streptomyces; species Streptomyces sp. NPDC014991. Next base: position 78,949 of record NZ_JBIBVY010000005.1, read on the forward strand.
GAAGACCCTGTGGGGCAACGCCGTCTTCACCAACGTCGCGCTCACCGACGACGGCGACGTGTGGTGGGAGGGCATGACCGAGGAGCCCCCGGCCCACCTGACCGACTGGAAGGGCAACGACTGGACGCCGGCCTCCGGCACGCCGGCCGCCCACCCCAACGCCCGCTTCACCGTGCCGGCCTCGCAGTGCCCGATCATCGCGCCCGAGTGGGAGGACCCCAAGGGCGTGCCGATCTCGGCGATCCTCTTCGGTGGCCGGCGCGCCAGCGCGGTCCCGCTGGTGACCGAGTCCTTCGACTGGAACCACGGCGTGTTCCTCGGCGCCAACGTGGCCTCCGAGAAGACCGCTGCGGCCGAGGGCAAGGTCGGCGAGCTGCGCCGCGACCCGTTCGCGATGCTGCCGTTCTGCGGCTACAACATGGGTGACTACATGGCCCACTGGGTCGACGTGGCCAAGGACAAGGACCAGTCGAAGCTTCCGAAGATCTACTACGTCAACTGGTTCCGCAAGAACGACGAGGGCCAGTTCGTCTGGCCCGGCTTCGGCGAGAACTCCCGGGTCCTGAAGTGGATCGTGGAGCGGCTGGAGGGCACGGCGGAGGGCGTCGAGACGCCGATCGGCATCCTGCCGGCCAGGGGCGCCCTGGACACCGAAGGCCTCGAACTGTCCGAGTCCGACCTGGACTTCCTGCTCACCGTCGACAAGGACGTGTGGCGCGAGGAGGCCGCCCTGGTCCCCGGTCACCTCGAGACCTTCGGCGACCACACGCCGAAGGAGCTGTGGGACCAGTACCGCGCGCTGGTGGAGCGCCTGGGCTGAGCGCCCCCGACGACTCCACGGCCGGTCGCGTGCCCTGACCAGCGATCGTCACGGCCGGCCGTGGGACCCACCTGACCGGAAGGGGCCCCGCACACTTGTGTGCGGGGCCCCTTCCGGTGGTTTTCCGGCGGCCGGGGGCGGCGTGGTGTGTGGCGCCCGGTCCGCGCGTCGCTGCGGGTGCACGCGGACCGGGGCCGATCGGGGGGAGCCGGGCAGGAGGTCAGTGGGCGGTGCTGAGTTCCTTCGGCCCGGACAGCGCGGCTCCGTGCGCGTCCATCCGCTCCGCCGTGAGGATCGCCGCGGCCGTGTCCGCGCGCGACGCGGCGACGAGGAGAGCGCGCGCGGCGAGCGTATGGGCGCGCCGGTGCAACGCGCACGGGTCACCCGCCGCGGCCGGCGCCGCCCGCAGGGGCGTGCGTCCTCCCCGCAGCCGGGTCACCTGCGCCGCGAGGCGCTCCGCGGCCGTGTCCAGGTCCTCGGTCGGGGCCAGTGCGCGCAGTTCGTCGGTGACGGCGAGCAGCGCGGAGAGGTGGCCGGCGAGCTGGATGTCCAGCTCCTCCTCGCGTGAGCGGTGCGGGAAGCCGGAGGCGGTGCCGGCCATCGTGGTGTGGACCGACTTGGTGCGGATCGGTTCGTACATGGGGATGGCCTCCTGTGCTCTGACAGGAAACCATCCTAGCTTGGATTTCGTCTAAAGTTGAGTCGGGTCACGGAACGCGGTCCTCCGCTGCCCCTCCGTCCGCACAGCGGCCGGTTACGGCTGGCTGTATCCGTCCAGGAAGGTGCCGATCCTCGTCACGGCGTCCCGCAGGTCGGCGACCGCCGGCAGGGTCACCACCCGGAAGTGGTCCGGTTCGGGCCAGTTGAAGCCCGAGCCCTGCACGACCATGATCTTCTCCTGTCGCAGCAGGTCCAGGACCAGCTGCCGGTCGTCCTTGACCTTGAAGACCCGCGGGTCCAGGCGCGGGAACAGATACAGCGCGCCCCTGGGCCGTACGCAGCTCACGCCCGGGATCTGCGTCAGCAGCTCGTAGGCGGTGTCCATCTGCTCCTTCAGCCGCCCGCCCGGCAGCACCAGGTCGTTGATCGTCTGGCGTCCGCCGAGCGCGGCGACCACCCCGTGCTGGCCCGGCATGTTGGCGCACAGCCGCATGTTCGCCAGGATCGTCAGACCCTCGATGTAGGAGTCGGCGTGCGCGCGCGGGCCGGAGATGGACATCCAGCCGACGCGGTAGCCCGCCACCCGGTAGGCCTTCGACATGCCGTTGAAGGTCAGGGTGAGCAGGTCGGGGGCGACCTTCGCGGTCGGGGTGTGCGTGGCGCCGTCGTACAGGATCCGGTCGTAGATCTCGTCGGAGCAGACCAGCAGGTTGTGCCGGCGGGCGATGTCGGTCAGGCCCTTGAGCACGGACTCGTCGTACACCGCGCCCGTGGGGTTGTTCGGGTTGATGATGACGAGCGCCTTGGTGCGGTCGGTGACCTTGCGCTCGATGTCGGCGAGGTCGGGCATCCAGTCCGCCTGCTCGTCGCAGCGGTAGTGCACGGCCGTGCCGCCGGAGAGGGAGACGGCCGCCGTCCACAGGGGGTAGTCGGGCGCCGGTACGAGGACCTCGTCGCCGTCGTCCAGCAGGCCCTGCATCGCCATCACGATCAGCTCGGAGACGCCGTTGCCGATGAAGACGTGCTCGACGTCCGTCTCGATGCCGATGGTCTGGTTGTGCATGACGACCGCGCGGCGGGCGGCGAGCAGGCCCTTGGCGTCGCCGTAACCGTGCGCGGTGGAGACGTTGCGGAGGATGTCCTCGAGGATCTCCGGGGGACACTCGAAGCCGAACGCCGCCGGGTTGCCGGTGTTGAGCTTGAGGATGCGGTGGCCCGCCGCCTCCAGCCGCATGGCCTCCTCGAGAACCGGACCCCGGATCTCGTAACAGACGTTGGCGAGCTTCGTCGACTGGATCACCTGCATGCCGCGAGCTTACGGCTCGGTAACGCCTCGTGGGCCGTGTTTTCCACCACGTGAGACACCGAGGTTTGCCCGGATATCGCCGTTGACTGTCTCAGGAGTCACTTGCGTCTCTAGAATCCGCTGACATGTCCACGGAACGGGAGTACGAGGCGGGGGCGCACGACCCGCGGGGAGCGGGCGGCGCGCCGGGAATCCGGCCGAACGTCTACCACCCGCGGCCGGCCCCGGCCCCGGCCTACGAGGAGTACGCCGACCCGGCCGCGGCGCACGGCTGGCAGGACGAGTACCAGGTCACGCGCGAGCTGCCCCCGGTGCCCGTGGAACCAGCGCCGGGCGCGGACCGGGCGGGGCGCCGGCGGGCACGGCGGCGCCGCAGCGACCGCCGCAGGGTGGCGGTGGTCGCCGGCGCCCTCGGGGTGGCCGGAACCGTCGCGGTGGTCGCCGCTCTGGCCGGTTCGCACGCCCCGGCCGGATCCCGTCCCGTGGACGGCGGGCGGGTCGCGGGCGGCACTCCCGCCACCGTCGGCGGCGGCGCGGACACGCCCACCCCGTCCGTGACGGCCCCGTCCGCCACGGCATCGGTCACCGCCGCGGGATCCGCCGTGGCCTCACCCACCCGCACGGCCACCGGCCGCCCCTCCGGCGGCACGGCCCCGAGCGCCGCCCCGAGCGGACCGGACGGACCGAGCGGGCCGAGTGGGCCGGGCGGCAGTCCGCCCGCCACGGCCACGGCCCCCGCTACGGCCTCGGCCACCCCCGCGCCCACGACCCCGGCCACCGGTCCGACGGCGTCCGTTTCCGGCAGCCCGTACGTCCGCGGTCACGGCCACAGATGGCCGAAGGGGCCACGCTGACCCGACCGAGCACCTCAACGACCACGTTGTTCCCAGTGGTTGAGATCGCGGGTGTCGGAAAACCCTCCCCGGTGCGAGAGTTGAACCCGCGCACAGGGAAACCCCTATGACCTGACGCGGCTTCTTGTCCCCGAGCCCCTCAGCGTCTGAGAATGCGCATGACAATCGAGTGGGCGACCGGAGGACCTCCGGTCGCCCAAGTCGTAAGAGGGGACCCCCACATGAACAAGCCTCTCCTTGCCGCGCTCTCCTCCCTGGCGATAGCCGGGCTGGGCGCGACACCGGCGATCGCGGCCCCGTCCGCCGCGCCGCACACCACGGCCCCGCACGCCACCGCGCAGGCGTCCGCCCCGCACGCCGCCAAGGCCGCCGCGGTGACCGTCAACTTCGCCGGCACCGTCTCGCTCAGCAACTGCTCCGGCTCCGTCATCCGCTTCCCCAACTCCGCCGACACCGACCCGGCCCTCGTGCTGACCAACGGCCACTGCCTGGAGACCGGCTTCCCGGCGCCCGGCGAGGTCATCACCGGCCAGTCCTCCAGCCGCACCTTCGGGCTGCTGAACTCCGCCGGCACCAAGGTCGCCACGCTCCGCGCCAACCAGGTCGTCTACTCGACCATGACGGACACCGACGTCACGATCTACCGGACCACCACCACGTACGCGGCGATCCGCAGTTCGTACGGCATCAGCCCGCTCACCGTGCAGGACACGCACCCGGTCGCCGGCACCGCCATCAAGGTGGTCTCCGGCTACTGGAAGCGCATCTACAGCTGCAACATCGACGGGTTCGTGTACCGCCTGAAGGAGGGCGACTGGACCTGGAAGGACTCGGTCCGCTACACCTCGGCCTGCAACACCATCGGCGGCACCTCCGGCTCCCCGGTCATCGACACCGCCACCGGGAAGGTCGTCGCCGTGAACAACACGGGCAACGAGGACGGCCAGCGCTGCACGGAGAACAACCCGTGCGAGGTGGACGCGAACGGCAACGTCACGGTCCGTCAGGGCATCAACTACGCCGAGGAGATCTACAACGTCCCCGCCTGCTTCACGACGGGCAACAAGCTCAACCTGAGCGCGTCCGGCTGCACGCTGCCCAAGCCGTAGCCACCGGCGGCGGGCGGTCACACCGGAGTACGGCGGACCGCCCGCCCCGCCAGCACGTCCGTCCGCCTGCCGTCCTCGATGACGAACCGGCCGTCGACCAGGACGTACGGGATGCCTTCCGGCAGCCTGCGCGGCTCGGCGAAGGTGGCGCCCGGCGCGACCGTCTCCGGGTCGAACAGCACCAGGTCGGCCCGGTACCCCTCGCGCACCAGCCCCCGGTCCGGCAGCCGCAGCCGGGCCGCGGGCCGCCCGGTGAGCCGGGCCACGCACTCCTCCAGCGTCAGCACGCCCAACTCCCGCACGTAGTGCCCGAGATAGCGCGGGAAGGTGCCGTAGGCGCGCGGGTGCGGCTTGCTGCCCCGCAGGATGCCGTCGGAACCGCCGGTGTGCGCCCGGTGCCGCATGATCGCGCGGACGTTCTCCTCGTGGCCCACGTGCTGGAGAACCGTCGTACCCAGCCGGTCCCGCAGCAGCAGATCGCGGGCCGTGGTCCAGGGCGTCTCGCCGCGCAGGTCCGCCGCCTGCCGCACCGTACGGCCCACGAGAGTGCCCAGTGCCGGGTCGGTGACCCCGGAGATCTCGACCGTCTCCCACTCCACGGGCACGCCGTGGCAGCCGTCGGAGCCGGTGACCTCCAGGTCGTGCCGCATGCGCTCGGCCGTCTCCGGGTCGGCGAGCCGGGCGAGGACCTCCTCCGGGCCGCCCTCGCTCGCCCAGCCCGGCAGCAGCGCGGCCAGGGTGGTGCAGCCGGGCGTGTAGGGGTAGGTGTCCAGCGTGATGTCGGCACCCTCGTCCAGGGCCCGGTCGAGCAGGGCCAGCAGCTCGGGGGCGCGGCTCCGGTTCACGCCGAAGTTCATCGTCGCGTGGGCCAGGTGCAGCGGGCAGCCGGCCTCCCGGGTCAGGGCGACCATTTCGGCGTAGGCAGCCAGGGCGCCTGCGCCGTAGGAGCGGTGGTGGGGGCAGTAGTAGCCGCCGTACGCCGCCACCACCCGGCACAGCTCGGTCAGTTCACCGTCCCCGGCGTACATGCCGGGTGTGTAGGTCAGGCCGGAGGACAGCCCGACCGCGCCCTGCTCCAGCCCCTCGGCCACCAGCCGCCGCATCCGGTCCAGTTCCCCGGGGGTGGCCTCGCGGTCCTCCCAGCCGACGACGAGGGCCCGCACCGTGCCCTGCGGGACGAGGTAGGCCGCGTTCACGGCGATGCCGCGGTCCAGCCGGTCGAGGTACTCGCCCACCGACCGCCAGTCGAAGTCGATGTCGTCGCCGTACCCGTTCCAGCCGGTGATCGCCCGGCGCACCTCGGCCAGCGTGCGGTCGTCCACCGGCGCGTACGACAGCCCGTCCTGGCCGATCACCTCCAGCGTGACCCCCTGCGCGGCCTTCGCGCTGTGGTCGGGGTCGCGCAGCAGGGCCAGGTCGGAGTGGGCGTGCATGTCGATGAAGCCGGGAGAGAGGACCAGGCCCTCGGCGTCCAGCTCCCGCACGGCACCCGGCCGCTGGCAGCCCGCCGCGGCGGCCTCCTTCACGATCGAGACGATCCGGCCGCCGTCGACCACGACGTCGGCGCGGTAGGAGTCCGCGCCGCTGCCGTCGACGACGTCGGCGTCACGGATGACCAGATCCTCCACGCGCGGGCCTCCTAGAAGAACGTGCGGACGTAGTCGACGACCGTGCCGTCGGCCTCGGCCACCGGGATCAGCTGCCACTTGTCGAAGACCGTGCACGGGTGGGACAGCCCGAAGCCGACCCAGTCGCCGACCGCGACATCCGTCCCGGGCGCGGTGCGCAGCCACAGGTGCTGGTCGGACAGGGCGCTCACCTCGATGCCGGCGGCCGGACGCTCGGTACCGTCCCGGCGTACCACGTGGGCCACCGGAAGGTCGAGGTCGTAGGCCGCGTCACGCTTGCCCGCGTTGACGAACGCCTCCGTGGGCGACGGCCGGGACACCACCTGTGCCCACAGCCGGAACGCGGGCTCCAGCGCGCCCTCCTCGGGCACCCGGTTGAACGGCGTCAGCCTGCTGTAGTGCACGTCGTCGTGCGAGACGTAGGCGCCGGAGCGCAGCAGCCGCAGCACCGGCAGGGAGAGCTGGGGGACGGCGGAGAAGACGTCGGCGACCGCGTCGAACCACTCACTGCCGCCGGCGCTCACCACGACGGTGTCCGCCCCGGCGAAGCGCCCGGCCCGGTCGAACTCCACCGCCAGGCCCACCAGCCGCTCCAGCCACCGCCGCACCCGCTCCGGAGAGGCGTCCGGCACCTGGGCCTCGTACCCCGCCACGCCGACGAGCCGCAGCGTGCCGGTGCCGGCCACCGCGTCGGCGACCGCCGTGGCCTCCGCCCCGGTCCGCACACCGGTCCGGGCGCCCTCGCCCGCGCCCAGCTCCACCACCACGTCCACCGGACGGACCGCACCCCGCAGCGCCGCGTCCATCAGCTCGACCCCGCGCACGGAGTCGACGTAACAGACGAACCGGAACTCCGGGTCGGCGGCCAGCTCGGCGGCGATCCAGCGCAGCGCGGAGGCGTCCACCAGCTCGTTGGCGAGGAAGATCCGCCGGACGCCGAACGCGCGGGCGACCCGCACCTGGTGGGGCACGGCCAGCGTGATCCCCCAGGCGCCGTGGGCGAGCTGGCGGTGGAAGAGCTGCGGGGCCATGGACGTCTTGCCGTGCGGGGCGAAGGCCAGGCCGTGCCGGGCGGTGTACGTCTCCATCAGCGCGAGGTTGTGCGCCAGGCGTTCGGCGGACAGCGCGAGCACGGGGGTGGTGAAGCCGTCGTCCGCCCGGAACAGGTTGCGGCGCTGGGCCGTCAGCTCGCCGACGGTCAGGCCGTCGGCGTCCGGCGGGAGGCCCTTGAAGCGGTGGTCGACGCGTTCCTCGGCCAGGCGGGCGAGCCGTTCCCCGGCCAGGCGGGCGAGCGCTTCGGTGCTCATGGGGCCCCTCTCTCGGTCCGTGCTCATTGCGATATGTGCAACGGCCATTGCATACGGTGCTGGCTGGTGTCTAGCATCTCGCCGAACACCGGGTCAACGGAGAACCGTCACCCGGCAATCGACAGGAGTCATCATCGACGACGCTGCTTACGCCTCGGCCGTTGCGCACCCGTGGGACGTCGTGGACGTGGTGACGCTCGGCGAGTCCATGATCACCTTCCTGCCCGGCCGGCCCGGCCGCCTCGCCGACGTGCCCTCCTTCGACCGGGCCATCGGCGGCGCCGAGTCCAACGTGGCCTGCGCGCTGGCCGTGTTCGGACACACGGCACGCTGGGTCGGCCGGGTCGGCGCCGACGGCTTCGGCGACCACCTGGTGGAGCGGATCGCCGGCTACGGGGTCGACGTCTCCGCCGTACGCCGGGACCCCGGCCGCCCCACCGGCGTGTACTTCCGCACCGCCGGGGACCGCGGAACGGGCGCCCACGAGGTGGCGTACTACCGGGAGGGCTCGGCCGCCTCCGCGATGAGCACCGGGAACGTGGACCTGGCGGCCGTACGGGCGGGGCGCGTGCTGCACCTGTCGGGCATCACGGCGGCACTGTCCGGCGACTGCCTGGCGCTGATGTACGCGCTGACGGCCCCCGACGCCGGCCGCCCCCCGCTCTCCTTCGACGTCAACCACCGCCCGGGCCTGCCGGGAGCCGACCCGCCGGCCCTCCTGGAGCTCGCCCGCAGGGCGGACCTCGCCTTCGTGGGAGAGGACGAGGCGGAGCAGGCGTGGGGCGTCACCGGGGGACCGGCGGCGATCCGCGAGGCACTGCCCGAGCCGGCGGTGCTGGTCGTCAAGCAGGGGGCGAGGGGAGCGACGGCGTTCGACGGCGAGCCCGTCTTCGAACCGGCCCCGCACACGGACGTCGTCGCGCCCACCGGCGCCGGGGACGCCTTCGCCGCCGGCTTCCTCTCCGCCACCCTGCGCGGACTCCCCGTCCGCGACCGCCTCCGCCACGGCCACCTGATGGCCGCCGCCACCCTCACCACCCCCGGCGACCTCGCCACACCCCCCACCCGCGGCCACGCCGACCGCCTCGCCGCCCTGGACGACGACGCATGGGGGAGACTTCGACTCGGCCCCGGCTGGACGCAGGCCGATCGGGCCCCACAGGAGGCGAACATCCCATGAGTCAGACCGTCGACCGCGCCCTGAGCATCCTGCCGCTGCTCGCCGAGGGCCCCGCAGACCTCGGGCAGGTCGCCGACCGCCTGGGCGTCCACAAGTCCACCGCGCTGCGTCTCCTGCGCACCCTGCACGAGCACGGCCTGGTCTACCGCCAGTCCGACCAGCGCTACCGCCTCGGCGCCCGCCTCTTCGCCCTCGCCCAGGAGGCGATGGAGAACCTCGACGTCCGCGAGATCGCCCACCCCCACCTCGCGCGCCTGAACGAGAGCTGCGGACACACCGTCCACCTTGCCGTGTACGAGGAGAACGAGGTCCTGTACATCGACAAGGTCGACAGCCGCTATCCCGTCCGCATGTACTCGCGGATCGGCAAGCCCGTCGCCATCACGGTCGCCGCCGTGGCCAAGCTGCTCCTCGCCGACCTCCCCGAACCCGAGCGCCGGGCCCTCGCGGACAAGCTCGACTACCCCCTGTACACCTCGCGCTCCACCCCCGACGCCGCCGCGTTCCTGCGCGAGTTGGAGCAGGTACGCGAACAGGGCTGGGCCACCGACCTCGGTGGCCACGAGGAGTCCATCAACTGCGTGGCCGCACCCATCCGCGGCGCCGACGGACGCGTCGTCGCCGCCATGTCGGTCTCCGCGCCCAACGTCGTCGTCACCGCCGACGAACTCCTCACCCTGCTCCCGCAGGTGCGCCGTACCGCGGACGCGATCAGCGGCGAGTACTCCGGAAGAACGCCAGTGAAGGGCACCCCCGCATGACCGATAAGACCGCGCTCACCCCGAAGACCCACACCGCCCCGCCCGCCGCGTTCTCGCACGGCGTCAGGAAGGGCAACATCCTCCAGGTCGCCGGCCAGGTCGGCTTCCTGCCCGCCGAGGAGGGCCGGCCCCCGACACCGGCCGGCCCCACCCTGCGCGAACAGACCCTCCAGACCCTCGCCAACGTACGGGCGATCCTCCAGGAGGGCGGCGCGGGCTGGGACGACGTCATGATGATCCGCGTCTACCTCACCGACGTCGGCCACTTCGCCGAGATGAACGAGATCTACAACGCCTACTTCGCGGAGCAGGGCCTCACCCAGCCGCCCGCCGCCCGCACGACGGTCTACGTCGGCCTGCCGGCCGGCCTGCTCATCGAGATCGACGCGCTGGCCGTCCTCGGCTGAGCCCCTGACGCCCCCGCGCCCCCCTCACCTCCCGCACGTCCCGCACGGCACGGCACCCTCCGGGGCGCCGTGCCGCGATCCCCCCTGCCCGAAAGCAGCATGCATTTACGAAGAGGACCCCCGTATGCCCGTTCCGCTCGCCGTTCCGGCCCCCGCCGCCCCACCCCACACCGGGGGCCTGCTCCTCCTCGTCGACGGCACCCCCGGCCTGCTCACGGTCGCCGCCCTCGGCATCGCCCTGCTCCTCCTGCTGATCATCAAGGCCAGGCTCCAGCCGTTCGTCGCCCTCCTCGCCGTCTCCATAGCCGTGGGCCTGCTGGCCGGCCTCTCGGTCACCGAACTCTTCGGCACGGTCCAGCGGTCCGACGCCGTCTCGACCATCGAATCCGGCATGGGCGGCATCCTCGGCCACGTCGCGATCATCATCGGCCTCGGCACGATGCTCGGCGCGATCCTCGAGGTCAGCGGCGGCGCGGAGGTGCTCGCCGGCCGCCTGCTGACCCTGTTCGGCGAACGCCGCGCCCCCCTCGCCATGGGCCTGACCGGCCTGCTCTTCGGCATCCCGGTCTTCTTCGACGTGGGCATCTTCGTCCTGGCCCCGATCGTCTACGCCGCCGCCAGACGCTCGGGCAGGTCGATCCTGCTCTACTGCCTGCCGCTCCTCGCGGGCCTGTCCATGACCCACGCCTTCCTGCCACCGCACCCCGGCCCGGTCGCCGCCGCCGGACTGCTGCACGTCCAGCTCGGCTGGATCATCCTCATGGGCGCCGTCTGCGGCCTCCCCGCCGTCCTGGCCGCCTGGGCGTACGCCGCCTGGATCGGACAACGGATCTTCGTCGCCGTACCGCGGGACATGGCCGACGCCGCGGAGGAGGCGAAGCGGGCCGTCCTGGCCGAACAGCGTGCGCAGGCAGTGGCGCCGCAGGAGCGGCCGGTGCCGCTCGGCACGGTTCTCGCCATCATCGGCACGCCCCTGCTGCTCATCCTCGCCGCGACCTTCTCCTCCATCGCCCTGGACCCGTCCCCGGGCCGCTCGGTGCTGGAGTTCGCCGGCAACCCCTTCGTCGCCCTGACCGTCGCCCTGCTCCTGGCCTGCTACCTCCTCGGCATCCGGCGCGGCTGGTCCCGCACCTCCCTGGAGACGGTGTCGACGTCGTCCCTGAAGCCCGTCGGCAACATCCTGCTGGTGGTCGGCGCGGGCGGGGTCTTCGGCGCCGTACTGAAGGCCGGCGGGGTCGCCCAGGCCCTGTCGGACACCTTCCACGGCGTGGGACTGCCGGTGATCGCCCTCTCCTACCTGATCTCGCTCGTGCTGCGGGTCGCCCAGGGCTCGGCGACCGTGGCCATCGTGACGACGGCGGGCATCGTGGCACCCCTGCTGTCGGCGGACCACCACTCCCAGGCCTTCACCGCCCTCGTCATCATGGCGATCTCCGCCGGTTCCATCTTCGCCTCGCACGTCAACGACGGCGGCTTCTGGATGGTGGCGAAGTACTTCGGCATCAGCGAACGCGACACCCTGCGGACGTGGACGGTTCTGGAGTCGGTGCTCTCGCTGGCGGGGTTCGCGGTGGCCGGTGTGGTCAGCGTGTTCGTGGTCTGACTGGTTCCGGCACAGGGAAGTCGTCCATACTGCCGCCGTGGAGCAGCGCATAGGAGCGAGCAGCAAGCCGTCGGAAGGCGAGCCGGCGGACGCCGAGCCGTCGAAGGCCGAGCCGTTGCAGGCCGTGCCGTTGAAGGCCGAGCCCGTGACGGGCGCCGGTTTCGACCCGGCTTTCATCCCGGGCATCACGGGTCCGTCACCCACGGGTCCGGTGGCCAAGGGTCCGGGAGCGAAGGATCCGGCGGCCGGGAAGCCGAAGGCCGAGGATCCGGTGTCCGACGATCCGGTGGCGGACGATCCGGTGGCCGTGGGGACGGCGGCCGACGGGGCGAAGGCCCCGGTGCCGGCGGCCGGGGACCCGGCCTCCTCGCCGTCGTCCGACCCGGCGGACGCCGGACCGGCGCCCGAGGGGCCGGTGTTCGAGGCGTCCGACCGTCGCGCCCGGATCGTCGCCGACCACCGGGGGGTCCGCCTCCGCCTGGACGAGGAGACGTGCGATTTCCGCTGGGAGGAGATCGCCGCGGTGGAGACGGAGTCGCCCCGCTTCGGCAAGCGCTTCACGGTCACCGTGCACACCCCTGACCGCCGCTGGTACCCGATCGAGATCGAGGCGGCGGCCAGGGCGCGCTTCGCGGAGTGGGAGTCGGCACTGGACGCGGTGCTCGACGCCTACTTCGAGGAGGCCTAGGGTCTTTCGTTCGGATCGGGCCGGATCAGGGAGCGGGTCGTGGTGCCCTGCGTCGCAAGGCGGAGGAGGGCGCCATGGCGGAGCCATGGCAACCGACGACAACGCGGCGAGGCGCGGTGCCAGGGCCCGCGAGCCCGGCATGATCCGAACGAGAGGGCCTAGCCGCTAGCCGCAGTACTGGGCGGCCTTGCCGATGGCCCGGTACATGCAGTCCGCGTTCTCCAGCAGCTGCAGCACGGCGTCCTTGTTCCGGGAGGTCTCGCGCTCGATCACCTCGTCGGGCGGGTAGAACCCGCCTCCGCCGGACGCCGGATACATCTCGAAGGTGTAGTCGAAGATCTTCTGCGTACCCCACAGATAGTCGTCGATCGACCCGTCGGTGATGTACAGGTCACTGGACTGCTCCGGCGTGTACCCGTTGCTGGCGGCCATCTTCTGCCCCACGGCCTTGTACGCGGCCGCGTCGTCCGCGGTCATCCCGGACGCCGTGTCCGCGTACGTGTACCCGAACGGCCACAGCACCAGCTCGCTGTAGGTGTGGAAGTCGATGCCGGCCCTGATCTGCTGCCGCCCGCCGACGACCCGGCTGCGCACGAAGTCGGCGACGACCCGCACCTCGGGCGCGGACTCGGCGGCGGACCCGCGGTAGGTCTCCGAGGACGTCGACCCGGAGGAACCGCCGCAGCAGCCCCACTTGAAGTTCCAGTTCCGGTTGAGGTCCGTACCGACGTACGAGGAACCGGAGTTGGGCTGCCGGTTCTTCCGCCAGGACCGGTAGGACCCGGTGGCGATGTCGTACTCGCCCCCGTCCGGGTTCAGGTCCGGGACGATCCATATCTCCCGGCTGTCGACGAGGTTCTTGATCCGGGAGTCGGTCCCGTACCCCGCGCCCAGTTCGCGCAGCAGGTACAGGGCCATCTCCACGGTCAGGTGCTCCCGCGCGTGCTGGTGGGCGGTGAACAGCACCTCGGGCTCGTCCTCGTCGGTGCCGACGTTGTCGCTGACCTTGATGGCGACGATGTCCCGCCCCTGGTACGACTTCCCGATCACCCGCCGGCTCATGATGCCCGGGTAGGCGGCGAGCCGCTGGTCGATCTCGGCGTTCGTCTCGGCGAAGTTGTGGTACTTCGAGTCGGCGCTCGGGAAGTCGTGGAGCCGGGCTCCGGCCCGCTGCGGCGCGGCGCCCAGCGGCTGGACGTCGTACCCCAGCCGGCGCAGCCGCCGGATCTGTTCCGCCCGCCCGGAGACGACGACGGTCTCCTCGTCGGCCTCGTCGACGGTGACACCGGTCGCCTGAATGGCCGTACGGGTCACGGGAGTCGTGCTCTGGCGGATCTCGTACTGCCGGATGTCGTCGCCGGAGGGAGCGGCCCGGCGGACGCTGTCGGCACTGGCCTGACCGACGGTGGCCGAGACGGGGGCGGCGAGGGCGAGGGCCAGCAGGGCGCCGAGGGCGGCGGTACGTCTGCCGCCGAGCGCGCCGGAGCCGCGGATACGGAGTCGCATGAACTCTCCTTGGGTGTGGAGGTGGGGGTGTTCGCGTGCGACGTGCGGTGCGGTCCCGCCGGGGCCTTCCGTGGGGCTCCCTGTGAGTCCGCTGTGCGGGTTGGCGCTCATGCTGAAGCGTTGGCATGCCTAGGTCAAGCATGGGCGGGTCCGGACCGGCCGGAGGCGGCGGAAACCGGCCGACCGCACGGAAGCGCCGCACGCGCACCCCTCGGTGACGACCTGCGGCCATGCCGGTCCATCTCCTGTGGCCCACCGGCCACCAGGACGCGGCCGATGGCGCGGCACGACCCCGCACCGCGACGGCGACGACGTCGAACTGCTCGGCGTCTACTCCGCCCACGCGAAGGCGGCGGACCCGATGCGCCGGGCCCGCCTCCTGCCGGGCCTCGCCGACGAACCGGAGTACTTCGTCATCGACGAGCACACCGTGGACGCGGACGAGTGGACCGAGAGCTTCGCACGCGTGACCCCGCTAACCGGCTGGGGCACGCGGACAGCGCGCCGTTCCGGAGGAAGCGGCGCGCTGCCGGTGGGTGAGGTCAGCACTCACCCCCGCACGGGCGGGTGGGGATCAGTGGCGCCCGCCGTGCCGTCCGCCGTCGCGGTCGCCGCGGTGGTCACGGTGGTCACGGCCGCCGTCGCGGTGGCCGCGGTGGTCACGGTCGTCGTGGCCCCAGGAGATGGAGTCGACGAAGCGGCCGTGGTCGTTGCGGAGGGTCGCCGTGTCGTGGTTGTTGTCCCACACGGACCGGCGGCGGTCCTGGTAGAGGTCGTTCCGGTTGTCCCGGCCGAACCCGGTGTGCACGCGGACGGTCGCGTCCCCCGCCAGCCGGTAATGGCGGAAGGTGTAGGTGTGGCCGTCCTCGTCGGACAGCGTCCACCCGTCGAGGTTCACGGCTCGGCGGCTCTCGTTGCTGATCTCCACCCACTCCCGGTTCAAGGGACGGCCGGAGCGGTCGTGACGGGCCGACGAGGGGTGCTGCACGCCGCTGATGACCACGTCGTCGCGGTGCGAGCGGCCGTGGTCGCGGTCGACGGCCGAGGCCGGCAGTGCCACCGCACCCACGACGGCGGCCGCCGCCACGGTGGCGGCGGCGACACGGCGGGCGGTGACGGAAACGGAAACGGACACGAAGTCCCCCTTCGCAAGGGCTGTACACACCTCGCCGCGGTGGCCCAGGGCGCGTGCGGCGAAGTGCGGTGTACGGGTGGCGGCCGGTCGGCCGCACATCCACACCATGCAGTGACATGCGGGGACGATCGCGGATATGCCGGTCACCGTTACGGTTCGCGCACATATCTGTGACTCACGGCTGCAATGTCCATTTATGCCCCGCATTGCCACTGAGCGCCCAACTCAAGAACACGACGCGACGCCCGTCACCCGAAAGTGGGTAACGACGGGACCGGCACTGCGGCGTTGCGCGCATCCGCAGGGGCCGTCTCCGAGGGGTGTCCGCGCCCGGTTTGCAGCCGGCGCGGACACCTGGCAAGTGCACCTTGGTGCTGTGTGGCGGTTCAAGGACCTTGACTGCCGTCTCGTAGCGACAAATCCAGCCGAGCGTCATGGTTGACCGGGGCCTCGACCTCGGGCTCGGGTCGGGGCTCGGTCCTGGTGGCGCCGTTCCCCCGGGCGATGGGTGCGGGGGTCGCCGGTACCCGAAATGCGAGGTCGGTGACTGTCTGGTGGCGGAATCACTTCCTGTGGGCCTAACGGGGTGTTTCGACCGGCCTAGCGGAATACCTCATCGAGGATCCAGTACTCAGATCCTTCTCTGCTCACCGCACGCACCTTCTGGCCGCTCAGGTCCCGCGCGACGAAGAGAAGGTCGCCCTCCGGATCCTGCAAGAAAAAGATGTTGGTCGCGCTGGTCAGTCTCACGTGGAACCATCCGTGCTCCAGGCCGCCAGCGGCAAGGAAGGAGTCGTCTTCGGCCAGTACGCCTGTCTCCCGAGCGTGCCTGGTCCAGGTTTCGTTGACTCGCGCGGCAAGATCAGGTGTGTCACGTGGGATTGTTTCGACGGGCCGTGCCTCTACGTGCACCACTCGACGAAAGGCTTCGGTGACGCCTGGCCCGGACCCTGAAAACGTTCCGATCACCGCAAGGCCTACGGTTTCGAAACGCCGCTTGTTCTCGTCGTCAGACAAAATGATGATCTCCGCCGGTTTTGCCCAAAGCGTGATACCGATTTCTTGTCGAATGCCCGACCGATCCCAACTCGAGCATGGTCTGCGGGACCGGTATATCCGGTCAAATCATCGGGCTGCCGTGTGTTCTAGCCAACGAGACAGAGCGCCGCGGGTCTCCTCGGGGATTGAAGCATCTTCGGAAAGCTTCATCCCCATTTCTCTTAGAGGAGTAATGTGATAAGCGTCGCGCAGACAGACGATGTCTGTCCACTTCTGCCCTTGAGACCCCTGAACAACTACGTTTCCATTGAGGGAGAGCATGATGAATTCTGGCCGTCCCCAGCTATATCCCGTAACCCCGGCCTCGGCGCCGGATCCTGCGAAATCCCAGTCTGTCTGGAGCTGTACGCGTGCCCACCATGCCATGTCGGGGCGGTCGTTCTCGACATCGCGCACGGCGATGAGGAACTGTGGTTTTGATGTGATGAACAACCCTTGATGCGCGCCGAGCATGTACCACTCGTGATTGACCCTCTCCCGGAAGTCCGGAGCGTCGTTCTCGATGCTCACGGCCCACTCCTGCCCGCCGGCAGCCGTCGAGTTCACGAATGTAGCAAGACGTGGGGGAATGAGGGGCTCGGAAGGTGCCACCATGCCTAGATACTTCAGTCCTGCCGTGGCCAGGGTCCTGGCCAGTTCTGTTCCCTGCATGAGAATCACCCCGGTTCTGCGGTGATGGTCGGGTTCTCTAATTCATCGGTCTCTTGGCCCAAGGGTACGGAATGACTTGGTCGTAGTTGTGTGAGCCGTCCCTGCGCCTGCCGATGTACGCGATGTTACCGTCTCCGTCGACCATGACGCGCAGTTGGCTGAGTGAATCGCCGTTGTCATAGATCGGAGAACCAGCCCAGCGCGTTCCCGCGCGAGAATTGCCACCCTGATAGAAGTCCAGTTTTCGTGTGCCGTCGCGGTTAGCGGTAAGGCGCTGCGGATAATCGCGGTCGTTGATCAACCTCTCCACCAGTTCGTGAACGTCCCGCGGAGTTTCGAACCACGCCTTACGGTCACCATTTCCAGCTACACGATCATCGATCGCACGCGGTTCATAGTTCTCATCCGGGAACCACTGGCGTCCGACTTCCCCGTCGGGACAGGCATCAGGAGCGAGCCCCAAGTGATCAGTAAACGCCCGGGGGTCGTGGACGTAGGTGGCCGGATTGAGAGCCGGTGCCAGTCCGAGTGGATCGGGAGTGAGGTACCGCGCCGTTTCCGGGTCGTAGTGGCGGAAGTAGTTGTGGTGCAGGCCCGTTTCCGGGTCGTAGTACTGGCCTGGGAAGCGTAGGGGCGTGTAGGTCGTGCTGGTTGTCGACCAGGCCGTCGTGCCCCACAGGGTGCTGCGGGTGTGCCAGGCGATGTCGCCCTGTTCGTCGACGAGTTCGCTGGGGGTGCCGACCAGGTCGGTGACGATGGCGAAGAAGCGGGAGTCGATCTCCTGCTGCGGGGCGTCGGCCGCCGTGATGCGTTCTGTCTGGGACAGCGGGCGCAGGCCCTGGTGGTCCCAGGTGAGGGTGACCGGGTGGGGGAGGTCTGCGGAGGTTGTCGTCTGTTCGCACAGGGTGGTGCCGTCCCAGGTGAAGTCCACCCTTTCCCGTACCGTTTCGCCGTCGTCCGCCAGGCGGAGTTTCGCCGTGCGACGGCCGAGCGGGTCGTAGGTGTAGCGCCAGCGGGTGCCGTCCGGGGTCACCACCGACGTCAGGCGGTCCTCCGCGTCCCACGCGTAGCGCCAGGTGTCCGGCTTGCGGGACAGGCGGGTCTTCTGGCGCAGGGTGATGCGGCCCAGGGCGTCGTGTTCGTAGCGGATGTTGCCGGCTCGGGTGATGCGGGTGCCGACGTACGAGCGGGAGCCGACCGCCTCCACGCCCGGGTGGTCCGTCGGCCAGGACGCCTGGGTCTGGTTGCCCGCTGCGTCGTAGGCGTACCGCTCCGTCCAGCCCGCCGCGTGGACCGCCGTGACCCGGCCCGTCGCGTCCAGGTCGAAGTGGCGGGAGCCGGAGAGGTGGTCCTCCACGCCGATGAGGTTGCCGTCGGGACGGTAGGTGTACGCCCGGTGTTGCACCGTGCGGCCGTGCGCGCCGGTCACCGACTGGGTCGTCAGGCGGCCCAGGGCGTCGTAGGCGTGCTCCAGCGTGACCGCTCCACCGACCTGGCGGGTCAGTTCGCGGCCCGTCTCGTCGTACGTGAAGTCGATGGCGCGGCCCGACGCCACCATGTCCGTGCGGCGGCCTGCCGCGTCGTAGGACCAGGTGGAGACGGCGCCGGTCGGGGTCGTGCGGCCCGTGCGACGGCCCAGGGCGTCGTAGGCGTACGTCAGCGTCCGGCCGTCGACCGTCTCGGAGCGCAGACGGCCGTGGCGGTCGCGCAGCAGCGTCAGCGTCGTGCCGTCCGGGCCCGTCGCCCCGGCGAGCTGGTCGGTGAGGTCGTAGGCGTAGGTCGTGACCTGGCCGGCCGCGTTCTTGCGGAGGACCTGGCCCAGTTCGTCGCGCTCGAACGTCACCTCCTCGCCGAGCGCGTTCCGGCGGGAGGTCAGACGTCCCGTGGGGTCGTAGGAGTACGTCAGCACACGGTCGTCGAAGTCGGTCTCCGAGCGCAGGCGGCCGGCCGCGTCGTATTCGTACGTCCAGGTCAGGCCCTGCGGGTTCGTGACCCTCGTCAGGCGCAACTCCGTGTCGTGCTCGAACTCGTGGCGGACGCCGTCGGGGCCGGTGCGGGCGGTCAGCAGGTCGAAGTGGGTGTACTCGAAGCGACTCACCCCGCCGAGCGGGTCCGTGTGGCTCGTGCGGTTGCCCTCGCCGTCGTACGTCCACGTCTCCGTCGTGCCGTCGGCGGCCGTGCGGCGGGTCAGATGCCCCTCGACCGACCAGGCGAGAAGTGTCGTGGCGCCGGCGGGGTCCGTGATCGCGGTCGGCAGGCCCAACGCGTTCCGTTCGTAGCGCACGGTCGCGCCCAGCGGGTCCGTCACCTCCACCGGGAGTCCCGCGCGGTCGCAGACGACCCTCGTCGTGTTCCCCAGGGGATCCGTCACCGAGGTCAGGTGGCCGGCCTCCGTGTACGTGAAGCGGGTCGTCCGGCCCGCTGAATCCGTGACCGACGTGCGGTTGCCCCGCTCGTCGTACGTCTGGCGGATCACCGTGCCGGCCGGGTCCACGACCTTCACCGGCAGGCCCAGGTCGTCGTACTCCGCCCTTGCCTCGCGGCCGTCCGGGCGGACGACGCGCGTGAGGTTGCCGTTCCCGTCGTACGCGAACGTCGTCGTGCGGCCCAGCGCGTCCGTCGTGGAGCGCAGGTGGTGGTGCCGGTCGCGGACGTGGCGGACCGTCGCGCCCAGCGGGTCCGTCTCCGCCACCACCTGCCAGGTCTCGTTGATCAGGTAGCGGTGCGTGTGGCCCCGGGCCGTCGTCGCCGTCGTCGTGCGCAGGCCCGTCGCCGGGTCCGGGCCCTCGTACGTCAGGCGCACGGCCATGTGGCCGGCCGCGCCGCTCTGGGCGGTGCAGCGGTCCTGGTCGTCGTACTCGTACGCGTAGCCGTGGCCGTTCGTGTCCGTCCAGGACGTGATGCGGCCCCGCTCGTCGTACGTGAAACGCAGGGGCAGGCGCGAGGAGTTGACGACCTCGGTGAGGTTGCCGTCCGTGTAGCCGAAGCGCTTCAGTTCCTCACCGGTGGCGGTCAGGTGGTACGCCGTGACGCGGCCCGCGTCCGTGGTGATGCGGACGCCTTGTCCGGCGCTCGTGAAGACGCCCAGCGGGGTGCCGTCGGCGTCGTACTCGAAGGTGATCCAGTTGCCGTTGCGGTCATCCACCTGTTCCAGGACCGCGAGGCCGGGGCCCCGGTCGGCGAAGTGCCAGGTGCGGTGGGTACGGGGATCGGTGATCGTGTAGCCGTCGTCCACCCGGTCCAGGGGGAGGCGGGGGCCGTGGCTCGCCAGGGTGGGCAGGCCCGGGGCGGGGTGGGGGTACGACAGGAGCCGGCCGTCGTCCGTGACGAAGACGACCCCCTCCGCGTCGATCTCCAGGCGTTGGTCCAGCGTGGAGGACCAGGACGGGCCGAACCACCGGCCGAGGCGGTAGCCGGACTCGACCCGCCGGGTGAGGAGGAGCGGCAGCACGCCGGGGAGGGTGACGTCCGTCTGCGGCAGGTACATCCTGCCGGTGGCCACGTTGACCGGGTCGCCGCAGCCCTTGGCGCTGTTCTCGTCGTGCGAGTGCCGCGGGGGATCGTGCTCGACCGTGTCCCGGGCCGACTTCCCCGCCGCGCCCTCCGCTCCCGCCCGTGCCTCCCGGGCCGCCGCCTCAGCCGCCTGGCGCGTGAGCCCCGCCTGGGCCGCGTCCCGCGCCAGCCCCGCCTCCATGCCGACGCCGCCGGTGCCGAAGAACTGGGGAAGCATGCGACCGCCGAACTCCGACGGGTCCTTGCGGAACTCGTCGTACATGGTCTTCGCGGTGCGTTCGGGGTGGGCGGCGGTGGAGACCAGGCCGGAGAGCGTCATGCTGACGTTCTGGAGGTAGGCGGCCGGGTGGGTCACGTTGTAGGGGTCGGCGGGGTTGAGGCCGCGGACGAAGTCGACCAGCCCGGCCGTGCCCTTGAGGGCGCCGCCCACGACGTGGGCGAGTTCGGTGGCGCCGGACTGGAAACCGTCGGTGAGGTCGCGCTCGACGCGCTCCAGGGGCGGTGGTTCGGCGGGCGCGTGGGCCAGGGCCGCCCTGACCTTGCCCTGGGCTTCGAAGGCGGCGGTGTTGCGCTGCTTGCGGGCCTCGGCGAGCTTGTGGTGCGCGGCCTGGACGTCGGCCTTGCCCGGGTCGTGGAACGGGCCGGGCTCGGGATCCTCGTTCGCCTCGGCCTTGGCGTTGTACGACTCGACCTTCCGCTTGTGGGTCTCGAACGCCGCCCTGGACGCCTTCACACCCTTGTCGTAGAGCTCCACGGCCTCCCTGGCCTGGCCCTGCGCCCATTTGACGGTGTCGGCGTACGCCTCCAGCGCCCCGGCCGCCGTCCCGCACGCCTCGGCGGCCTGCGCCCACTTGACGGGGTGGACGCCGAACTTCCTGCGGAAGGCGTCACCGCCGGCGCCCTGCCAGCCGGAGGAGTCGACCTTCCTGAGTCCCTGGCCGACCTTGTCGAACGCGCCGTGGAAGTCCCGCAGACGCCTGGCGCTCGCACGGATCTTCGCCGGGCTGCCGTGGACGAGTTCGTTCGCCTCGTCGGTCTCGCCGAGCTGCTGCTCGCCCGGGGTCGCGCCCAGGTCGGAGACGATCGCGTCGCCCCAGTCCTCCACCACGTCGGCCCACTTGTGCGCCCCGAGGTGGTCCAGGCCCTCACCGATCCTGTCGGTGGTGCAGTCGACGCCCTTGCCGAGAAGCTTCTTGCCGCCGTCGACGAGATGCTCGCCGCCGCCGAGCAGCGAGTCGGTGATGTCCCCGATGCCCATCAGCCGGTACCGCCCGGCCGCTCGTCATCCGGGTGACCGGCCATGTCGCGCAGGTCGCCCAGTCCCACGCCTGGCAGCGGCCCGATGGTGTGCGAGGTCGACGCGTCGTCCCCGGCGGCCTTCCAGCCCCCCTTGCTGTTGTCCCACGCCTGCTCGAAGGACTCCTTGCTGTAGTCGACGTCACCGCCGTAGGCACCGGATCCGGCGATGTCGCCCCAGCCCGTCTTCCGCACGTCCTCCTCGGAGGCGTACGGATTACCGACGGCCGAGTTCGTGACGACCTTGAAACTGCCCTCGACGTACTTCTCGGTCTCGTAGTACGTGCCCGCCGACAGGCCTGTCTTGACCGCGAAGCCGTTGCCCTCGTTGATCAGCGAGCGCACGCCCCACTCCCATCGCTCGCAGAACGACTTGAACTCCCCCGTCAGGCCCTCGTGCCCCAACTCAAGACCGGACAGAGCGATGTCGCCGAAACCGCGCCCGGCCCCGGCCTCCCCGACCGTGCCCAGCTCCTTCAGTTCGCCCAGGGCATCGGTCAGACCCTTGGCGATCAGGTCGAGGCCGTCGGTCCTCAGGTCCTTGCCGCTGTCGGTCACCGCTCGTCCCCCGCCTCACCGTCGGCGTCCACCGCCACCTCGTCCGGCCCGATCCCGCGCACCGGAGGGAACACCGTCCCGTCCGCACCGTCCGCGCAGTCCAGTGCCACCCCGCACGGAACTCCCGCAGCCGGCACGGCCGCGTCCAGCAGCCGGGCGCCCAGCCACCGCTGGTACGCCCACTCCCGGTCGCCCTCGCCCCGCGCGAGTGCGAACCGGGCGAGGGCCGGTTCGCCCGAGAAGGCGTAGAACCAGCGGACGCCGCCGAAGTCCGCGGTCAGCGGGCTTCCGTCCTCGTGGTCGAGGGGGACGAGGACGGCCGTGCGCCGGAACTCGCCCAGCAGGACGGCGAACGCGCGGCGACTTCGCTCGACGGCGTCGGCGGCAGGAATGCCGGAAGTGTCCGCGGCCGAGGTTTCCTCCCGCTCGGATCCGGTCGGTTCCGCGTAGTCGTACAGCCGTGATCTGCGGGCGTGGCCCGCCGCGTCGGCGTCTCCCCCGTGCTCGGCCATGTCCGGGATCATCACATTCGGGCGTTGGTGCCCGCAACGCGATACGGACCCGACCGGTCAGGTCCGGCCAGCCGGAGCGCTCCTCCCCGCACGCGGCAGCGCCCGGACCGTGGGGGGTCCGGGCGCCGGTCTCGCCGTGCGGGTCAGGTCACGGCAGGGCGTGCACGTGGGCCCCCACGGAGTTCGACCAGGCGTTGCCGGCCGCCGCGTCCCAGTTCGTGGACCAGGTCATCGCGCCGCGCAGCCCGGGGTAGGTTCTGGACGGCTTGAAGGTGCCGCAGCCCGTGCCCTTGGCCAGGCAGTCCAGGGCGTTGTTGACCACCGTCGGGGAGACGTAACCGCTGCCCGCGCCCCTCGGTGACGCCGGCAGGCCGAGGCCCACCTGGTTCGGGGCGAGTCCGCCCTCCAGTTGGATGCAGGCCAGCGCGGTGAGGAAGTCGACCGTGCCCTGGCTGTAGACCTTGCCGTCGCAGCCCAGCATGGAACCGCTGTTGTAGTACTGCATGTTGACGACCGTGAGGATGTCCTTCACGTTCAGGGCCGTCTGGAAGTAGGCCGCCGACGTGGACTGCATGTCGATGGTCTGCGGGGCCATCGTGAGGATCAGGGAGGAGCCCGCCTTCGACGACAGCGCGCGCAGCGCCTGCGTCATGTAGGTCGCGTTGAGGCCGTTCTCCAGGTCGATGTCGACGCCGTCGAAGCCGTACGTCTGCATCAGCGAGTGGACGGAGTTGGCGAAGTTCGTCGCCGATGCCGCGTCGTTCACCGACACGGAACCCTTCTCGCCGCCGATCGAGATGACGACCTTCTTGCCGGCCGCCTGCTTGGCCCTGATGTCGGCCTTGAACTGGTCGACCGTGTAGCCGCCGAGGCCGGCCGAGTCCAGGCTGAAGGACACGGCTCCCGGTGTGGAGGTCGCGTCCGCGAAGGCCACGGCGATGATGTCGTAGGCGGAGGGGACGTCGGACAGCTTCTGGACGGTCGCGCCGTTGTTGAAGTTCTGCCAGTAGCCGGTGACCGCGTGCTTGGGGAGGGTGCCGCCTCCGCCGCCGCCCGTGCCGGATGACGTCGTGCCGGTCACGGACGCCGACCTGGCCGACTCGCCCGCCGCGTTGGTCGCCGTGACCTGGAAGGTGTAGGCCGTCGAGGCGGACAGGCCGGTGACCACCGCGGACGTGCCGGTCACCGCCGTCACCTTGGTGCCGTCGCGGTAGACGTTGTAGCCCGTCGCGCCCGACACCGTGGACCAGGACAGCGACACGGAGGAGGACGTCGTACCGGTCACGGACAGGCCGCCCGGCGCCGCCGGGACCGTCGGGGCGGGGTCGCCGCCACCGCCGCCGTCGGGGCCGTGGACCGAGATGTCGTCGGCGTAGTAGGCCGCCTGGCCGTACCAGCCGTGGGTGTAGACGGTGACGGACGTCGTCGACGCGCCGGTCGTGAACGTCGTCGACAGCTGCTTCCAGGCGGAGGAGTCGGGGGTCCAGGTGGAGACGTCCGTGGTGCCCGTGCCCGTCACGCCCAGGTAGGAGTAGCCGCCCTGCACCCACGCGCTCAGCGTGTACGTCGAGTTGGGCTTGACCGCCACCGGCTGGGTGCACTGGGCGTTGTCCTGGCCGGCCGGGGTCGCCTTGAGGGCGGCGGAGCCGCCGTGCGCCGGGGAGGAGACCGTCGTACCGCTGCCCGCCGTACAGGTCCAGTTGGTCAGGCCCGACTCGAAGCCGGCGTTCCTGACGTTGTTGACGTCCGCCGCGGAGGCCGGGGTGGCGGCGAGGCCCGCCACCGAGAGGGCGAGGGCGGTGGCGGCGGACCATGCCGCGAGCCGCCCTCCGCGGGGTCTGGGTATGCCTGATGCGCGGTCCACGGGGAGCCTTTCGGTGGGGAGTCGGCGGGGAGAGGGGGAGAGCGCGGTGGCCACCGCTCGCCTACAAGTTGGTCCAGACCAATCGGGGTGTCAAGAGGTCCAGACCGAACCCGTCCCGGGCCGGCCGGGCAACGTGTACCGGTTTGACGGGACTTGCGCCGGGGGACTTCCCCACCGGCTCCACAAACGCTGTTCTCCGGCCATACGCCCGTGGATACAGTGCTCAGGTAGTCACGCAACGAAGTCGTCCGGCGCATGGGAGTCACCACCGGTTGGGCCGGAGGGTGTGAAGAGCGGGGAGCTGCGCGTGCCAACTGCCATCGCCGTGACCAGTGCCGACATGGCACTGCCGGCGCAGGACGAACGGACCATGCCCGCCGCCGTGCTGAGCGGCCTCGACGACAAGCCGCTGGACCATGCGCTCACCGAACTCCACACCCTCACCGAGCAGTACGGCCATGTCGTCGTCCTGTGCTCACAGGCCACCCCGGAGCCGGTCGTACGGCGGCTGTACACCCTGCGCTCGCTGCTGGAGAGCGACCGCATCGCCCTCTTCCGGCCCGGGCTGCCGCCCCTCGCGGTCGCCGTCCTGGCCCGGCAGCTGCGCCAGCTCGCCTCCTGCGACCTCAGCCCGGGCGTGCTCGCCTCCGCCGGACGGCTGCTGACCCACTACCTCCACGCCGGCGCCGTCCTCGGCTCCGTCGCCAAGCTGGACCGGGTCCCGGTCGGACTCAAGGCGCACGCCAGGTCCTGGGTGCCCGGAAGCCAGTTCGCGGTCGTCGCCCACCCCGAGCCCCAGCTCGTCAAGGTCGCCCCCGGCGCCACCCTCGACGGGCCCGAGTTCGGCACCTGGATGCTGGTCGCCAAGGGGCAGTTGCAGAGCGACTGGGCCGCCGGGCTCGGCACGGCGTGGAACGTGCACGGTCTGCGCGAGACCCCGCTGCCCGCCGAGTCCCCGGTGTGGTGGGGGACCGGCCGCCTGATCGAGTTCTGCAGCTACCTCGCCGACCTCTCCGTCCTCTACCAACTGGTCACCTCCGTGCGCCGGACCAGCTGCCACTGGTGCGGCATGGACGTCATCGGCGACCGCTGCGTCTTCTGCTCCGCCACCCCGCCCGCCCACGAGCCGCCCCGCGCACCGGACCGGCGGACGCCCGCCTGACCGGCCCGGACACCGCCCTCACATCCCGCTCGACCGATTCCCCCAATGAGGTTGCACGGTTCATGAACTCCCGTCAGCGCCGCGGCGTGATACTCCTGATCCTGTCGGTCCTGTGCGCTCTCGGCGCGTTCGCCGGCGTGCTCTCCGTCGTCCACGACGCGAACTCCAAGGTCGGGCCCGAGGCCACCGCCTACCGGGTCAGGTCCGAGGTGAAGCCGTACACCACGCTGGACACGGGCCAGTTCGAGAAGATCCGGATGCCCAGGCGATGGCTGTCCGACCGCGCCGTCACCGACCTCCGCCAGCTCCGCGGCAAGATCGCCGTGACCACGTTGCACCCCGGCTCCCTGCTCCAGACCGACATGATCGTGGACCAGCCCGCCCTCCAGCCCGGCCAGCAGGAGGTCGCCATCATGATCGACGCGGCGACCGGCGTCGCCGGAAAGATCACCCCCGGGTCGCGCGTCAACGTCTACGCCACCTTCGAGGGGAGGAAGGAGGGCGACCCCGACCAGTCGAAGATCATCGTCACGAACGCGCGGGTCCTCGACGTCGGCCAGATCACCGCCCTGGACCCCGACCGCGACAAGAACCAGCAGCCCACCGAAGCCGTCCCCATCACCTTCGCGCTGTCCACCATCGACGCCCAGCGCGTCACCTACGCCGAGTCCTTCGCCCAGCGCGTCCGGCTCGCGCTCGTGGCACCCGGCAGCGAGACCAGCGTCCCCGACAAGGACCGCACCTACGAACTCGCGACGGACAAGTGAGAGGCGGCCATGCCCACCAGGATCCTCCCGGCCGGCGCGGACCCGGACGCCGTCCGCTCCCTCGTCACCCTGC
Organism: Streptomyces sp. NPDC014991; assembly: GCF_043080665.1. Taxonomy (NCBI): domain Bacteria; kingdom Bacillati; phylum Actinomycetota; class Actinomycetes; order Kitasatosporales; family Streptomycetaceae; genus Streptomyces; species Streptomyces sp. NPDC014991. The sequence goes on from NZ_JBIBVY010000005.1 coordinate 105,368, forward strand.
TCAGCCAGCTCCCCGACGCCGAACCACAGCCCCCGGCCGGTGACTCCACCCAACTGGTCGACACCCTCGCCCGGCTCGCCGCCGAATCGGTCGAGGAACTGCCGGAAGTGGTCGTCGTCCACGAACGCATCGGCCCCGTCCCCGCGCTGGAACTGATCCGGGAGATCGCCCTGCGCTTCCCGGCCGCCGGCGTCGTCCTCGTCACCACCGACGCGAGCCCCGGCCTGTTCGCCGCCGCCATGGACGCCGGCGCCCGCGGCCTGGTCGCGCTCCCGCTGTCGTACGAGGAACTCGCCGGCCGCGTCCAGGCCGTCGCCCAGTGGTCGACGGGCGTACGCCGCCATCTCGGCCACGGCGCCGACGTGACCGGCGGGGCCGGCGGCACGGTCGTCACGGTCAGCGGTGCCAAGGGCGGCACCGGCGCCACCCTCACCGCCGTCCAGCTCGCCCTCGCCGCCCAGGCCTCCGGCCGTGCCACCGTGCTCGTCGACCTCGACCTCCAGACCGGCGACATCGCCTCCTACCTGGACGTCCAGTTCCGCCGCTCGGTGGTCGACCTGGCCGCCATCACCGACATCTCGCCGCGCGTCCTCGCCGACGCCGTCTTCCGCCACGACACCGGCCTCGCCCTGCTCCTCGCCCCCGGCGAGGGCGAACGCGGCGAGGAGGTCACCGACCGCGCCGCCCGCCAGATCGTCAGCGCCCTGCGCGCCCGCTACGAGATCGTCGTGATCGACTGCGGCTCCCAGCTCAGCGGCGCGGGTGCGGTGGCCGTCGAGACGGCGGACACCGCGCTGCTCGTGACCACCCCGGACGTCATCGCCGTACGCGCCGCCAAACGGACCGTTCGGATGTGGGACCGGCTCCAGATCCGCAAGGCCGAGGAGACGACGGTGGTCGTGAACCGGCAGGCGCGGAACACGGAGATCCAGCCCGCCCTGATCCGGCGCATCACCGGTACGGCACTCGCCCGCACCACCGTCCCCGCCAACTTCAGGGAACTGCAAGGGGTCGTGGACGCCGGGCGGGTCCACGAGCTGGACGGCAGAAGCACGGTGAAGCAGGCGTTGTGGGCGCTCGCGGGGGAGCTGGGGCTGGTGAAGGCGGGCGAGGGCGCCCACCGCGGCACGGGCCGCGGAGCTGCCGGACTGCGACGGCGGAAGGAGTGAGCCGCCCATGAGACGGGGTGGAGACCGCGCAGACCCGCGGGGTGGAGACCGCGCAGACCCGCGGGGTGGAGACCGCGGACAGGTCAGCATCGAGTTCCTGGGGATGACGCCGCTGATCGTCCTGACACTGGTGCTCGTGTGGCAGGCCGTGCTCGTGGGGTACACCTTCACGCTCGCCGGGAATGCTGCGGACGAGGCGGTGCGGGCGGGAACGGCGGCACCGCGGGGCGGCGCGCGCCAGGCGGCCTGCTCGGCCGCGGGGCTCGAGCACCTGTCGGCGGCATGGAAGGGGAGTGCCGGAGTGGACTGCAACCCGAGCGGCTATGTGACCGCCGAGGTCACGCTGCACGTACCCGTCCTCTTCCCCGGCCTCATCGACTTCCCGGTCGAGGTGAGGGGCCACGCCGGGGCCGTCGAGGAGGTGAAGCGCTGAGATGCCGTACCGGCGCAGGCGGCGCGACGCGGGCCAAGTGGCCATCGAGTACCTCGGGTTCGTCCCGGTCCTGCTGATCGTGGCCATGGCGGGAATCCAGATCGGAGCCGTCGCCTACGCCGCCGAGCAGGCCGGTACGGCGGCCCGGGCCGGGGCGCGGGCGGCGTCCCTGGGGCAGGACGCCCAGCAGGCGTGCGCGCAGGCGGTCAGCGGCGCGCTCTCGGTGTCGTGCGGCCCGGACGGCGGCGGCGCCGGCTCGGTGACCGTCACCGCCACCGTGTCCATCCCGCAGATCGTCCCCGGCTGGCACTTCGACCCCGCCCGGAAGTCCGCCACCATGCCGCTCGACCACCAGCCGAGGAGCAGCAACCCATGAGCCTGCGGGCACGCATCAGCACACCCGAGGACCACGGCAGCCGGGGCGGGGACGGGCATCTGGTCGCCTCCTACCGGGCCAAACTCCTCGAGGAGATCGACCTCGCCGAGATGAGTTCGCTGGCCGCCGCCGAACGCCGGGCCCGGCTGGAACGCGTGCTCGGGCACATCATCAGCCGCGAGGGCCCGGTCCTGTCGACCGTCGAGCGAGCCCAGCTGATCCGCCGGGTCGTGGACGAGGCGCTCGGCCTCGGCATCCTCGAACCGCTCCTGGAGGACACCTCGGTCACCGAGATCATGGTCAACGGCCCCGACGCCATCTTCGTGGAACGCGGCGGCCGGGTCGAACAGCTGCCGCTGCGCTTCGTCTCCACCGACCAGCTGATGCAGACCATCGAACGGATCGTGTCGACGGTCAACCGCCGCGTGGACGAGTCCAACCCGATGGTGGACGCCCGGCTGCCCTCCGGCGAACGCGTCAACGTCATCATCCCGCCGCTGTCCCTGACCGGCCCCATCCTCACCATCCGCCGCTTCCCGCGCTCGTTCACCCTCCAGGAGCTGATCGGCTTCGGCTCGCTCGACGAACACATGGTGTACCTGCTGGCCGGACTGGTGCAGGCCAAGTTCAACATCATCGTCTCCGGCGCGACCGGCACCGGGAAGACGACCCTGCTGAACTCCCTGTCCGGGCTGATCCCGCCGCACGAACGCATCATCACCATCGAGGACTCCGCCGAACTCCAGCTCCAGCAGACCCACGTGGTCCGCCTGGAGTCACGCCCGCCGAACGTGGAGGGCAAGGGACAGATCACCATCCGCGACCTGGTCCGCAACTCCCTGCGCATGCGCCCCGACCGGATCGTGGTCGGCGAGGTCCGCGGCGGCGAGTCCCTGGACATGCTCCAGGCGATGTCGACGGGCCACGACGGCTCCCTGGCCACCGTGCACGCGAACAGCGCCGAGGACGCCCTCACCCGCCTCCAGACCCTGGCCTCCATGTCCGACGTCGAGGTCCCCTTCGTCGCCCTGCACGACCAGATCAACAGCGCCGTCGACGTCATCGTCCAGCTCACCCGGTTCGCCGACGGCGCCCGCCGCATCACCGAGATCGCGCTGCTCGACAGCCACGGCGGGGAGCCGTACCGGCTGGCCACCGTCGCCCGGTTCGACGCCCGGCCCATGACGTCCGACGGCCGTGTCCACGGCACCTTCCAGTACTTCCCGCTGCCCCGCCGCACCGCCGACCGCCTCTACATGGCGAGCCAGCCCGTCCCGCAGGCCTTCGGCGTCGCCCACTCCGCGGAACAGCTCGCGACCCGAGAAGCCAGGTAGGACCATGGAACTGCACACCCTCGTCCAGCTCACCACCGGTGTGACGCTGCTGACCTGCGTCCTGGCGGTGGCCGGCATCCACACCTACGCCTCGGGCCGGGCCCGGCGCGCCGCCCTCGTCGACCGCCTCGCCCACACCGACGCGCCCCCGGCGACCGGCCGCCGGCGCCACTTCCGCGACCTGGACCGCAGACTGCGCCGCACCCGCCTCGGCCGCCGGCTCGAACTGCGCCTCGCGGCGACCGGCCTCGACGTCACACCGGGCGAGTTCTTCGCCGGCGTCCTCTTCACGGTCGCCGCGCTCTGGCTGATCGGCCAGGCCGCCCTGGCCCCCTTCTTCGGCCCCCTCGCCGGACTCGTCGGCATCTGGGCGGCCGTCCAGTTCCTCAACTGGCAGCGCCGCAAACGCATCGAACGTTTCATCGGCCAACTCCCCGAACTCGCCCGCATCCTGGCCAACGCCACCCAGGCCGGTCTCGCCCTGCGCACGGCGATCGGCATGGCGGCGGAGGAACTGGAGGCCCCGGCGGGCGAGGAACTCGCCAAGGTCGCCGACCAGCTGGCCATCGGCCACTCACTCGACGACGCCCTCGGCGAACTCGCCGACCGGCTGCCCTCCCGCGAACTGGTCGTCCTGGTCACCACCCTCGTCCTGTCCAACCGGGCGGGCGGCCAGGTGGTCTCCGCCCTGCGCAACCTCACCGACACCCTGGAGGAACGCAAGGAGACCCGGCGCGAGATCCGCACCCAGCTCTCCCAGGTGACCATGACCTCGTACGCCGTCCCCGTCCTCGGGATCGGCGCGCTGTTCCTGATGAACGGCGTCAAGGACGGCGCCCTGGACCGCATGACCGGCTCACCGGTCGGCCAGGCCAGCGTGATCATCGCGTTCGCCATGTACGCCGTCGGTTTCGTCCTCATCCGGCGCATGAGCCGGATCGACGTCTGAGGAAGGCACCATGGCACTCCTGCTCGCCCTGCTGACGGGCCTCGGCGTCTGGGGCGCCTTCGCGGGCCTGCGCATGTACCGCGCGGACGCCCGGCTGCCCGCCGACCTCGCCGTCGCCCTCGAGGTCGGCGCCACCCGCACCGGCGCGGTCGGCTCGGCCGTCGACCGGATGGGCATGCGCTACGCCCCGGCGGTCCTGCGCCTCATGGGCCCGCGACGAGTGGCCCGGTACCGCCGCAGGATCGACCTGGCGGGCAACCCCGGCGGCCTGACCATCGACCGCTACGCGGCCCGCCGCGCGGTCTACGGCGCGCTGGGCGGCGTGGGCTTCGTGGTCTTCCTGCTCCGCGGCCAGTGGTTCGTGGCCCTGCTCCTGCTGGCCTTCGGCGCGTTCTGGACGGAGGTCGGCATCTGGTCGGCGATCCGGGTCCGCCGGGACGTCATCGAGCGCACGCTGCCCGACTTCCTGGACGTCCTCGCGGTGGTGGTCAGCGCCGGGCTCGGCTTCCGCCAGGCCCTGGAACGGGTCGCCGCCCGCTACGAGGGCCCGTGGGCCGACGAACTGCGCATCACCCTGCGCCAGATGGACCTCGGCATGAGCCGCCGCCAGGCCTTCACGGAACTGCGGCGCAGGAACGACTCCGAACAGGTGGCCATGTTCGTCACCGCGCTCCAGCAGGGCGAGGAACTGGGCGCCCCGATCGTGGACACCCTGGTCTCCCTGGCCAGGGACATGCGCCGCACCGACGCCCAGAACGCCCGCCGCAAGGCCGCGCGCGCGGTGCCCAAGGCCACGCTGATGATCACCACGTTCATGGTCCCCGCCACCATGCTCCTGCTGGGCGCGGGCCTGCTGCTGGGCTCCGGGGTGGACTTCGGCTCGCTCACGGGGAAGTGAGGACGGCCATGACGGTGACACTGCCCGGCCACACCGGCCGCACCGGCGCCGCCTCGACCTGGCGCCGCTTCACCCACCGCGCGAAGGAAACGACCGGCGGTGCGGGGCCCTCCGGGGGTGAGGCGGCAGGGGGAGCGGGAGCCGGCGCCGGGACGGCCGGGGGCGCGGGAGGCCGGAAGGGGGCCGCCGGGGGCGAGGCCGCCGGGGGCGAGGCTTTCGACGGTCGGGTTGTCGGGGGTTCGGGGGCTCGGGCGAGGACGGTGGGGGAGGGGGCCGCCGGGAGTGAGGCCGCGGAGGGCGAGGCCGTCGGGGCCGGGGCGTTCGGCAGTCGGGTTGTCGGGGGTTCGGGGGCTCGGGCGAGGGCGGTGGGGGAGGCGGCTGCCGGGAGTGAGGTGGCCGGGGGCGAGGCCGCCGGGGCCGGGGCTTTCGGCGGTCGGGTTGTCGGGGGTTCGGGGGCTCGGGTGAGGACGGTGGGGGAGGGGGCCGCCGGGAGTGAGGCCGCGGAGGGCGAGGCCGTCGGGGCTCGGGGCGGCGGAAGTGAGGCGGCGGGGTCAGGAGCGGTCCGGACGTCCGGGGACGCGGCCTCGCGGGCTGAGGCGTCCGACGGCGCGGCGCCGCGGGCCGAGGTGTCCGGAGGTGAGACGCCGCGGGATGAGGGGGGCGGGGCGCCGCGAGGCGAGGCGTACGGAGGTGCGGCGGAGGCCTCGCCGGGGCAGGCGGTCGTACCCGCCGAGCCGTCCGAGAAGCTCCAGATCCGTGCCTTACAGGCTCTGTGCAGGCAGGTCTTCGGCTTCCGCCTCGCGATGACCGTCGTGTCGGCCCCCGCCGCCCTCCTCAACGCCGCCCCCGGCCTGGGCGCCCGCCTGGTCGGCGCGGCCGTCGTCGTCACCTTCATGGTGTCGTACGTCCTCTTCCGCGACTGGGAACGCTTCGGCCCCCTCCTCCTGCGCCATCCCAGTCTCCTCGCCGCCGACACCCTCTGCGGCGCCTTCCTCCTCGTCTCGGCGGGCCCGGACACCACCCTCGCCTACGTCAGCGTCTGCACCCCGCTCCTGGCCGGCCTGGTCTACAGCTGGCGCGGCGCGGCCGGCTTCGCCTCCCTGGAGGCCCTGATCCTGCTCCTGGTCCACACCACCCTGAAGGCCGGCCGGCACGCCCCCGTCGCCGAGGCGCTCCTCCTGCCCGGCCTGTGCGTCATCACCGGCGCGATGGGCTCCACCCTGCGCGGCCTGATGCTCCGCTTCGGCGCCGCGACCCAGGCGCTGACGGCGGTTCAGGCCCGCCTCGCGGCGACGGAGGCGGTGAGCGCGGAACGCGCCCGGCTGGCCCGCGAGATGCACGACTCCGTGGCCAAGACCCTGTACGGCGTGGCTCTCGCGGCGGACGGCCTGGCGGTCACGGCCGCGGCGGAGGCGCCCGACCCGGTCCGCGTCCGGGAACAGGCGGACCTGGTGTCGCGCTCGGCGCGCAGGGCGGCGGCGGAATCCCGGGAACTGCTGACGGACCTACGGCGGCACCAGCCGGACCCGACGGCCCCCGTCCCCCTGTGGCACGCCCTGTCCGACCACGCGCGGGCCCTCACCGCCCGCACCGGCCTCCGGGTGACATGCCACTGGCCCGAGGACGCCGCCGCCCTCCCGCCCCTGCCCGCCGCCGTCGCCCGGCCCGTCCTCTCCATCGCCACGGAAGCGCTGGAGAACGCCCACCGCCACGCGTCCGCGACCCGGGTGGACATCCGCGCCACGGTGCACGGCGGTCTGCTCCGCCTCACGATCCACGACGACGGCACCGGCCTCCCGCCCGGCACCACCCTGGAACAGCTCCGGGACTCCGGCCACTTCGGCCTGCTCGGCATGGTCGAACGGGCCGCGCAGGCGGGCGCCCGCATCCGGATCGGGCGGGGCGGCCACGAACGCGGCACGGAGGTACGCCTGGACCTCCGCCTGCCGGCAGCCGATCCCGTTTCCCAGGAAGCCTGAGAGGAGGCACCATGCGGACCTCGGACCGCGAACCCCGGCCGGACTTCCCGCCGCCGGCGCCGGCTCCACCGCCACTGCGGCTGCTGGTGGCCGACGACAATCCCGTGGTACGCGCGGGACTGACGGCCCTGTTGTCGGACCGCCCGGACACCACGGTGGTGGCGGAGGCGACGGACGGCCGCGAGGCGTACGAGGCGGCGCTGCGGCACCGGCCGGACGTCGTCCTCCTCGATGTCCGGATGCCCGGAGTCGACGGGATCTCGGCGTTGCCCCACCTGGCACGGCTGGCCCCCGTCATGATGCTCACCTACAGCCACGAGACCCGGACCGTACGGGAGGCGCTGCGGCTGGGGGCGGGGGGATACCTGGTGCACGGCGAGTTCACGACGGAGCAGCTGGTGAGGGCGGTACGGGACGTACGGGAGGGACGGCCGCATGTCACGCCGGGCGCCGCACGCGCACTCCTCACCGACCTCAGCGAAGATGCACCAGCACATGACATCGAGCAAGCTGCCCCGGAAGTACCCGATTTCTCGGCCAAATCGCTTTCGCATTTGCAACGCTGTGTGGGACAGTCGTTCCGGCGACGGTTCCGGCTGAGTACGAGGGAGGCGGAGATCATGGACCTCATCGCGTCCGGCATGACCAACCAGCAGATCGCCGCCGCCTGCTTCATCAGCGAGAAGACGGTCAAGAACCACATCAACCGCATCTTCGCCAAGCTCCACAGCACCACGCGCTCCCAGGCGGCGGCGAAGTGGCTGGGGGTGTCCTGACATGACCGGCCGGCCGAGCACCCCCCAGCGGATTTGGGCCCACCCCTGGGCCCTGGGACCCTCCGACCGGCCGGGGGATGCGCTCTACGGTTCGTCGGTCGAAAGCAGGCCCAGAGGGGAGCGTCGTGAGCGATCTTTTCCTGAAGGCGGCCGTGGCGACAAGGGTTCGCCTGAACGGCTGGAAGAACACGACGGTCGAGTCCATGCGGCGGAGTGCGGCCGACCGGGGCCAGACCGCCGTCGAGTACCTGGGCATCATCGCGGTGGTGGTCGCGATCGTGTTGGCGATCACGGGGACGGACATCGGGCAGACGATCCTGGACAAGATCAAGGCCAAGATCACCGAAATCACCTGAGGCGTCGCCGCCGGCACGGCGATACAGGGCAGGCCTTCCCCATCTACATCACGGTGGTGGCGGGCCTGCTCTTTCTTGCGTTCGCCTACCTCGCTGTGGGCCAGGCCGCGGTGAACCGGAGTGGGGCGCAGACGGCGGCCGACGCGGCAGCGCTGGCAGCGGCACAGGGTCGTCGTGCCGACCTGACGGGACAGTGGGAGGAAATTCTCGAGGACCCGGCCAAGTGGCAGGAGGTCCTGGAGGGCGACGTGAACCACCACAGCCCGGTCTGTTGGCGGGCCGACCAACTCGCCGCCCAGAACGACGGCCAGGTCGAGAGCTGCGACGACCACCTTCCGCTGGAGATAACGGTCAGGGTCAGGACCGACAAGCGGGTCGGGGACTCGGTCGTGCCGGATGTGGCGGACATTCGTTCCAGCCGCTCGGCCACTGCCGTGATCGAGCCGCTCTGCGACTTCGACGCCCCCGGTCAAGAGGCTGAGAACGCCCCGCTGCCTGCACTCGTCTGCGACGGCAAGCCCTGGAAGCTCGATCCCGCTGACCGGGACAAGCTGCCGAGTCCTGAGGACCTGTTCGATGTCCACTTGGCCGACCGACAAGCGAACGACGAGTGAAAAGGGAAGCGGAGCGATGAGCATTCGGATCACTGCGAGGGCCCGCAGGGGAGTGATCGCACTGACCATTGCGGTTGGCATGGCCGTGAGTGTGGCCGGTTGCGGTGGTGGTGGCAGTGACGACAAGAAGCCGGCAGACCCGGCCTCGGCTTCCCGGAGCGGTGATTCCCACGCCAGCCCTCAGGAAGGGCAGTCGGACGAACCCTTGGCCGAACTCAAGGGCCCGAGCGGCCTGCTCCTGGCCATCACCTCGGCCAAGCGGGACTCCGGTGGATTCATCACGGTGAACGGAAACCTGAAGAACGACGGCGGCAGCACAGCTGTCATCCCGTCCAACCTCAGCGGCAACGAGACCGAGATCATCAAGAACGGCAGCTCACTCGGTGGCGCCACGCTCGTCGATCCCAAGGGGAAGAAGCGCTACTACGTCCTGCGTGACACGGATGGCCGGCCCCTCACCACGACCGGGCTTCCGGCGCTGAGATCCGGTGACACACTGCCGGTCTTCATGCAGTTCCCCTCACCACCCACTACCACGACCGAAGTGGACTTCCAACTGCCCGGGTTCCCCACGGCCGCCCTCAAGATCTCCGGGTGAGGCAGAAGTGACCACCACACCCCGGCTCGCGCTGACGGCCGCTGTCCTTCTGCTCACGGTGTACGCGCACGGCGCGACGGCGGTCGCCGACGACGCCGGCCCCAGCACTCCGCCCGGCACCGCCCCCTCCGCCGCGGCCCCGGTGAAGGTCGATCCCACCGATCCGGATCTGAAGCTGCCGGAGGGGGCCACGCTGGCGGGGGCCAAGGTGCTGGACATCAAGTCGGTCGTGGAGGACCAGAGCGGGGACGAGCGGCGGGAGGACACCAACGCCGACGTGACCTTCGCGCTCCAGGCCGAGGTGCTGTTCGGCAAGGACAGCGCCGAACTCGGCGGTGAGGCGAGGGCCCGCGTCTCCGTCATCGTCGAGGAGATCAGGAAGCAGCACGCCACGCGCGTCCGCGTCTTCGGCTTCACCGACGACCTCGGCTCCTCCGCCCACGGCGACACCCTCTCCAGGCGGCGAGCCGACGCCGTACAGGCCGTCCTCGACCAGGACCTGAACGACCCGGCCGTCACCTTCGACGTCCGTGGCTACGGCGAGCAGTACCCCATCGCCGACAACTCCACCGAGGCCGGCCGGAAGAAGAACCGCCGGGTGGAGGTGTCCTTCCCACGCACCCAGCAGTGAGCCACCCGTCCGTCAGGGCGTCTCCTCCGGCTCCCCGTCACATTCCCTCTCCACCGCCACCTCCGCCTCCACATAGACATCCACCCGCACCCCGGCCCGCAGCCCCCACCCCGCCATCGCCCCGGCCTCCGCCTCCAGTACGTGCCGTGCCCGCAGGCGGGGCAGGCCCAGGCGGCCCGGGGGCATCGTGCGGACGGCCAGGACGGTCAGACGGCGGTCCAGGTAGGCGACGTCGATCGGGATCCGCATCCCGAACGTGTGCACACCGCTCGCCGGTGACAGCAGCAGTGCCCCGTCGACCGAGTCCCGGCCCAGAAGTCCCCTCGTCCGCGCCCGGTAGGACGCGGCGATCTCCAGGGGGACGGGGGCGGTGAGCGACTCCCCGGTCTCCGACCGCAGGAGCAGCCGGCCGCGCCCGTCCCCCCGCCACCCTCCCCGCGGCCTGCCCCTGCCCCCGCCCGGGCCCCGACCCCCGTGCGCGTCCCCGCCCCCGCCCCTGCCCATGTCCGTGTCCATGTCCCGTCCTTCCCCCTCCACGGGGAGCGGCAAGTCCCCCGGTGCGTAATTGCGTTGCCCTCTTCCCGTCCTCCCCGCTAGGAAGGGCCTCATGACTGCACTCGGTGTCGTGTTCCGTCCCCAGCTCCCGCCCGAGCGGCTGCGGGCCGTCGCCCGCCTCGCGGACGAGGTGGGGCTCGAGGAGCTGTGGCTGTGGGAGGACTGCTTCCTGGAGGGCGGGGTGTCCACGGCCGCCGCCGCGCTCGCCTGGACGGAGCGGGTGCGGATCGGGATCGGCCTGTTGCCCGTGCCGCTCAGGAACGTGGCCGTCACCGCCATGGAGGCCGCCACGCTGGAGCGCCTGTTCCCCGGCCGGGCCGTCCTGACCGTGGGCCACGGGGTGCAGGACTGGATGGGACAGGTCGGGGCCCGGGCCGACTCGCCGCTCGGTCTGCTCGGTGAGCACCTCGACGCCCTGCGCGCCCTGCTGCGCGGGGAACGGGTCAGTGTGCGCGGCCGGTACGTCCGGCTGGACGACGTCGCTCTGGACTGGCCTCCGCGGTCTCCGGTCGACGTACTCGCCGGCGGCACCGGCCCCCGCACGCTCCGGCTCTCCGGTGAGAAGGCCGACGGCACCCTCCTCACGTGCGCCACCTCCGTGGACGGTGTGCGGCGGGCCCGGCGGCTCGCCGAGGAGGGGCGGCGGGCGGCCGGGCGCGGCGGCCACCACCGGGTCGTCGTCTACCTCCTGGCCGCCACGGGGGCGGGCGCCGACGCCCGGCTGCGGGCCGAACTCGCCGCCGAGGGGCTGGCGTCGGTGCCGGACGTGGGGGTGGCGGGGGACGCCGCCGCGGTGGCCGGGGCCGTGCGGAGGCTGGCGGAGGCCGGCGCGGACACCGTCGTCCTCCAGCCGACCGCGGACGAGCCCGACCCGGAGGGCTTCGTACGGTTCGCCGCCGAGGAGGTCCGCCCCCTGCTGCCGTGAACGGAGGGCGTTGTCAGTGGCGGGTGTCACACTGCGCCGCATGACCGACGTACACGAGACGGTGGCCCTGCGGGACGTCCTGGACGAGGACCTGGAGGTCCTCTTCGTCTACGAGCACGACCCGGAAGCCGTCCGGCGCTCGACGTTCGTCCCCCGGCCGCGGGACGACTTCTTCCGGCACTGGCGGGAGCGGGTGCTCCCCGACCCCGACTGCCTGGTGCGGACGGTCACGGTCGGCGGGGAGGTGGCTGGGAGCGTCGTGTCGTGGACCGCCGACGGGCGCCGGTTCGTCGGGTACTGGCTCGGACGGCCCTACTGGGGCCGCGGCATCGGCACCCGCGCGCTCGGCCTCTTCCTGGAGCTGGAGCCCGTACGTCCGCTGTACGCCGACCCGTTCTCCGGCAACGCCGCCTCCGTCCGGCTGCTGGAGAGACACGGCTTCGAGCGGATCGGCACGGACCGGCACGGGGAGCGGGAGCACGTGCTGCTGGCCCTCGGGGAGCCCGCCCCGGCGACCTGGGGGACACCGCCGGCCGGACCGCCCGCCTGACGGGCGGCCGGTTCCCCCGGCCGTGGGCTGGGATCATGGCGGCATGGCAGTGAACCGCTCGTTCGAGGACCTCGTGGCCGAAGGGGCTGCCGTGCCCACCGAGGGGTGGGATTTCTCGTGGTTCGAGGGGCGGGCCGCTGAGGCACGGCCCTCGTGGGGGTACGCCCGGTCGGCGGGGGAGCGGCTGGCCGGCGCCGAGGCCGCGCTGGACATCCAGACCGGCGGCGGCGAGGTGCTGGACTTCGCGCTGAGCCGGGCGGAGCCGGCCCGGCCGAGGCTGGTCGCGGCGACGGAAGGCTGGCCGCCGAACGTGGCCGCAGCGACGGCGTTGCTGCGGCCACGCGGTGTCGTGGTGGTCGCCGCGCCGGACGACGCGCCGCTGCCGTTCGCCGACGAGGCGTTCGACCTGGTGCTCAGCCGGCACCCGGTGCGCCCGCACTGGGACCGGATCGCCAGGGTGCTGCGGCCCGGTGGCACGTACTTCGCCCAGCACGTGGGTCCGGCGAGCGTCTTCGAGCTGGTCGAGTACTTCCTCGGCCCGCAGCCGGCGGAGGTGCGGGCCGGGCGCGACCCGGAGCGGGAGCGGGCCGGTGCCCAGGCGGCGGGCCTGGAGGTGGTGGGGCTGCGGGCGGAGCGGCTGCGGATGGAGTTCCATGACGTCGCCGCCGTCGTCCACTTCCTGCGCAAGGTGGTCTGGATGGTCCCCGGCTTCACCGTCGAGGCGTACGAGCCCCGCCTGCGGGAGCTGCACGCGCGCATCGGGACGCACGGGCCGTTCGTCGCGCACAGCACCCGGCATCTCTTCGACGTGCGCAAGCGGGTCGGCCGGTGAGCCCGTACGCGGGCCGGCAGCGGAACCGTCAAGTCACCGTTCGCTGACGGCGTCGCCCGACGGGGGGATCAGGAGGGCACCACGTCGACACTTCCCAAGATGGCTCAATCCTTACGAAAGCACGTGCATTCGGCTGGATCCGCCTGGGATTCTGCTCTGTATCGGTCATGCGACACCGCTGAATCCCGCATTCCGCCCCCACCGGGGCGTCGCCGGATGATTCCGGAGAGTAGTTGTTCCGCGCCGATGCACCCACCATCACTTACGAAGGGTTATGGTGGAAACCCCCCCTCGGGCCGGTCCGTCTCCCCCCCACGGACCGGCCCGTTTTTTCGTCCCCGCGCCGGAACCTCCCCGTACCGGAACCGTCCGGCACGGGTCCGGTGTCCTCACCGGCGGGGACCGCGCCACGCGGCAGCGGCCGGCCCCGGCGGTCCCGCCCGGCGGCGAAACCGTACGAACCCGCCCCCAAGGCCCGGGCCGGAACCAGGCCTTCGGCAGGGGTAGGCTCAACGGCTCCGGCACTCCTGCTCCGCGCCCAACCCCCGGAGGGTCACGTGAACCTGCGCGACAAGCTGCGCGGCCTGCTCGTCAGGCTCTACGCACGCCGGGTGGAAGGCCACCTGGACCACGCTCAGGTGCCCAAGCACATCGGCGTCATCATGGACGGCAACCGCCGCTGGGCGAAGGCCAGCGGCTCCAGCACGGTCCACGGGCACCGGGCCGGTGCCGAGAAGATCGAGGAGTTCCTCGGCTGGTGCTCCGAGACCGACGTCGAGGTCGTCACCCTGTGGCTGCTGTCCACCGACAACTTCGACCGGCCGCGGGACGAGCTGGTCCCCCTGCTCGGCATCATCGAGGACGTCGTCCGCACCCTGGCCGCCGACGGCCGCTGGCGCGTCCACCACGTGGGCACCCTCGACCTGCTGCCCGCGGGCATGCAGCGCACCCTGAAGGAGGCCGAGGAGGCCACCGCCCACATCGACGGCATAGTCGTCAACGTGGCCATCGGCTACGGCGGCCGGCAGGAGATCGCCGACGCGGTGCGCTCCATGCTGCTCGACGCCGAGGACAAGGGCGTGCCGATGGCGGAGCTCGCCGACTCCGTCGACGTCGACATGATCGGCCGGCACCTCTACACCGGTGCCCAGCCCGACCCCGACCTGGTGATCCGCACCAGCGGCGAGCAGCGGCTGTCCGGATTCATGCTCTGGCAGACCGCGCACTCCGAGTACTACTTCTGCGAGGTCTTCTGGCCGGCCTTCCGCAAGGTCGACTTCCTGCGCGCCCTGCGCGACTACGCCGCACGTCACCGCCGGTACGGCGGCTGACCCGCCGGCCCCGCCCCGTCACCCGCCGGTGACGGGGCGTTGTCGTGCGCCCCGGTCGGGGCGGCCGTGGGAAGGAGTTCACCGTCGCGCTGTTGGCCGCATTTGCATGGCGGCGCGTGTTCGAGGGCATAGTCCAGACAGGTCGACACCCGAACCACGGGTGTCGGATCTCAGCGGGCGGCTCGGGGCCGTCCGCCCGGGAGGCCCCTTGCACCAGCCCGATCGTGCGGTCACGGCACGGACGAAGAGGCGGAGGGCCGGTCGCCGGCCCCACGCGGGGCGGTCGTCGACCGGCATGGACATCCGCGCCCTGCCGGACTGTGTCTCCCCACCCTCCCCGCCCTCCCGGCACTGCTCCCACTCCGTCGCTCCCCGACCTCATCCGAGGGGGTACGTCCTTCCGTGGTGACCAGCACAAAGCGCCACAAGCCAGACCGGCGCACCTATGTCCTCGACACCAGCGTCCTGCTGGCCGACCCGAACGCCCTGACCCGCTTCGACGAGCACGAGGTCGTGCTCCCCATCGTGGTGGTCACGGAACTGGAGGCCAAGCGGCACCACCCCGAACTCGGCTACTTCGCCCGCCAGGCGCTGCGCCTGCTGGACGACTACCGGGTGAAGTACGGCCGCCTCGACGCCCCCATCCCGATCGGAGAACTCGGCGGGACGATCCGTGTCGAGCTGAACCACTCGGACCCCAGCGTGCTGCCCAGCGGCTACCGCCTGGGGGACAACGACTCCCGCATCCTCGCGGTCGCCCGCAACCTCCAGGCCGAGGGGTACGACGTCACCGTCGTGTCGAAGGACCTGCCGCTCAGGATCAAGGCGTCCTCGGTCGGTCTCCTCGCCGAGGAGTACCGGGCCGAACTCGCCATCACGGAGAACTCCGGCTGGACCGGGATGTCCGAACTCACCCTCCCCGGTGACCAGGTGGACGTCCTCTTCGAGGAAGGACACGCGTACGTCCCGGAGGCGGCCGGCCTCCCCGTGCACACCGGCCTGACCATCCAGTCCGAGCGCGGCAAGGCGCTCGGCCGGGTCGCCGCCGACGGCAACGTCCGCCTGGTGCGCGGGGACCGGGAGGCGTTCGGCATCAAGGGCCGCAGCGCCGAGCAGCGCATCGCGCTCGACCTGCTGCTCGACCCGGACGTCGGCATCGTCTCGATGGGTGGCCGGGCAGGCACCGGCAAGTCGGCGCTGGCGCTGTGCGCGGGCCTGGAGGCGGTCCTGGAGCGCCGCCAGCACCAGAAGGTGATGGTCTTCCGCCCGCTGTACGCGGTCGGTGGGCAGGAGCTGGGCTACCTGCCGGGCTCCGAGGCCGAGAAGATGAGCCCCTGGGCGCAGGCCGTCTTCGACACCCTCTCCGCGGTCACCAGCCGCGAGGTCATCGAGGAGGTCACCGCGCGCGGGATGCTCGAGGTGCTCCCGCTCACCCACATCCGCGGGCGCTCGCTGCACGACGCGTTCGTGATCGTGGACGAGGCACAGTCGCTCGAACGCAACGTGCTGCTGACCGTCCTGTCCCGGATCGGCGCCAACTCGCGGGTGGTGCTGACCCACGACGTGGCACAGCGGGACAACCTGCGCGTCGGCCGTTACGACGGTGTCGTCGCCGTGGTCGAGAAGCTGAAGGGGCACCCCCTCTTCGCGCACGTCACCCTCACACGTTCCGAGAGGTCCCAGATTGCGGCGCTTGTGACCGAAATGCTGGAGGACGGCCACATCTGATCCTGGTCGACGCCCACTTGGCGCCGTCCGGCAAAGGCACAAGAGCCTAGCCGGGCGGCGCCTTCGTGTGTGGCGGTTTCCTGAAATCCCGGGGCGCAAACGGGATGTGAGCTTTCACACGCAACACAGAATTGCCACCTGCCATCGGGTTACGGCAGAGTCTCAGTCCTGTCAGGCCCCGCATACGGCACACGTGTACCCCCAGCGGTATGGCACCAAAGCAGCACCTTCAACTCCATAACGACGCCGTATGCCGCCCGAGCATCACGCGGCACTCCCTTCCGGGGAGTTGCCCACCGGGCCCGCGCCTCCCGTGACCACGCAGTTGGGAGGCCAGCGTCAGGGGCACGATCGCGTCCGCCAGGGTCACCGAAGCGGACGGTGCTGGAAGGAAACCGTGTGAGCCGGATTTCGGTCCGGGGATTCGCAGTGGCCTCGGCCACCGCGGTCACCGCTGTCGGAAGCGTCGTCGGTGTTGCCTCGGGCAGCACCGCGCAGACCAACGACGCCGAGGCGACGGCAGCCGACGCGACGCTCCTCGCGGACATCCCCGCGTCTCAGCAGGCGCAGGTGCAGACCGCGTCCCTCACGCAGCAGGCCGACGCACAGGCCATCGCCGCGGACACGAGCGCCAAGAAGGACGCGGAGGAAGCGGCCCGCAAGGCCGCCGCCGAGACCGCGATCGCGAAGAAGGAGGCCGCCGAGCAGGCGGCCAAGGCCGCTGAGAAGGCGGCCAAGGAGCGCGCCGAGACGAAGGCCGCGGCGGCCAGCCGCGACGACGTCCGCGACTCCTCCAGCTTCCCGACCCAGACCAGCTACAACGCGGCGCAGATCCAGGCGATGGCGCGTCAGATGGTGGCCGGCGGACAGTTCCAGTGCTTCAGCAACATCGTGGACCACGAGTCCAGCTGGAACTACCAGGCGGTGAACGCCTCCTCCGGTGCCTACGGTCTCTTCCAGGCCCTGCCCGCCGGCAAGTACGCCTCCGCCGGTGCCGACTGGCGCACCAACCCGGCCACCCAGATCAAGTGGGGCCTCAACTACATGAACGAGCGCTACGGCAGCCCCTGCCAGGCCTGGTCGTTCTGGCAGGCCAACCACTGGTACTAGGCCGGCCGGTACACGTTTCGACCCCGCGCAGCCCCTCCCCGTCCTCGGGGGAGGGGCTTTCGCCCTGTACGGTCGTACCGGAACGACTCCAGGGGGGAGTGGTGGCTAGCACCCGGGGACGCGGGGGAAGAGGACGGACATGTCGCGAGTACCAGGGTGGCTGGGCCGGCTCGGGGCCGGCCTCACCGAGATGAGCGAGCGCCTCGACGAGCGCCGCGCGGAGGTGGAGAAGGACGGCACCGGGCCCGCCCGGCGCAGGCGGGCCGAGGCGCCCGCCGAGGAGCCGGCCCCGCCCGTACGCCGGCCCGTGCCTCCGCCGGGCCCGCGCCCCGACCCGGCCCAGGCCGTTCCCTGGGGTGTGCGGGTCGCCGCCGAGGCCGGCTGGCGGCTGCTGGTGCTGGCCGGCACCGTGTGGGTGCTGATGCGGGTCATCAGCGCCATCCAGCTGGTGGTGTTCGCCTTCGTCATCGCCCTGCTGGTCACCGCGCTGCTCCAGCCGACGGTCGCCCGGCTCAGGCGGCGCGGGGTGCCGCGCGGCCCGGCCACCGCGATGACCGCCGTCCTCGGCTTCGTCGTGATCGGCCTGATGGGCTGGTTCGTGACCTGGCAGGTCATGGAGAACATCGACACGCTCTCCACCCAGATACAGAGCGGCATCGACGATCTGCGCAACTGGCTGCTGAAGAGCCCGTTCCACGTCACCGACAAGCAGATCAACCAGATCGCCAAGAACCTGCGTGAGGCGATCGGCGCCAACGCCGACCAGATAACGTCCGCGGGCCTGGAGGGCGTCCAGGTCATCGTGGAGGCCCTCACCGGCATCCTGCTGGTGTTCTTCTCGACGCTGTTCCTGCTCTACGACGGCGAGCGCATCTGGCAGTGGTTCCTGAAGCTGGTGCCCGCCGCCGCCCGTCCGGGCGTGGCCGGCGCCGGCCCGCGCGCCTGGCGCACCCTGACCGCCTACGTCCGCGGCACGGTCCTGGTCGCCCTCATCGACGCCATCTTCATCGGCATCGGCATCTACTTCCTCGACGTGCCGATGGCCGTTCCGCTGGCCGTCTTCATCTTCCTGTTCTCGTTCATCCCGCTGGTGGGCGCGGTGGCCTCCGGCGCGCTCGCGGTGATCGTGGCGCTGGTGACACAGGGTGTCTTCGCCGCCGTCATGACCCTCGTCGTGGTCCTCGCGGTCCAGCAGATCGAGGGGCACGTCCTCCAGCCGTTCATCCTGGGCCGCGCGGTCCGTGTCCATCCGCTGGCGGTCGTGCTGACCGTGGCGGCCGGCGGCATGGTGGCCGGCATCGGCGGCGCCGTGGTGGCCGTACCGCTGGTGGCGGTGACGAACACGGTGGTCGGTTATCTGCGGACCTACGCCCAGGAGATGCATGACGACGCGGTACCCGAGGACCAGCCGGACGGGTCCGCCGAGGCCGAGGGGGAGGCCGGCGAGGGAACGCCCGATGCCTCCCCCGAGGAGGTCCCCCTCGAACACGCGGAGAACCCCGCCCACGGAGGGTGAGCGGGGTTCCGGTGAGCGGCTGTCCTACTCGGACAGCACCGCTTCCGCTTCGAGGGTGACGCCGACGGCCTGCACCACGGAGGCGATCTTGAACGCCTCCTGGACGGCCTCGCGCTCCACGCCGGCCTTGCGCAGCACCTGCTCGTGCGAGTCCAGGCACATGCCACAGCCGTTGATCGCGGAGACCGCGAACGACCACAGCTCGAAGTCGACCTTCTCCACGCCCGGGTTGCCGATGACGTTCATCCGCAGGCCCGCGCGCAGGGTGCCGTACTCGTGGTCGGACAGCAGGTGCCGGGTGCGGTAGAAGACGTTGTTCATCGCCATCACCGCGGCGGCGGCCTTCGCGGCCGTGTACGCCTCGGGCGACAGGTTGGCCTTCGCCTCGGGCTCCAGCTCACGCAGCACGATCGGGGAGCGGGAGGCGATGGCGGTGGCCAGCACCGTGCCCCACAGCTGCTGCGCGGGCAGCTCGGAGTTGCCGATGACCGAGCCCAGGTTGAGCTTCAGGTCCTTGGCGTAGTCCGGTACCCGGGACTTCAGGGAGTCGAGCGACATGGGTCACTCACCAGCCAGCAGCGCGACCGGGTCAAGGGTCTCCTCGCCCTTGCTCCAGTTGCACGGGCACAGCTCGTCGGTCTGGAGGGCGTCCAGGACCCGCAGGACCTCCTTGGGGTTACGCCCCACGGAACCGGCGGTGACCATCGTGAACTGGATCTCGTGGTTGGGGTCGACGATGAAGACGGCACGCTGTGCGAAGCCGTCCTCGCCCTCGATGCCCAGCGCGCGCATCAGCTCGTGCTTGGAGTCGGCCATCATCGGGAACGGCAGGTCGGTCAGGTCCGGGTGGTCCTTGCGCCACGCGTGGTGGACGAACTCGGAGTCACCGGAGAAGCCGAGGATCTGAGCGTCGCGGTCGGCGAACTCGTCGTTCAGCTTCCCGAACGCGGCGATCTCGGTCGGGCACACGAACGTGAAGTCCTTGGGCCACGCGAAGACGACCAGCCACTTGCCCTCGTAGGACTTGTGGTGGATCTGCTCGAACTCCCGACCCTTCTCCAGCGAGACGCAGGAGGTCAGTTCGAACTCGGGGAACTTGTCACCGACAGTGAGCACACGCTCTCCTTGCAGCGAAGAAACTTCCCTTTTGGGGCGTTTCCCATTGGGTTGGACGTTATTGATGTTGGCACAGGGTGCATTGATTAGTGAAATAGCTACACTCGGTCGTGTTGATCGGAGGCGGCTATCAGTGACCATCAGTAACGGAACCAAGCGGCGGCAGCCCAGCCTGGCGCAGCTGCGGGCCTTCGCCGCCGTGGCGGAGCACCTGCACTTCCGGGACGCCGCGGCGGCCATCGGGATGAGCCAGCCCGCCCTGTCCGGCGCGGTCTCGGCGCTCGAGGAGACCCTCGGTGTGACCCTCCTCGAGCGTACGACCCGCAAGGTACTGCTCTCACCGGCGGGGGAGCGGCTGGCCGTACGGGCCAGGGCGGTGCTGGACGCGGTCGGGGCCCTGCTGGAGGAGGCCGAGGCGGTCCGGGCGCCCTTCACGGGGGTGCTGCGCCTCGGGGTGATCCCCACCGTCGCGCCCTACCTGCTGCCCGCCGTGCTGCGGCTCGTCCACGAACGCTACCCGCACCTCGATCTCCAGGTGCACGAGGAGCAGACCGCCAGCCTGGTCGACGGCCTGCACTCCGGCCGGCTCGACCTGCTCCTGCTGGCCGTGCCGCTCGGCGTCCCCGGAGTCGTCGAACTGCCCCTGTTCGACGAGGACTTCGTGCTCGTCACCCCGCTCGACCACGCGCTCGGCGGCCGGGAGGGCATCCCGCGCGAGGCGCTGAAGGAGCTGAACCTGCTGCTCCTGGACGAGGGCCACTGCCTGCGCGACCAGGCCCTGGACATCTGCCGGGAGGCCGGCCGCGCGGACGCGCCGGTCACCACCACGGCCGCCGGACTGTCCACGCTGGTCCAGCTGGTGGCGGGCGGACTGGGCTGCACACTCCTGCCGCGCACCGCGCAGAGGCTGGAGACCGCCCGCAGCAGCCAACTGCTGACGGGCTACTTCGCAGAACCCGCCCCCAGCCGCCGCGTCGCCTTCGCGATGCGGGCCGGCGCCGCCCGCGCCGCCGAGTACGAGGAGCTGGCGGCGGCCCTGCGCGAGGCACTGCGCGCCCTGCCGGTGCGGGTCGTGGACGGCGACGTCTGAGACGCGGAAGGGCTCCTTCCCGGGAAGACGGCCCCCGGGAAGGAGCCCTGACGCGTTCCGGCCCGCCTACTCCGTCCGCAGCCCCTCCGGCCGCATCAGCCGTACCAGCGGCGGCAGGCTCAGCAGGGTGACGGTGAGGACCACGGCCGCGCCGGCTCCGGTCATCCACAGCACGCTCGCCCAGTCGACGGACACCGAGGTGGCCGTCATCCTCAGCAGCACCGCGCCGAGGGACAGGCCCACCCCCGAGGCCAGCAGCAGGCCCAGCGTGATGGGCACCGCCGTCTGCCACAGCACCGACAGGCCCAGCGTGCGGCGCCGGGTGCCGAAGGCGACCAGCGACGACAGCAGCTTGCGCCGCTCACGCAACTGCTCCAACTGGGAGACCAGCAGGCTGGCCCCGATCAGCGCCAGCACACCGACCGCGCCGACGAACAGGCCGGTGCGCAGCGAGGTGTACTTCCGGGACTGCTGGGTCGAGGACCACTGCCACGCGGTGGCGAGGGGGTCCACCCGCGCCGCCGTGTTCCGCACGTACTCCTCCGCGTCCGGCACGGACGGGTCGATGCGGACGTAGACCTGGCTGTACATCGTCGGTGTGGCCGCGGCGGGCAGGGCGGAGGGAGTGGCCAGCAGGCCGCCGACGCCGGTGTTCAGCGCGTCTTTGCGAATGCTGACCTGCGGCAACGCGGCCGGCACCGTCCAGGGGATCTCGCGTCCGCGCTCGGCGTCCGAGTAGGTGGGATCGAGGAAGCCGTGCCCGCCGGACCGCCGCAGGGCGCGCAGGCCCTCGTCGCCGTTGCCGCCGTGCACGGCGAACACGTCGCCGTCCCGGCAGGACGGCAGGTGGGCCAGCTCGCGCAGCGCCGCGCAGTCGCCGACGGTGACAGCCGTGGTGTCCTCGGGGTCGCGGCGCCGGTCGCCGAGCCCGCCGGTGGAGATCGCCACCGATGCCCTGACGCCCTTGGTGCGCTCGAACTCCCGCCCCGCGGCCCGCACCTGCGTCCGGCCGGAGAGGTCGACCTCCATCTGCGCCCGCCCGGGGTCGCGGCCGGTCTCCTGCGTGTACTGGCTCTCCACGCCCGCGAACAGCATCTGGAGCGCGATCGCCCCGGCCACCGCCACGGCGATGCCGTTGACCATCCGGGCCGCCGAACCGCTGCTCACCTGGAGCCGCCTGACGGCCAGCTGCCAGGACACCGAGCCCGGGCCGAGCCGGGCCACGACCGCCTCCACGAGCCAGGGCAGCAGCGCGGTCACGCCGACGAGCAGCAGCATCACCCCGCCGATGACCAGGTACTGGTTGAAGTCGCCGTGGGAGCGGCCGTTGCCGATCATCGGATACAGCATCGCCAGGCCCGCCACCGGCAGCAGCAGCCGCCACCACAGGCGCCGCCGGGCCGGCCTGGCCGCCCGCACCACACCGAGCGGTTCGACGACCACCCCGCGCATCGCCAGCAGCGTCACCAGCACCGCGGACGCCGGGACCGCGACCGCCACCAGCGCGACGAGCGCGGGCGAGGGGTTCAGGTAGCTCGGGAAGAAGCTCTCGCCCAGCACCTCGACGGAGCCCGCCACCTGACGTCCGATCAGGAAGAACACCGCACCGACGACCAGGCCGAGCAGTGCTCCGGCCAGCGCCTCGCCGGCCGCGATCCGGCGGGTCATCCGGCTGTCGGAGCCCACCAGCCGCAGCGCGGCCAGCCGCCGGTCGCGCCGCTCGCCGCCGAACCGCGCGGCCGCGGCGATGAACACGGCGACCGGCATCAGCAGCACCACGAACACGACCAGCATCATCAGGATGAGCACGGGGTCGGCCCGCTCGGTCGTCGGGTGCGGGTCCCCGAACGCGGTCAGCCGCAGCACCGACGAACTGTCCGGCCTCACCACCAGGCCTTCCGCTCCGGCGTAGTAGGCCAGTTCGTGCGATCCGATCAGCCCGGGCTCACCGATCGTGCCGGTGATCCGGTACGGGATCCGCTCCCGCAGCAGCTTCGCCCCGTCCGAGGCCAGCAGCTCCTTCAGCGCGGGCGAGGCGACCATCTCGCCCTTCGCCGGGAGGCGGTCCACCCCCGGCGGCAGTGGCGCCCGGGGTCCCTCGGCCTCCAGCAGCCGGCCCCGGACGTCCTTCGTGCGCCACTTGGTGTCGGTGGTGGCGACCAGGACGGTGTGCTCGCTCCTGGGCGGGACGGCCGCGTTGTAGGTGAGGTCCTGGCGGGCCTCCTCGCGCTGGTGGCGCACGGTGAGCACGTTCGGCAGCGCGGTCGTCAGCAGCAGCAGGGCCACCCCCATGCCGACGCCGACGGCCGTCAGCAGCATCCGGACCCATCCCTCGCGCCCGCCGGTGCAGGCGAACCGGACGCCCATGCCGAGGTCCCTGGCCCACTGCCGCACGTTCATACGGCGCGCTCCATGTCGCGGGACTTCCCGTCGCGTACGACGATCTCCCGGTCGGAGTAGGCGGCCACCCGGGCCTCGTGCGTGACCAGCACCACGGCCGCGTTGGTGGAGCGGGCGGCGTCGGTCAGCAGTTCCATCACGCGTTCGCCGTTGAGGGAGTCCAGCGCGCCGGTCGGCTCGTCGGCGAACAGCACCCGCGGCTGGGTGACGAGCGCCCGAGCGACCGCGACCCGCTGGCCCTGGCCGCCGGAGACCTCGCCGGGCCGTTTGCCCCCGAGGTCGTCGACCTCCAGGCGTTCCATCCAGGTCAGCGCGGCCCGCTCGGCGGCCTTGCGGGAGGTGCCGTTCAGGCGCAGCGGCAGCGCCACGTTCTCCACGCAGGTCAGCTCGGGCACGAGCTGGCCGAACTGGAAGACGAAGCCGAACTCGCTGCGGCGCAGCGCGCTGCGCCGGGCGTCGCTCAGGCCGGCCAGTTCACGGCCGTCGTAGGTGATGGAACCGGAGTCCGGCGGCACGATGCCGGCGAGGCAGTGCAGCAGCGTGGACTTGCCGGACCCGGACGGGCCCATCACGGCGACGACCTCGCCGGGATGGATGGAGAACTCGGCGCCGTCGAGCGCGACCGTGGGGCCGTAGGCCTTGCGCAGGTTCTCGGCGGTGAGCAGGGAGCCGGGCGGAGGAGTCATCGGGCCACCGCCTCCCCGAGCTTGTCCAGGCGTGCCGCGGTCAGCTCCAGCCAGCGCAGGTCGGCCTCCAGATGGAACAGGGCGTGATCGCAGATCAGCTGGTCGGCGAGGTCGCCCCGGCGCTTGCGGTCGGTCAGGATCCGCATGCTGCGCAGGTGCTCGGCACGCTGGGTGTCGAGGATGGTGGTGGCGTCCCGGTGGGTGAGGAGGGCGAGGACGACCTTGGTGTAGAGGGTCGACTGGAGGTACTCCTCCGGCTTCTCCGGGGTGGCGAGCCAGTGCTCCACGTCGGTGACGCCGGCGTCGGTGACGGCGTACCGCTTGCGCTCGGGCCCGCCGCCCGTCTCGATCCCGTCGACTTCCACGAGGCCGTGCTTCAGGAGCCGGGACATCGTGGAGTAGACCTGGCCGTAGTGCAGCGGCCGGTCGTGACCGAACTTCTCGTCGAAGGCCCGCTTGAGGTCGTAACCGTGGCGCGGGCCGGACTCCAGGAGTCCTAGGAGGGTGTGACCGATGGACATGCGAAGCACTCTACATACGGTGTATACGCGGGATGTATACACCGTGTGGACAGGCCGTGGCAGGCGGTACGGCCCCGCAGGTGGGGGCCGATTGTCACGGTTCTGACACAGGCGGCCGGCCCCGGCGGGGCAGCGGCCCGGTGTCCTTGGGCAGCCGCCCGGCGTCGGCCAGCGCCTTGCGCAGCAGGAACTCGATCTGCGCGTTGGCCGACCGCAGCTCGTCCCCGGCCCACCGGGCCAGCGCCTCGTACACCGACGGGTCCAGCCGCAGCAGCACCTGCTTGCGCTGCTGCGGCCGGCGCTTCGGGGGCTCAGGAGGGTCCGGCGTCCTCGGGGAGTCCGGGTCCGTGCGGTCCGTCATTGGTAGAGCGTTCCGGTGTTGAGGACGGGCTGCGGGGCGCGGTCGCCGCACAGCACCACCATCAGGTTCGACACCATCGCCGCCTTCCGTTCGTCGTCCAGCTCCACGATGTCCGCCTCGGCGATCCGGGCCAGTGCCGCCTCGACCATGCCCACCGCGCCGTCGACGATCTGCCGCCGGGCCGCGACGACCGCTCCCGCCTGCTGCCGCTGGAGCATCGCCGAGGCGATCTCGGGGGCGTACGCGAGATGCGTGAAGCGTGACTCGATGACCTTCACCCCGGCCGCCTCGACCCGCGCCTGGAGCTCGACGGCCAGCTTCTCGGTGATCTCCTCGGCGTTGCCGCGCAGCGACAGGCCGTCCTCCTCGTGGGCGTCGTAGGGGTACTCGATCGCGATGTGCCGCACGGCCGTCTCGGTCTGCGTGGCGACGAACTCGGCGAAGTCGTCCACCTCGAAGGTGGCCTGCGCGGTGTCCTGGACCTTCCAGACCACGACCGCGGCCAGCTCTATCGGGTTGCCGTAGGCGTCGTTGACCTTCAGGACGGCCGTCTCGTGGTTGCGCACCCGGGTGGAGATCCGGGTGCGGGAGGTGAAGGGGTTCACCCAGCGCAGGCCGTCCTGCCGGATCGTGCCCCGGTAGCGCCCGAAGAGCTGGACGACCCGGGCCTCGCCCGGTGCGACCGTGTTCAGGCCGCGCATCGCGATGACGGCCGCCAGGAGGACGAGGATCCCGGCGGTGACGAGGCCGCCCCGGGTGCCGGGTGAGGAGGTCGCTCCGGAGGCGGCGAACAGGGCGACCGCGGCGCCGAGGCCGAGCAGCCCGAGCAGCAGGGCGAGCCCGCCGCCGATGCTGTGGGCGGTGAACTCCCGCACCTTCGGGGCGGGCATGTCAGGGATGTCGGCGGTGGCGGCCGGCTCGGATATGGACACAGGGGACCCCCGGTTCTGGCGAGGCCAGGCGGCGTGCGCGCCGGGCTCGGTACTAGCTAAGTGATATCACTTTAAGCCGTCAGGCAACCCTGCGCCATCGATTTGCCGTCGGTTCCCTAGGGGCGGGTGCTGATTGTCACGTCCGTAAAAGAACGGATCAGACGCCCTTTGTCATATAGAGGGGTGTTAGCTTTCGGAGCTGACCCCAAGACGGAAGCGAGCGTAGGGACCCATGGGACGAGCGGAAGAGAGACGAGCGCGACAGGGCGGCGGCCACCGCGCGGCGCCCCGGCGCCGCCGCCCCACGCCCGACCCCGCGCCCACGGACCCGACCCGTATCGGACCCGCCCCCGGCGGCAGGCCCGCCCGGAGCCTCATACGCCGGATATTCACCTGGAAGAAGATCCTCGGGACCTTCTTCGGCGTGTGCCTGCTGGTCGTCGTGGGCTTCATCGGGCTGTACCTGTACGTGGACATCCCCGAGGGCAATGCCGCCGCGCGGCAGCAGAGCAACGTCTACAAGTTCAGTGACGGCACGGTCCTGGCCCGCGACGGCAAGACCAACCGCGAGATCGTGGACCTCTCCAAGGTGCCCCGCAAGGTCCAGCTCACCTTCGTCGCCGCCGAGAACAAGAGCTTCTACCACGACCCCGGCGTCGACCTGAAGGGGACGGCCCGCGGTCTGATCAACACGCTTACCGGCAAGGGCAAACAGGGTGGTTCCACGATCACCCAGCAGTACGTCAAGAACTACTACCTCGACCAGGACCAGACCGTCACCCGCAAGCTGAAGGAACTGGTCATCTCGTTGAAGGTGGAGCGAGAGACGTCGAAGAAGGACATCCTCGCGGGCTACATCAACACCAGTTACTACGGCCGCGGCGCCTACGGCATCCAGGCCGCCGCCCAGGCCTACTACCACATCGACGCGAAGGACCTCACCGTCCAGCAGGGCGCCTACCTCGCCGCGCTGCTCCAGGCACCGAGCCAGTACGACTGGGCGGTCGCCACGCCCACCGGCAAGCGGCTGGTCACCGAGCGCTGGAACTACGTCCTGGACAACATGGTCGAGGAGGGCTGGCTGCCCAAGGCCGAGCGCGCCGCCATGCACTTCCCCCGGCCGGAGGAACCCAAGGGCGCCCCGGGCCTCGGCGGACAGAAGGGCTACCTCGTCGAGCTGGCCAACCAGCAGCTGGAGCAGCAGCTCATGGCGCAGCAGGGACTCACCCAGTCCCAGGCGGAGAACGCGGTCGTCCACAAGGGCTGGACCATCACCCTCAACGTCGACCGCAAGAAGCAGGCCGCGTTGGAGAGGGCCGTCAAGACCCAGCTGACCAGCAAGCTCGACAAGAAGAAGCGCAAGGTCGACGGCGCCATCCAGGCCGGTGCCGTCTCCGTCGACCCCCGGACGGGCAGGATCGTCGCCCTGTACGGCGGCAAGAACTACTACGAGCACTACTTCGACAACGCCACCCGCCGGGACTACCAGCCGGCCTCGACGTTCAAGCCGGTCATCCTCGCCGCGGCCCTGGACGGCGCCGCCACCACGCAGGACGGCACCCGGATCAACGCCGACACCCTCTACGACGGCACCAGCCGCCGCCCGGTCGTGAACCACGGCTCCCGGGTCGGCTTCGCGCCGCCCAACGAGGACGACGTCAGCTACGGCAAGATCACCGTCCAGCAGGCCATGAACAAGTCCGTCAACTCCGTCTTCGCGCAGATGGGCGTCGACGTGGGCATGGACCGGGTCATGGGCACGGCCGGCAGGCTCGGCATGGACACCAAGGGCATGCAGGCGGTGCCCGCGCAGACGCTGGGCTCGATGGGCGCCAGTCCGGTGGAGATGGCCGGGATCTACGCCACCTTCGCCAACCACGGCCACAAGGTGACACCGACGATCATCAAGGCGGCCGAGAACAGGGGCCGTCCCCTCCCGGTGCCGGACCCGCTCGGAGGCCAGGTGATCAGCCGTACGACCGCCGACACGGTCACCTCGGTGCTCACCGGCGTGGTGGACGACGGCACGGCCAAGAGGTCCGTGGCGGACAACCCGCTGCGCGCCGGCCAGCAGGTGGCGGGCAAGACCGGCACCTCCGACGAGAACAAGTCGGCCTGGTTCACCGGCTACACCCCGGACCTGGTCACCTCGGTCGGCCTGTTCGGCGAGGACCTGAAGACCCAGGCCCATGTGTCGATGACGGGCGCCACCGGCCTGCTCCCGGCGCCCGGCCGGATCAACGGCGGCGGCTACCCGGCGCAGATCTGGGCCGCCTACACCTTCGGCGTGACGGACAGGGCCTCGTTCGACCTGGACACCACCCAGGGCGCGGCCGTCGAGCCGACCCCGACGCCGACGTGGACGCCCACCACCCCGACCCGGACGCCGTCGCGGACGCCGAGCAGCGCGCCCCCGTCGTCCCCGTCGCCGTCGAAGAGCCCGTCGCAGACGCCGTCCCGGACCCCGTCGCAGACGCCGTCCCAGACCCCGAGCCAGACGCCGACGAGCCGGCCGCCGACGACCCCCGCCACGGAGGACCCGCTCGACCCGGTCCCCGACGCCGCACTCGACCGGTAGCGGCGCGGGACGCGCGACGGCGAAGGGCGCCCGGTTCTCCGGGCGCCCTTCGCCGTCGGCGGTGTCCGTGGGGCTCAGCCCCGGTTCAGCTCGAACCACACCACCTTGCCGGTGCTCAGCCGGGTCGCTCCCCAGCGCCGGGCCAGCCTGTTGACCAGGTACAGACCGCGCCCGTCCTCGTCCGTGGCCCGCGCTTGCCTCAGCCGCGGCAGCTGCGGCACGTCGTCGCCGACCTCGCAGCGCAGCACGTCCGTGCGCAACAACCGCAGGGTCACCGGCCGGGACGCGTACCGTACGGCGTTCGTCACGACCTCGCTGACCAGCAGCTCCACCGAGTCCGTCAGGTCCTCCAGGTCCCAGCGGGACAGCGCGCGCCGGGCCAGCCGGCGGGCCTGCCCGGGGGCGGAGTCCTCCGGCTGCAACGTCCAGTACGCGACATCGCTCGGCGCGATCCCGTCGAAGCGGGCGGCGAGCAGCGCGATGTCGTCGTCCCGGTCGCCCGGGCCCAGCATGTCCAGCACCTCGTCGCACAGCGCTTCCAGCGGCGGCGGATGGTCCGGGCCGGTCAGCTGCGCGGTCGCGGCCAGCTTCTCCCGCAACTGCTCTATGCCGGTCCACACGTCCCGCAGCCGGGACTCCACCAGCCCGTCGGTGTACAGCAGCAGCGTCGCGCCCGCCGGCGCGTCCAGCTCGACGGCCTCGAAGTCCACTCCGCCGACACCGATCGGCGCGCCCGGCGGCACCCGCAGCACCTCGGCGCGTCCGCCCAGGTGCAGCAGCACGGGCGGCGGATGACCGGCGTTGGCGATGGTGATGCGGTGCGTGACCGGGTCGTACACCGCGTACAGGCAGGTCGCCATGCGGTCGGTGCCCAGCCGCTGCGCCTGCTCGTCCAGGTGGTGCAGCACCTCCTGCGGGGGCAGGTCCAGCCCGGCCAGCGTCTGCGCCGTCGTCCGCAGCTGACCCATGATCGCCGCCGACGTCATGGAGTGCCCCATCACGTCGCCGACGACCAGCGCGACCCGGCTGCCGGGCAGCGGGATCGCGTCGTACCAGTCGCCGCCGACCCGCGCGGTCTCCGCCGCCGGCAGGTACCGGGAGGCCAGCCGGACGCCGGTCGGGCGGGGCAGGGTCTCGGGCAGCATGGTGCGCTGGAGCTCGTCGGCGATGTACGCCTCACGGCCGTACAGCACCGCCTTGTCGATGCCGAGCGCGCTGTGGGTGGCCAGCTGCGCCGCCACCAGCAGGTCGTCCGCCTCGAACGCGGGCCGGTCCGGGCGGCGCAGGAACAGGGCCGCGCCGATCACCCGGCGCCGGCCGCGCAGCGGCGCGAGGATCGCGCGCTGCCCGCCCGGCACGACCGCCTCGCCGCCCTCACCGAGCAGCTCCGGCAGCGCGGCCCGGGCGGCGGGCGCGTCCGCGAACACCGGGCGCACCCCGCGCAGCACCTCGTTCAGCGCGCCACCCGGCCGTACCTCGCACAGCTCGGTGGTCAGCGACGACAGCTCCGCCAGCGTGGTCGGCTCCGGTTCCGGGTCGAACGCGGGCGGCAGCAGCGCCCCCTCGGTGTCCCGCTCCTCCGGGATCCGGTCGGTGCGGCGCAGCCGCAGCACCACCGGGCCCGTGGGCCGCTCGTCTCCGACCGGCAGCGGGTCGCGCAGATAGACCAGGATGGCGTCGGAGAACGTCGGCACGGTGGCCCGGCACAGACCCATCACGATCTCGTCCAGGTCGAGTCCGCGGGCGATCCGCCGGGTGGCCGCGCCGACGAACCGCAGCCGGTCCCCGTCCCGCCGCATCGGCATCGGCCGCCCCGGCGGCAGTCCCCGTCCGGTACGGCGCTCCTCACCGTCCGGCGTCCGCTCCTGCTCGGCACCGGGCTGGGCCGGGATGGCCTCCGGCGCGGGCCGCGGGCGATGGGCGCCGGGCTCGGCGGTGGCGGGCTGGGAGTGTTCGGGGCCGTTGACTGGGGGCTCCTTCCCCTTGCCGTCCTGTCCCTTGCCGCAGGGCGTGGCCGTGCCCGTGGCGGACGGCGTTCCGTCGGCCCGGGCCTGCACCGGTAACGCCGGGGCGGCGAGGGGCTCCGGGGAACGCAGGAGTGCCCCGCGGCGCTCCGCGGGGTCGACGCCCGGCTGGGGGCGTTCGAAGGAGGTGGGCTGCTCCGTCACGCGTGTCGCATCCATCCGTCCGGGGCCAAGGGCAGTTGGACCCGCCGAAATTCCGATACCCGCAATACGTGCCCCAGGAACGGAATTCCCGCGTGGTCGGGGGTGGTACCTGTGCCGGCGGCGAGGTCCACGCGGCCCGCGGCGGTGTCGCCGCAGGTCCTCGCGGTGGTGCCGTGGTGCCCCTCGCTCACGTCCTGCCGCCCCTCGGTGACGTTCGGTCAAGCCCGGCGGTTGCTCCGGGAGTTGCTGTGGTGCGCCCTTGCGGAGGACGATCCTACGTTTCTTGCCGGGGGGCGCATCAAGGGTCTCATGAGGACACGTGCGCGGGCGTACGGTCCCAGTCCTCGGGGAGAGAAGGTACCGCCCAGGACGGATCCGGACGCCAGTGCTCCCAGCCGTCCGAGAACGGCGCCCCCCAGGCGCGGATCACCTCCACCGCCTGCCGGCCGGCCGCCCGCACCCGCTCGGCGGTCTCCGCGTCCATCAGCCCGTCGCGCTGGGCCTGCGCGAACTCGTCCTCGTCCCGCCAGTGCCAACCGCGGTCCGGATGCACGGAGATGTCCAGGAAGTGGTCCTCGGAGTCCACCCCGCGCGCCCAGCGGGCCAGCGGCTGCTCCAGGTTCACGTACCAGTTCTTGAACCGCCAGCCCGGATCCCAGAACAGCCACACCGACCACGGCCGGCCGGGCTGGGCCAGCTTGAGCACGCCCGTGCCGAACCAGCGGTCCCGCTGGACCGTACGCGGCTTGGTGTAGCGCGACTCCAGCGGCTCCAGGTGCACGGGCGTGCCGTCCGCCAGCACCGGCTTCACGCACTCGGTGCCGGGGGCCAGCCACACCGCGAGGAGTTCCGCGTCGTCCCGTACGACGGTGACGGGCCGGGCGATGTGGACGTGCTCGCCGGCGTTCTCCCGGTAACGCCACAGGATCTGTGTCCCGGGCGCCCAGTAGGTCGCAGGTTCCGCCGCCGCTCGTGTCATCGCTCCGTCGTCCGCCATGCACAGATATTAGGTGCCGCGGTCATGTACCGCTGCGGTGCACGTCACGGTGGCAGGGCCGTGGCCGGAAAGGTGCGCCCGCGGTCACGGGCGCGTCATCCGCAGGACGTCCAGCGCCTCGTCGAGCTGTTCCAGGGTGAGGTCACCGCGCTCCACGTACCCGCCCTCCAGGACGACTTCGCGGATCGTCCGGCGTTCGGCGAGCGACTTCTTGGCGACCTTCGCGGCCTCCTCGTAACCGATGTACTTGTTCAGCGGGGTGACCACGGACGGCGAGGACTCGGCGTACTCGCGGGTGCGTTCGCGGTCCGCGGTGATGCCGTCGACCGTCCGGTCGGCCAGCAGCCGCGAGGCGTTGGCGAGCAGCCGGATCGACTCCAGGACGTTCTTGGCGATGACCGGGAGCATCACGTTCAGCTCGAAGTTCCCGGCGGCCCCGGCGGTGGTGATGGTGACGTCGTTGCCGATGACCTGCGCGGCGACCATCAGCACGGCCTCCGGCACGACCGGGTTGACCTTCCCCGGCATGATCGAGGAGCCGGGCTGGAGATCAGGCAGCCGGATCTCGGCGAGACCGGTGCGCGGCCCGGACGACATCCAGCGCAGATCGTTGGCGATCTTCGTCAGGCCGACGGCGATGGTCCGCAGCTGCCCGCTGGTCTCCACGACCCCGTCCCGGGCGCCCTGTGCCTCGAAGTGGTCGCGGGCCTCGGTCAGCGGCAGCCCGGTGACCCGGGCGACCTCCTCGATGACCGCGGCGGAGAACCCGGGCGGGGTGTTGATGCCGGTGCCGACCGCCGTGCCGCCCAGCGGCAGTTCCGCCAGCCGGGGCAGTGAGGCCCGCAGCCGCTCGACGCCGTACCGCACCTGGGCCGCGTACCCGCCGAACTCCTGACCGAGCGTCACCGGCGTCGCGTCCATGAGGTGGGTGCGACCCGACTTCACCACGTCCGCGAACTCCCCGGACTTGCGCTCCAGGGACGCGGCGAGGCGCTCCAGGGCCGGGATCAGGTCATGGGTGACGGCCGAGGTGGCCGCGATGTGCAGGGAGGACGGGAAGACGTCGTTGGACGACTGCGAGGCGTTGACGTGGTCGTTGGGATGCACGTCCCGGCCGAGCCGCTCGGTCGCCAGCGTCGCGACGACCTCGTTGGTGTTCATGTTGGACGAGGTGCCCGAGCCCGTCTGGAAGACGTCCACCGGGAAGTGGTCGTCCCACCGGCCCGCGGCGACCTCCCCGGCCGCCTCCTGGATCGCCTCCGCGACCTCCTTGTCCAGCACGCCCAGCTCGGCGTTCACCTTCGCCGCCGCCGCCTTGATGCGGGCCAGCGCCTCGATGTGCGCCCGCTCGATGCGCTGCCCGGAGACGGGGAAGTTCTCGACGGCACGCTGGGTCTGCGCCCGCCACTTGGCATGGGCCGGGACCCGGACCTCACCCATCGAGTCGTGCTCGGTCCGGTACTGCGGCTCTTCGCTCGTCATCGTCCTACCTCCGCACACGTGAGCAGCTGACGCGGAATCCGTATTCCCCGTCGGACCCCCAACGAGTACACCCCGCCGGCGGCGACCGCTCCCGTGAGACGCCGTACGGGACGCGAGAAGCCCCCGGCCGGCCGGGGGCTCCCGTCACACGTCGCGGTACCGGGTCAGCCGAGGCCGGGCCCGCGCACCGGGATCGACGTGAAGGTCGGCTGCGGCGCCGGGTCCTGGAAGAAGTCGTTGCCCTTGTCGTCCACCACGACGAACGCCGGGAAGTCCTCGACCTCGATCTTCCAGACGGCCTCCATGCCCAGCTCCTCGTACTCCAGGACCTCGACCTTCTTGATGCAGTCCTGGGCGAGGCGGGCGGCGGGGCCGCCGATGGAGCCGAGGTAGAAACCGCCGTGGGTGTGGCAGGCGTCGGTGACCTGCTTGCTGCGGTTGCCCTTGGCGAGCATCACCTTCGAGCCGCCCGCCGCCTGGAACTGCTCGACGTAGGAGTCCATGCGGCCGGCCGTCGTCGGGCCGAAGGAACCGGAGGCGTAGCCCTCGGGGGTCTTCGCCGGGCCCGCGTAGTACACCGGGTGGTCCTTCAGGTACTGCGGCATCTCCTCGCCCGCGTCCAGCCGCTCCTTGATCTTGGCGTGCGCGATGTCGCGGGCCACGACCAGCGGGCCGGTCAGGGACAGCCGGGTCTTCACCGGGTACTTCGACAGCTCGGCGAGGACCGTGTCCATCGGCTGGTTCAGGTCGATCCGCACGACGTCGCCGGCCTCGTCGAGGTGCTCGTCCGTCGTCTCCGGCAGGAAGCGCGCCGGGTCGGTCTCCAGCTGCTCCAGGAAGACGCCCTCGGCGGTGATCTTCGCGACCGCCTGGCGGTCGGCGGAGCAGGAGACGGCGATCGCGACCGGGCAGGACGCGCCGTGGCGGGGCAGCCGGACCACCCGTACGTCGTGGCAGAAGTACTTGCCGCCGAACTGCGCCCCGATGCCGATCTTCTGGGTCAGCTCGAAGACCTTCTCCTCCAGCTCCTTGTCCCGGAAGCCGTGGCCGAGCGGCGAGCCCTCGGTGGGCGCGTTGTCCAGGTAGTGCGCGGAGGCGTACTTCGCGGTCTTCAGCGCGTACTCGGCGCTGGTTCCGCCGACGACGATCGCCAGGTGGTACGGCGGGCAGGCGGCCGTACCGAGCGAACGGATCTTCTCCTCCAGGAACTTCATCATGGAGGCCTCGTTCAGGACGGCCTTCGTCTCCTGGAACAGGAAGGACTTGTTGGCCGAGCCGCCGCCCTTCGCCATGAACAGGAACTTGTAGGCGCCGCCGTCCGTCGCGTACAGCTCGATCTGGGCGGGCAGGTTCGAGCCGGTGTTCTTCTCCTCCCACATGGTGAGCGGAGCCATCTGCGAGTAGCGCAGGTTCAGCTTCGTGTAGGCGTCGTAGATGCCGTGCGAGAGGTGCTTCTCGTCCTCGCCCCGGGTGAGGACGTTCTGCCCGCGCTTGCCCATGACGATCGCCGTGCCGGTGTCCTGGCACATCGGCAGCACACCGGCAGCCGCGATGTTCGCGTTCTTCAGCAGGTCCAGCGCCACGAACTTGTCGTTGCCCGACGCCTCGGGGTCGTCGATGATGCGGCGCAGCTGGGCGAGGTGGGCCGGACGCAGGTAGTGCTGGATGTCGTGGATCGCCTCCTCGGCCAGCTTGCGCAGCGCCTGCGGCTCCACCTCGAGGAACGTCCGCCCGTCGGGCCCCTCCACCGTGGAGACGCCCTCGGACGTCACCAGCCGGTACGGAGTGGTGTCCTCTCCTTGCGGGAGCAGATCGGTGTACGCGAACTCAGGCATCTCTCAGCCCATTCCTCACTCTGACGGACGGCCGCCCGCCGACGCTGGCGGGCCTCACCAGCCTAGGACCTGCCGCTGACACGGAGCCTGTGAGGTGAGGCTCAGCGACTGTGACGTGAGGCTCAGCGGCCGTGACGTGCGGCGGACTTGCGGCACACCGGGGTCGTCCACACCTCTAGTCGCGATCTATCGCGTTTCGGTACGCTGCTGCCGTGGACCTTCAGAAGCAGGCTCAGCCCCGGGACAACGCGCCACGCGTCGCCGAGCTGCGCGCCTCGGACGCCGACCGTGACCGCACCGCCGACATCCTCCGCGAGGGCCTCGCCGAGGGCCGGCTGACCGCCGAGGAGCACGCCGAGCGCGTGGACGGCGTGCTGCACGCCAAGACGGTGGGTGAGCTGGAGGTCTTCGTCCGGGACCTGCCCGCCGCCCACCAGCGGCCCGCCGCCCCCGCGTACACGCCCGTTCCGCCCCGTCCCGTGCCGGGCGCGATACCGGAGGAGGCCGACGCCAGCGTGGTGGCAGTGTTCAGCAGCGCCATGCGCCGGGGCCGCTGGCGCGCGGGGCGCCGGCTGCACGCGTACGCGGTCTTCGGCAGCGTCGAGATCGACCTCAGCGAGGCGATCTTCGAGTACCAGCAGGTGGTGATCAAGGCGGTCTCCGTCTTCGGCGACGTCCAGATCCGCGTGCCGGAGAACGTCTCGCTGCGCGGCACCGGGGGCGGTGTCCTCGGCAACTTCGAGGTGAGCCCGCTCGACTCGGTCGACTCCCGGGCGCCGGTGGTCTACGTGGACGGCTGGGCCGTCCTCGGCAACGTGGAGGCGCGGCCCCGGCGGGGCAGGAGCGTGGCGGACATCCTGGAGCGCGTTCACGACAAGGTCGACCGCAAGCTCCGCAGACACCTGGGGCGTTGACACGAGGGGCGTGAAGGAGACACCGCGCGCCCCCTGTTGGGAACTCTGTGCATAGGCGCGCGCACAGCGGGTAGGCCTTGCTGCATCGTCTCTCGCTCGCGAAGCCGTCGTCAGGAGTAGACCGTGCTGCAACCGCCGCATTCGTCTGTGCAAGTAGCTGCCGTTCCGGCGCAGCGGCTGCCGGCGCGGGACAGGGACCAAGACGCCGCCTGGCACACCGAGGCGGTGTGCCGGCGCGACGAGGCCGGCCTGTTCTTCGCCCCGTCGAAGGAGCCGACCGCCGCCCGGCTCTCCCGCGAGGACGCGGCCAAGCGCGTCTGCTCCCGCTGCCCGGTCATGGTCGAGTGCCGTGAACACGCACTCCTCCAGCCGGAGCCCTACGGCGTCTGGGGCGGCCTCACGGCGGCCGAACGCCGGGTGGTCCTGGCCCGGCGCCGCCGCCGCGAGATGGACCTGAAGAAGACGGCCCGCCCCGCGGCGAACCGTATAGCGGGCTGACCGACACCCCCAGGGCGCCCCCTCCGCACAGGGGGCGCCTTCTCGTCCGCCCACGCCACGCCGACTTCGGCGCGGGGCGCGAGCCGACGCCCGGCTGGGCGGCTTTGTGGCTGGGTGGCGTCCGATGCGCGGCGGAGCGGCGCGGGAGTGCGCGTCGCGCGGGAGGCATCGTGCCGGGGTGTGCTGTACCGGCACGCGACGGGGCGCGGGACCGTGGCCAGGCGGTGAGCGGACCACACCCGCGGGCCCGACCACCCGCCGGCCGACGCCCGCACGCGTCGGCCGGCGTACGGCCTCTCCGGCCGGCGCCCGCACCCTCCGGATGGCGCGCGCTCACTCCGGCCGGGCGCGGTCACTCCGACTCCACCGGGCGCGGGCACTTTGGCCCGGCGTGGCTGTTCCGGCCGGCGCGGGGTCCCGCCGGCCGGGGCGCGGCTGCTTCCGGCCGGACTGCGGTCTTCCGGCCCGGGTCCTACTTCGCCCGGTCGAAGTCGATCGCGCTGTAGGCCCGCAGCTTGCGCAGCCGGTGTTCGGAGTCGATCCTGCGCACCGTCCCGGACTTCGACCGCATGACGATCGACTCGGTCAGCGCGGTCTCCGACCGGTACCGCACGCCCCGCAGCAGCTCACCGTCGGTGATGCCGGTCGCCACGAAGAAGACGTTCTCCCCGGAGACCAGGTCGTCGGTCGTGAGCACCCGGTCGAGGTCGTGCCCGGCGTCGATGGCCCGCTGCCGCTCCTCGTCGTCCTTGGGCCACAGCTTGCCCTGGATCGTCCCGCCCAGGCACTTCACGGCGCAGGCCGAGATGATGCCCTCGGGGGTGCCGCCGATGCCGAGCAGGAGGTCGACGCCGGTGCCCTCGCGCAGCGCGTACACCGAGCCGGCGACATCGCCGTCGGAGATGAGCTTGATACGGGCGCCGGCCTCCCGGACCTCCCGGATCAGGCCCTCGTGCCGCGGCCGGTCCAGGATGACGACGGTGACGTCCTCCGGCGCGGACCGCTTGGCCTTGGCGATCCGCCGGATGTTCACGGCCACGGGCGCGTCGATGTCGACGAAGTCCGCCGCCTCGGGGCCGGTGACCAGCTTGTCCATGTAGAACACGGCGGACGGGTCGAACATGGCGCCGCGCTCGGCGGCGGCGAGGACGGCGATCGCGTTCGGCATGCCCTTGGCCGTCAGCGTGGTGCCGTCGATGGGGTCGACGGCGATGTCGACCTCGGGGCCGGTGCCGTCACCCACGTGCTCCCCGTTGAAGAGCATCGGGGCCTCGTCCTTCTCACCCTCGCCGATGACGACGACGCCGTTCATCGACACGGTGGAGACGAGGGTCCGCATGGCACGCACCGCGGCACCGTCGGCGCCGTTCTTGTCGCCGCGCCCCACCCAGCGGCCCGCCGCCATCGCGGCGGCCTCGGTCACCCTGACGAGTTCCAGGGCGAGGTTGCGGTCGGGAGCCTCCGAGGGAACATCAAGTTCCGACGGCAATTGATGATTTTCGGTCATCGGAGCGCACCTTTCTGATACGACGACGGCCGGATGAGGGTATTGGACCCTGACTCTATCGCTGACCAGACAAAATGAGCAGGGGACCCCACGGATGAGCGCTTGGGGCACCTGCGACGATAGTGGGCGTGGCAGGTTCGAACGGCAAGCAGAAGACGGCCCGGGACATGATCCTCTCCCTGGCCCTGATCGGTATCGCGGCGGCGGTCGTCTACTTCCTCGCCCTCCCGCACAACGACCACTCTCCCGACCTCAAGCGGGTCGACTACCGGGTCGAGCTGATCACGGCCCGGCGCGCGGCGAGCTATCCGGTGGCCGCCCCCGAGGGCCTGCCGGACACCTGGAAGGCGACCTCCGTGCGCTTCCAGGGGCAGAAGTCCGACCGCTGGCACCTCGGCTTCCAGACCCCGGACGGCCAGTACGCGCAGGTCGAGCAGTCGTCCGCGCAGAAGCCCGCCGAGTTCATCGAGCAGGCCAGTCAGGGCGCGTCGGCGACGCGGCGTACCGAGACGGCCGGCGGCCGTACCTGGACGCGTTACACCGGCGGCCGCTACGACGCCCTCGTGCTCCAGGACACCCCCGGCTCCACGACGGTGGTGGCCGGCACCGCCTCGTTCAAGGAGCTGACGGCGATGGCTGCGGCGCTGCGGATGGAGTGACCGTGACGGCACGCGAAGAGGCCCCCGGCGATGCCGGGGGCCTCTTCGCGCGCGCGGGCCGCTCAGACGGTCGTGACGACGTCCTCGTACGCGAGGCGCGGCGAGCGCGGGTACCAGGCGTCCGGGCCGGGCCGGCCGATGTTGACGATCATCAGCGGGGTGTGGTCGTCGTCCAGGAACTCCTTGCGGACGCCCTCGAAGTCGAAGCCGGTCATCGGGCCGGCGGCCAGGCCGGCGGCGCGGACACCGACGACGAAGTAGGCGGCCTGCAACGCGGCGTTGAACGCGGCGGCGCTCTCGCGGGCCGGACGCTCGGCGAAGAAGAGGTCCTTGGCCTGCGGGAAGGCCGGGAAGAGGGCCGGCAGCTCCTCGTGGAACTCGTTGTCCGCGGAGAGGATCGCGACCAGCGGGGCGGCGGCGGTCTTGGCCCGGTTGCCCTCGGCCATGTGCGGCAGCAGGCGCTCGCGGGCCTCGGCGGAGCGGACCAGGGTGATGCGCAGCGGGGTCTGGTTGAAGGCGGTGGGGCCGTACTTGACCAGGTCGTAGATCGCCTGGACCTGCTCGTCGGTCACCGGCTCGTCGGTGAAGGTGTTCGCGGTGCGGGCCTCGCGGAACAGCAGGTCCTGGGCGGCGGGGTCAAGAACGAGAGACATGCGTGACTTCCTCGGGTGCGCGACGGTCCGGGGGCCGGACCGGCTGACGGCACGACCCTACGGCAGGTGAGGTTTAATATTCAACAAAGGCCCGGGCGTGGTGATCCGCCTCACAGCCCCGTGCGGTCGCCGGGCCTGTTCCGCGCCCTCGGTCCGCCCGGTCCCCCGCGGCCCCTCGCGCCGCCCGGCCCGCTCCCGCCGCCGGCGTCTACCCGGCCCGCCCCCCGTCCTTCGCGGTCCCCTCCTCGTCCTCCTCCTCGGCCAGCGCGGCGTCCAGCCGGGCCCGCGCCCCCTCCAGCCAGCGCCGGCACACCCTGGCCAGCTCCTCGCCGCGCTCCCACAGCGCCAGGGACTCCTCCAGCGTCGTACCGCCCGCCTCCAGCCGCCGTACGACCTCGACCAGCTCGTCGCGCGCCTGCTCGTACGAGAGCGCCTCGTCCACCTTGCCCGTCATTCGCCCACCTTCACCGTGAATTCACCGTCGGCGACGCGAGCACGCAGCGTCTCGCCCTCCGCCACCTCTTCCGCGTCCCGCACCACATGCCCGTCGGCCCGCTGGAGCACCGCGTAACCGCGCTGGAGCGTCGCCGCGGGGGAGAGGGCCACCACGCGCGCGTGCGTGTGCGTCAGCTCCGAGTCCGCCCGGTCCAGCAGGTGCCCCACGGTCCGCCGGCTGCGGTCGACCAGCGAGCCGACCTGGTCCGCGCGCGCGTCGATCATCCGGTGCGGATCCTCCATCGAGGGCCGCGCCAGCGCATGCGCCAGCCCCCGCTCCTCCCGCTCCACGGACGCGTTCACGCAGCGCCGGGCCCGGTCCCGCAGCATCCGCACCCGCTCCAGTTCCTCGCCCACGTCCGGTACGACCTTCTTGGCCGCGTCCGTCGGTGTCGAGGCCCGCAGGTCGGCGACGTGGTCGAGGAGCGGATTGTCCGGCTCGTGCCCGATCGCGGACACGACCGGCGTACGGCACCCGGCCACGGCCCGCACGAGCTGCTCGTCGGAGAACGGCAGCAGGTCCTCCACGCTGCCGCCGCCCCGGGCGACGATGATGACGTCCACCTCGTCCACCGCGTCCAGTTCCTTGACGGCCTGGACGACCTGCGGGACGGCGTGCACGCCCTGCACGGGCACGTTGCGCACCTCGAAGCGGACGGCGGGCCAGCGGTGCCGGGCGTTCTCCAGCACGTCCCGCTCCGCGGCGGAGGCCCGGCCGCACACCAGCCCGATCAGCTGCGGCAGGAACGGCAGCGGCTTCTTCCGCTCCGGCGCGAACAGACCCTCGGCCGCGAGCGCCTTCTTCAGCTGCTCCAGCCGGGCCAGCAGCTCGCCGACACCCACGGGTCTTATCTCGGCGGCGCGCAGGGACAGCTGGCCCCGGGGGGCGTACCACTCGGGTTTCGCCAGTACGACGACGCGGGCGCCCTCGCCGACGACGTCCGCGACGGCGTCGAACACCTGGCGGTAGCAGGTCACGCCGACGGAGATGTCGTGCGAGGGGTCGCGCAGCGTGAGGAACACGACGCCCGCGCCCGGACGGCGCGACAGCTGGGTGATCTGTCCCTCGACCCACACGGCGCCCAGCCGGTCGATCCAGCCCCCGATCATGCGGGACACCGCGCCGACGGGGAGCGGGGCCTCGGGGGACGTGTTCACAGCCATGTGCCCGAGCGTAACGTTCGGTACGGACAACGCCGGTGACGCCGTCGACTCCCTGACGGCTTCCCGCACGCCGACCGGTACCCGGCCGCCGGCTCCCCGCGTGGCCCGGGGCGCGTGATCTCCGGGCCGCCGGACGCGGCCTTACGATGGGTCGCATGACCGCTTCGCCTGGCCGCCGTGTCCTGCTCGCCGCCCCCCGGGGCTACTGCGCCGGTGTGGACCGCGCCGTGATCGCCGTCGAGAAGGCCCTGGAGCAGTACGGGGCCCCGATCTACGTCCGGCACGAGATCGTCCACAACAAGTACGTCGTGCAGACCCTGGAGAAGAAGGGGGCCGTCTTCGTCGAGCGCACGGACGAGGTGCCGCCGGGCAACATCGTGATGTTCTCGGCGCACGGAGTCGCCCCGGCCGTGCACGACGAGGCCCGGCAGGGCCGGCTCGCCACCATCGACGCCACCTGCCCCCTGGTCACCAAGGTCCACAAGGAAGCCGTCCGCTACGCCAACGACGACTACGACATCCTCCTGATCGGGCACGAGGGCCACGAGGAGGTCATCGGCACCTCCGGCGAGGCCCCCGACCACATCCAGCTGGTCGACGGCCCCGAGGACGTCGCCAAGGTCGAGGTCCGCGACCCCTCGAAGGTCGTCTGGCTCTCCCAGACCACCCTCTCCGTCGACGAGACCATGGAGACCGTCGACGCCCTGACGGCGAAGTTCCCGGGTCTGGTCTCGCCGCCCAGCGACGACATCTGCTACGCCACGCAGAACCGTCAGCTCGCCGTGAAGCAGATGGGCGCCGAGGCCGAGCTGGTCATCGTCGTCGGCTCGCGCAACTCCTCCAACTCCAAGCGGCTGGTCGAGGTCGCCAAGCTGGCCGGCGCCCGCGACGCCTACCTGGTGGACTTCGCCGACGAGATCGACGAGGCCTGGCTGGAGGGCGTCCGCACGGTCGGTGTGACCTCCGGCGCCTCCGTCCCGGAGGTCCTCGTCGAGCAGGTCCTGGAGTGGCTCGCCGAGCGCGGCTACGCCGACGTGGAGATCGTCAAGGCCGCCGAGGAGTCGATCACCTTCTCGCTGCCCAAGGAACTCCGCCGTGACCTGCGCGAGGAGGCGGCCACGCTGGTCGCCGAGCGCGGCGGGACCGGTACACCCGGGGCATGACCGTCAGTCGTCCGTCGTAACGTGGAGCCATGCAGATCTTCGGCGTGGACATCGGCGGATCCGGCATCAAGGGTGCCCCTGTGGATCTGGACCGGGGCGACCTGGTCCAGGAGCGCTGCAAGGTGCTCACCCCGCATCCGGCGACACCCGACGGCGTGGCCGACGGGGTCAAGCAGGTCATCGACCACTTCGGCTGGACCGGCCCGGTCGGCCTGACCTTCCCCGGGGTGGTCACCGGCGGCGCCACGGTCCGTACGGCGGCGAACGTCGACAAGAGCTGGATCGACACCGACGCGCGCGCGTTGTTCGGCGGCAGGCTCGGCGGCCTCCCGGTGACCGTGGTCAACGACGCGGACGCGGCGGGCGTCGCCGAGATGCAGTTCGGCGCCGGGCAGGGCCGCCGGGGCACGGTCATCCTGCTCACCTTCGGCACCGGCATCGGCAGCGCCCTCTTCGTGGACGGCGTCCTGGTCCCCAACACGGAGCTGGGCCACC
This sequence comes from Streptomyces sp. NPDC014991, assembly GCF_043080665.1. Classification (NCBI taxonomy): domain Bacteria; kingdom Bacillati; phylum Actinomycetota; class Actinomycetes; order Kitasatosporales; family Streptomycetaceae; genus Streptomyces; species Streptomyces sp. NPDC014991. The sequence continues at coordinate 147,742 of NZ_JBIBVY010000005.1, forward strand.
TGGAGCTGCACGGCCACGACGCCGAGAAGCGGGCCTCCAGCAAGGCCAGGGAGGACCACGACCTCAGCTGGGAGGAGTGGGCGCAGCGCGTGCAGCAGTACCTGGCGCACGTGGAGATGCTGTTCTCGCCGGAGCTGTTCGTCATCGGCGGCGGGGTCAGCCGCAAGGCGCACAAGTTCCTGCACCTGATCGAAGGCGTCAAGGCGGAGATCGTCCCCGCGCAGCTCCAGAACAACGCGGGGATCGTGGGAGCGGCGATGAGAGCGGCCCAGCGGGTGTAGCGGTCCGGGCCGCCCGGGTCCGCTCCCGGGCGGCCCGGCCGCTCAACTCCGTCGCCGTCGCTGTCCCGCCCACCGCATCCGGCGTACGAGCACGGTGACGCCGGCGGCGAGCGTCCCCGCGTACAGCCAGCCCGCCTGCGTGGCCAGCCCGGTGAACAGCCCCATCAGCCGGCCGGCGAGCCCTCCGGTGCCGTCGGCGACGGGCAGGAGCCCCACGGTGAAGGCGATCGGCGCGACCACCGGGGCGGTCAGCACGTCCCCGTCGCGTACCCACAGCGCCGTGAGCAGGCACACCGGCAGGAACAGCAGCCCGTACACCGTGCCGGAGGCCCCGAAGAGCAGCTGGTCCAGGTAGCCGAGCAGGAACATCGCCACGATGCAGAACAGCCCGCTGCCGAGCCCGGTGAGCTTCATGTCCGCCGGCCGTCCGCCCCCTCCCGCCGGCCTCACCGTACGGCGTGTCCGCGCCGCGCGGCCGGTCCCCGGCGCGGGCCCGCGCTCACCGGCCGGCCCGCGCCGGGCCTGCGGTGGCAGCGGGGCGGGCGGCTGCGCGCCACGTCGCGGTCCGTTGTTCGGATGTCGCGTCCTGCGTTGCTCCATTGGACCAACTTAGGTCTGTTTATGTGCCCGATCAGCCCTCAGACACGCCGACGGGGAACGCTCGGCCGGCCGTCCCACGCTCCCGCGAGCAGGGCGCCCCGGACGCCGTAAACTGGTGGATCGGCCAGTGTCGGTCTCTGGCCTGGCAGCCCCTGGCCCACTCATCAACGGGAAGTCGCAACGTGTCGCTCACGATCGGAATCGTCGGCCTGCCCAACGTCGGCAAGTCGACCCTGTTCAACGCCCTGACCAAGAACGACGTGCTCGCGGCCAACTACCCGTTCGCCACGATCGAGCCGAACGTCGGCGTGGTCGGAGTGCCCGACGCCCGCCTCGCGCAGCTGGCCTCGATCTTCAAGTCGGAGCGCATCCTCCCGGCCACGGTCGACTTCGTCGACATCGCCGGCATCGTGCGCGGTGCCTCCGAGGGCGAGGGCCTCGGCAACAAGTTCCTCGCGAACATCCGCGAGTCGGACGCGATCTGCCAGGTCATCCGCGCCTTCAAGGACGAGAACGTCGTCCACGTCGACGGCAAGGTCTCGCCGAAGGACGACATCGAGACGATCAACACCGAGCTGATCCTCGCCGACCTCCAGACCATCGAGAAGGTCCTGCCCCGCCTCCAGAAGGAGTCGCGGATCAAGAAGGACATCGCGCCCAAGGTCAAGGCGGTCGAGGAGGCCAAGGAGATCCTGGAGAAGGGCGACACGCTCTTCGCGCACGGCATCGTCCAGGGCAGCGAGCGCGCGGAACTCCTCCACGACCTGCACCTGCTCACCGCGAAGCCGTTCCTCTACGTCTTCAACGTCGACGAGGACGAGCTGGTCGACGAGGAGTTCAAGAACGAGCAGCGCGCCCTGGTCGCCCCGGCCGAGGCGATCTTCCTGAACGCCAAGCTGGAGGCCGACCTCGCCGAGCTGGACGAGGAGGAGGCCCTCGAACTCCTCCAGTCCGTCGGCCAGGACGAGCCCGGTCTCGCCACCCTCGCCCGCGTCGGCTTCGCCGCCCTCGGCCTCCAGACCTACCTGACGGCCGGCCCCAAGGAGTCCCGCGCCTGGACGATCAAGAAGGGCGCCACCGCCCCCGAGGCTGCCGGTGTGATCCACACCGACTTCCAGAAGGGCTTCATCAAGGCGGAGGTCATCTCCTTCGGCGACCTCGTCGAGACCGGGTCGGTCACCGAGGCCCGCGCCAAGGGCAAGGCCCGCATGGAGGGCAAGGACTACGTCATGCAGGACGGGGACGTGGTGGAGTTCCGGTTCAACGTCTGACACGTCCAGCGAGAGGCCGTCTGACCTGCGGCGGAGCGGGATGGGCGGCCGTGCGGGCGGGCCGCCAGGACCCGTCCGTGAAGTGCGTGCGGACCACGGGTCCGCCTTGCGGCGCCGTGAAGATCCAGCCCTCGGGCCCATCGGCGGGAAAGTCCCGCAGGTGGGCCTTCACCGCATCCACCGCCATGCCGGGGGAGGAGGGCAGCTTCGCCTCGGCGCACGGCACCGGCATCGCCGCAGGCTCCGCCCTCGCGGGTCGACCGTGAACGGGACGACGCCTCCACCCGAGGGCGTGCCGGACGGGGGCGGGATCGTGCGGGTGTCGGCGCGGACCCGGGATGATCCGGTGCCGTGCCCGGTGTGCGGGCAGCCGACGGGGCGGGTGCATGGCTTGTGCGAGCGGGTGGTCGCGGACGTACCGGTCGACGCACGGCGGGTCGTGGTCCCGGTGCGCGTCCGGCGCCTGGTCCGCCAGGACTGCCGGGACTTCTGACCCTGCGCCAGGGGAGTTCAGGGGTCGCGGATGGACTCCATGGGCGGTACCCGTGGACCCGGGCCGCCCCGGCGTCACCGTACGGCCGGTCCGTAGGCCGGGGCCGGGTACGGTGCCGGTTCCGTCACCCAGCCCGCCACCAGCACCAGGCGGGACGCGCGGTCGGTGGCGAGGAAGCCGAAGGGGCGGTCGAAGGCGGCGCGGACGACCGTCGTCTCGTAGCGGTACGACGGGACCCCGCCGGCCGGTGCCGGCATGACCGCCGTGACCGCCGCCGCCCGGAAACCGAGCGCGCCGAACTGGGCCACCGCCGACTGGCGGGCCTCGCCGACGGCCAGCGGGTGGGGACTCACCCCCGGGAAGTGGCCGGCCCGGGTGTCCGTCGCCGTCGTGAGGCCGAACAGGGCGGGCCGGGCGAGCAGGTCGTGGTCGGCCCGTACCTCGTACGACACGGTCGTCACGTCCAGCGTCCTCGGTTCCGGCTCGGCGGCCGGTTGCTGCTCCACGTGCAGGCCGGGACCCACGTGGCCGTGCGGCAGCCCGCCGCCCCCCGTGAGCGGCAGGGCGCGTTCCACCACGCCCACGCCGGTCGCCAGCACCTGACCCGGCGCCATCCGCTCCTCCCCGAGTACGAGGTGGACGTCGATACCGTGGTCTCCGGGCACCGTCAGCGCGGTGACGAAGCCGTCCGGGGTGCCCGCCACCCCGACGCGGTCCGGCCGCACGCTGCGCCGGTGCAGTCCGCGCAGGGTACGGCCCTGCCAGGGTCCGGCGGCGGGCCGCAGCGGCAGCTCCGTGAAGGGCTGGCGCCAGTTCGTGCGCAGCGTGAGCGCGGTGGCCAGCATCATCCGCGCCTCCCGGGTCAGCGTCACCGGCATGCGCTCGACCAGCCCGCCGGTACGCTCGGCCGCCCAGCTGTCCAGCCGCTCCTGCACGGTGACCAGGTCGTCCCCGAAGACGCCCTGGGTCCCGGCGGGCAGCCCGGCCCGCCACTCCTCGCGCAGGGCCAGGCCGTGGTGCGTCCACAGGCCGAGCGCCGCCTCCAGACCGGACACCGACGCGAGCCCCGCAAGCAGCTCCCGCGCGGCGCCGGCCGCCTGTCCCGCGGGGATGCCCAGCGCCCCGGCCAGCTCCGTCCGCGCCGGGCCGGCCGCGCCGTCGGCGAGGAAGGCCAGCAGGGGCCAGACCCCGGTCGCGGAGAAGACCGTGCCGTCGTACGCGGTCGCCGCCCATCGGGCCGTGAGTCCGTTCACCGCGCGGACGACCTCGTCAGCCGCCCGGCCGTCCGGCCTGGTCTCCACCCTCGTCCGCCCCCGTCCGTGTCCCGCTCATCGTGCGGGCGGCTCCTGCGCCGGTCGTGCGCTGTCGCCGCCCCGCCCCAGGAGCACGGTACCGGTGTCGCCGCCCGCGCCTGCCGGCCCCCACCGCCTGCTACCGTCCGCACGTCCGGGCACGGCGTCCGTTCGCGCAATCAACTGTGCGATCACGCAAGGTAGTTGACTTGCCGTCAGTCGTGTACGCGGAGCGCCGTGTCACCGGCCGGGCCTTGTCGGGCCGTCCCGGGTGATCGTCGCGCGCCCCGGTCCCCGGGTGTGAGCCCGCCGGTGCGGGGGAGGAAGTGCCTGGGTGATGCGCTCCCCAGCCCCTTGTCATCACATCGAGTGATTCTCTGGCCTTCGCTTGCACGGCGGAACCCAGGGTTGCCAGGCTCTTGCTGTCTGTACAACCTGATGGGAGCGGCCAGTGACATTCGGTGAGCAGCCGGCGTACCTGCGTGTCGCGGGTGATCTCCGCAAGAAGATCGTCGACGGTTCGCTCCCGCCCCACACCCGGCTCCCCTCCCAGGCCCGCATCCGCGAGGAGTACGGCGTCTCGGACACGGTCGCGCTGGAGGCCCGCAAGGTGCTGATGGCCGAGGGGCTGGTCGAGGGCCGCTCCGGTTCGGGGACGTACGTGCGCGAGCGGCCCGTGCCCCGCCAGGTGGCCCGCTCCGGATTCCGTCCGGCCGGCGGTGCCACGCCCTTCCGGCAGGAGCAGGCCGACGTCGCGGTGCGCGGCACCTGGGAGTCCAGCAGCGAACAGGCCGAGGCCGGGGCGGGGCTCGCCGAGCGGCTCGCGATCCAGCCCGGTGACCGGGTCATGTGCACCAAGTACCTCTTCCGGCAGGCCGGCGAGCCGATGATGCTCTCCACCTCCTGGGAGCCTCTCGCCGTCACCGGCCGCACTCCGGTGATGCTGCCCGAGGAGGGGCCGCTGGGCGGGATGGGTGTGGTCGAGCGCATGCGGGCCATCGACGTCATCGTGGACAACGTCACCGAGGAGGTCGGCGCCCGCCCCGGCCTCGCCGAGGAGCTGCACCTGCTCGGCGGGGTCCCCGGGCATGTGGTCCTGGTCGTCCAGCGCACGTACTACGCCTCGGGCCGCCCGGTCGAGACCGCCGACGTGGTGATCCCCGCGGACCGTTACCGGGTCGCGTACCACCTGCCCGTGAAGTGACCGATGGGGTACGGCCGTTCCGGCGCCGGACTGTCATGGTGACGGGCCGCCGGGCGTACGGCGGGTGCGCCTTCGGGTGAGGTAGCGCACACTCCGGCGCGCCGGGCGGGCGGACACCGCGCCCTCCCCGGCCGTCACCGGCGCCCGGGGTCCGCAGCGATCCGGCCGTTCTCGCAGGTGGCTCGGGGGTGCCCGAGACGTCCCCGACCCGGGGTGGGGGTGTTCGCGACGGCGCGTTCGGCCTCGTGCGCCCCCGGCGGTCTGGCTGGTTGCGTACCTCTTTGTGAAAACTCGTATGCGCAGCGTGAAGGTTGGGCGTACGCTCGGGCATATGCGGATTGCGGTTTCCTTAGGCGGCGCGCGGCGGGGGCCCGAGAGCGCAGCCGAGCGTGGGGGAGGGCGGGGCGGTGCGGGAAGGAACGCGAGCGGTCGGGGCCATGAGTGAGGGCACGGTCTCACTGCCCTGGATCGTGATACGGCAGGACGACAACGGCAACCGCTACCGCGTCGGCCGGTACGCGACCCGCGCGGAGGCGCAGAAGATCGCCGACAGCTTCGACGACCGGGGGCACAAGCAGCTGTACTGGGTCGAGCGCATCGGCCAGAACGGGGACGGTACGCACAACTGACCGGCCGCGCGCTGACGTAGGCTCCCCTCCATGACGCGCACGCCACCCGGGACGGAACGGATCGTCGTCGTGGGAGCCGCCCTGTTCGACGGCGGCCGGCTGCTCGCCGCACGCCGGAGCGCACCCGCTGACCTGGCCGGGCGCTGGGAGCTGCCCGGCGGCAAGGTGGAGCCGGGTGAGCGGCCCGAGGACGCCCTGGTGCGTGAACTGCGCGAGGAACTGGGCGTCGACGCCGAGGCCGTCCGGCGGGTGCCGGGGGAGTGGCCGCTGCGGGCCCCGTACGTCCTGTGGGTGTGGACCGCCCGGCTGCGCCCCGGTTCGCCCGGGCCCCGGCCCCTCCAGGACCACGACGAGCTGTGCTGGCTGACCCCGGCGCAGCTCTGGGACGTCCCCTGGCTGGATCAGGACGTCCCCGCGGTCCGGGAGGCCGCAAGGCTCCGTCCGGCCGAGCCCGGCGACGGGGACGCCTCCCCGCCCGCGGAGCCCGCCCGTGGGACAGGCTCCCGCTGGGACAGGACTACGGACCGAGCCTCCGTGCTGGACGAGTCCGCCGATGGGACGGCCTCCCGGTCGGCCGGGTCCACGGACGGGGCCTCCCGGCCGGAGGGGCCCACCGACCCGGCCACCTCCCGGCCGGCCGGGTCCACCGATGGGCCCGCCTCCCCGCCCGCCCGTTCTGCCGGTGGGTCGGTCTAGGCCGGCGCCGGAAGGGGCGGAGTGCCCGCGCGGGGTGCCGGATGCCGCCGTCCTCGAAGCACGCGGCGCTCGCGCCGCTCCCGAGGAGCGCCGCATACGCCGTTCGTGCCACAGTGCGCCCTCGCGCGCGGTACTGCCCGCCGGATATCGGGTATGTGCCCATTAACCCCATGAAAACGGACATGGGCGGGCTCTGTTGGCCGGGGAAGTGATCGGCGTGATCGACACCGATGGTGACTGCGCCGAGTGGTCCTTCCCCGCGGAACCGGGCGCCGTACGCAACGCCCGCGCGGCCGTCCGGGGCCAGCTGCGCGGCTGGGACCTCGACTGCCTGGCCGACCTCACCGCGCTGCTGGTCAGCGAGCTGGTCACCAACTCCCTGCGGCACGCCACCGGCCCCATCGGGGTACGGCTGGTCCGCCCCGCCGCACTCGGCGACACGCTGCGGGTGGAGGTCTCCGACCCGCTCCCGGACCCGCCGCGCGAGCGCGTCGCCCGGCCCGAGGACGAGAGCGGGCGCGGCCTGCAACTCGTCGCCGGATCCTCGCGCCGCTGGGGCACCCGGCCCGGCGCCGGCGGAAAGACCGTCTGGTTCGAACTGGCGGTGCCCGGGTGAGGCGGCGGCCGCGGGCGCACGGGGGTGTACAGCCGCCGGTGCGCCGTCCAGGTACGCGCCGGGCACGCGCCCGGTCCCGCCGTGGGTGATTCGGCGGTGTGTTCCCTGGTTAGAAGAGTGGGAGTGTTGTCACGGACCGGTCCGAAAAACACCTGGACCGTGCTGTGATCGTGAACACCGTGTCGTGCGGCGCCGTAGTGCTGGATACTGCGGGCAGCCGCCCCCGGTGACCGGTGCCGGGTGCGGTGAGCTGGAGGGGACGGTTCGCGTGAGCGAGATACCAGCGAAGGCCACGGAGTCCGAGGACCCGTCGGACGGCGCGAGGAACCAGGCCGCGGAGGCGGCCGCGGCATCCGGCGACGCCATGTGGCAGAGCAGTCCGCCCGGTTCGATCTACGACTACATCAAGGTCGCGTCCTTCTCCATCAGTCCCGGCGGGCTGGTCGAGCAGTGGAGCCTGCGCGCCGAACAGCTCTTCGGCATCCCCGCCGCACGCGCCGTCGGCATGGACCCCATCGAGGCGTTCGTCGACCCCGACCTGCGCGACCGCGGGCAGCGGAAGATGGCCGAAATCCTCGACGGGCGCGAGTGGACCGGTGTGGTGCCCTTCCGGATGCCGGACCTGCCGGACGGCGCGCGCGGTGAGGAGGGGCTGGCCGAGGTCTACGTCATGCCCACGCGCACCGCCGAGGGCGAGAGGGCCGCCGTCTGTATCGTCGTGGACGTCCGCACGCTCCGCAGCATCGAGACCGACCTCGCCGCCTCGCAGGCGATTTTCGGTCAGTCTCCTTTCGGTTTCCTGCTGATCGACGACGACCTGAGGGTCCGTCGGGCCAACCATCGCTTCGCCTCCATCTTCGGCGGAACTCCGGACGACCACCGGGGCAGGGGAGTTCACGACTATCTGCCGCGCGGCGAGGCCGAGCGGGTCTCGGCCACTCTGCGGCGGGTTCTGGAGACCGGCGAGTCGATCACCGACATGCACGTCACCGGCTTCGTCCCGGGCTCCGAGGAACGCCGGCACTGGTCCGTCAACCTCTACCGCGTGCACAGCGGCAGCGGCCGGCCCATCGGCATCGCCTGGCTCGGCACCGACATCACCGCCCGCCGCGCGGCCGCCCGTGAGGCCGCCGCCGCCCGGCGCAATCTCGCCCTCCTCAACGACGCCGGCGCGCGCATAGGGAACTCCCTCGACCTGGAGACCACGGCCCGCGAACTCCTCGACGTCGTCGTCCCAGGCTTCTGCGACCTCGCCACCGTCGACCTCTACCAAGGTCTGCTGACCGGCGACGAGGCGCCGCCCGGCCTCGCCGACGGCAGCGCCGAACTGCGGCGCGTCGCCTTCGCCAGCGCCGTCTCCGGCGCTCCCTTCAGCAGCTCCGGGCCACCTGTCGAGGTCGGCGCGGTCCACCACTTCCCCTTCCGCTCGCCCTGCGCGGACGCCCTGCGCACCGCCCGCCCGCAGCGCGTGCCCGCCGAGGAGGGCGGACTCGTGCAGTCCACGCTGGCCGTGCCGATGGTCGCCCACGACACGGTCGTCGGACTCGCCCAGTTCGCCCGCACCAAGGGCAGCGAGCCGTTCGGCGACCGGGACCGGGACCTGGCCGTGGAACTGGCCGCTCGGGCCGCGGTCTGCATCGACAACGCGCGCCTGTACCGGCGCGAACACGAACGGGCGTTGATACTGCAACGGTCCTTGCTCCCGCCCGGCGACCCCGAGGCGTCCGGCCTGGACATCGCCTGCCGCTATCTGCCCGGCAACGCGGCCACCGAGGTGGGCGGCGACTGGTTCGACGTCATCGAACTGCCCGGTCACCGCACGGCGCTGGTCGTCGGCGACGTGATGGGCCGGGGTCTGCGCGCGGCCGTGGCGATGGGCGAACTCCGCACGGCCGTACGCACCCTGGCCCTGCTGGATCTGGAACCGGCCGAGGTCCTCTCGGCGTTGGACGAGATCGCGCGGGGGCTCGGCACGCCGGGCGGGGTCCAGCAGGCCACCCGCGCCGCCCGTCAGCCCCGGGACGCCGACCTGTCCGAGGTGTACCTCGCCACCTGCGTGTACGCCGTGTACGACTCCGTGACCAGGCGCTGCACGTTCGCCAACGCAGGCCATCTGCCGCCGGTCCTGGTCGAGCCCGGCGAGACGGCCCTGATGCTGGACGTGCCGCCCGGGATGCCGCTCGGCGTGGGCGGCGAGCCCTTCGAGGAGGTCGAGGTCGAACTCCCCGAGGGCGCGCTCCTCGCGCTGTACACCGACGGCCTCGTCGAGTCCCGCCACCACCCCCTGGACGAGGGCCTCCAGGCCTTCGTCGGCGCGCTCACCGACCCCTCCCGCCCCCTGGAGGACGTCTGCGACCACGTCCTCAACACCCTCGACACCCACCACGGCGAGGACGACATCGCACTGCTGATGGCCCGGGTACAGGGACTGCCCGAGGAGTCCGTCGGCGACTGGACGCTGCCGCGCGAGCCGCGCAGTGTCGGGCGGGCCCGGGAGTACGCCCGCGGGCAACTCGCCGGCTGGGGCCTGGAGCCGCTGATCGACACGACGGAACTCCTGGTGAGCGAACTGGTGACGAACGCGCTGCGGTACGGCGAGGGGGACATCAGGCTACGGCTGCTGCTGGACCGCACGCTGGTCTGCGAGGTCTGGGACTCCGGGTTGGTCCAGCCACGGAGACGGCGGGCCCGGGACACCGACGAGGGAGGACGGGGACTGCAACTCGTCGGGCTGCTCAGCGCGGCCTGGGGGTCACGCCGGACGCCGCGCGGCAAGACGGTGTGGTTCGAGCTGCCTCTGCCGGGCGGCGAGGGAACCCTCACGGACCCGGCGGAGGCCCTGCTCAGCCTGTTCTGACGACACCCCGGCCCGCTCCCCGATCGGCCCGCGACCCACGACGGACCGCAACCGGCGCGGCGCCCGGTGGGTCACAGGTGGTGGCGGGACCGGGTGAGGGGGCCGCCGTAGCTCGCCGGGGGGCCGCCGTCCGGTTCCTCGGCCAGGAGGACGCCGCCCAGCACGGCACCGGCGAGACCGGCCGCCTCCCCTTCCGCACCGGCGTACGGGCTGCCGTACGCCCGGACATCCCGCTCGCCCAGCTCCCGTGCCTCCCGGGCCACCGGGTCGGCCCGGCCGGGGCGCCCCGCACCCAGCTCCCGCACCGCCTCCGCCAGCCGGGCCCGGGCCTCGGTGCCCACCGCCCCCCGGTGCACCCCCACGAACGCCTCCGCCCCGGCGACGGAACCGCGCGCCACGAGCAGCGCCGCGACGCCCAGCACACCGGACCGCGCCCCGCCCAGCCGCTCCGCCGCCCGGCTGATCCGGCGCAGGGCGTCCAGCGGGTCGTACGGTCCACCGGTCAGCTCCTCGCGGACCGCCGCCAGCACGCCGTCGGCGTGAGCGAGGCGGGCGCGCGGCCCGTCCGGGGCCGGCGAGGCCCGCTCACCGCCCCGGACCGCCGCCAGCTCCGCCTCCGCGCCGGTCAGTGCGGCCGGCACCAGCCCGGCCGCCTCCCGCAGCCGCGCCGCGAGCCGTTCCACCGCGCCCACCAGGATCTCGGCCTGGGCCACCGCGCCCTCCCCGGCACGCAGGTGCCGGGCGGTCCGTCCCCCGTCGTCCACGTCGGCGGCCTGGCGGGCCTCGTTGAGCCGGGTCGTGGCGAACACCAGCCGGTCCTTGGCCTGTTCGACGTATCCGGCGACGGGCGCCGAGGCGGTGGACGCGTACCGCTCCCGGAGCGCGGCCAGGGTGTCCTGCGCGGTCACCGTCCGGGCCGCCGCCTCCCGGAACCGTCGCTCGGCCACTTCCAGCGCCGCACCGGCGCCGCCACGCCCACCGGCCCCCTGTCCGTCCGCCTCCGGCTCACGCGCCGCCCGCGGATCGGCCCCCGGCCCGTCCAGTCGGCGCAGCCCGTCCAGCGCCCCCGCCTCCGCGTCCAGGCGCCGGCCGGCCTCCGCGCAACGGCCGATCACCCCCACCAGGGCCTGCCGCCGGGCGCCCGGGTCCTCCGGGACGCCCTCCTCGTACCGCCGCCAGATCGCGAACGCGGCCGACAGCTCGGTCTCGGCGGCTCGCAGCGCACGCGTGAACGGTTCCGTCCGGCCCTCCCCGAACAGGTTCCGCACGAAGGACAGTTCCTCCCGGCTGGTGCGCACGCACTCGTCGGCCAGCAGCAGCGCCGCCCGGGCCTGGCGTTCGGAGTCGGCCCGGGTGGGCGCGGGCGGCTGCGCGGAGACCGTCCCCGGGGTCGTCCGCGTGCGGGCGCGCCGGGTGCGGCGCAGGTAGCCGTACCCGGCCAGGGACACGGCCACGGCCCCGGCGACGAGCGGCAGCACGAGGTCGGCCGAGGACGTCTCGTCCTGCCGCACGGCGGCACCGGCCACCGCGCCGGCCGAGGCCACGGGAACCGGATCATGCGCCGCCATCGTCATCACCGGCAGCACCGGCCACCCGATCCCGGCCAGGCCGCCCAGCACCGCATGCGCCACCCGCACCCTTGTGCGCACCGTGGCACGCCGGGGTCGGCCCCGGATCAGGGAGGACGTCACCTTTCGGAGCGTATGGGCAGGTCGGCGGCTCCGCGACCGGGACGGGGGCGGGTGGGGGACCAGGCGGACAGGGGGACGCGATGGACGAACACCGGGACGGTCAGGGCGGCGAGGACCGGCGGCAGCAGGCCATCGGCGAGGACTCCCGATCCGGCGCACGCCGGGCCGCGGAACCCCAGGCCGACGCGCGCCACGCGGACGAACCTCAGGCCGGCGCACGCCGGGCCGCGGAACCCCTGGCCGACGCGCGCCACGCGGACGAACCTCAGGCCGGCGGAACCGAGGACCCCGGCGCCCCCGGCACCGCGCACCGCCCGGCGGCCCCGCGGAGACCGTCCCGTCCGTGGCGGCGCCGGGTGGTCCGCTGTGTCTGCGCCGCCCTCGTCCTCCTCCTGCTCCCGGTCCTCACCGCCGAGACGGCCCTGCGTCTCAACTACAGCGGCGACCCGGCCGCCGGCACCCGCACCCGGCACCGGGATGCCCTGTGGCTGGGGCACGCCTGGGTGGACGGGCGGAAGAGCGGGAAGGACGTCACGGCGCTCGCCCGGCGGTTGCGGGGCAGCGGGATCCGGGATCTGTACGTGCACTCGGGACCGCTGGAGCACGACGGCACGCTGCCCCCGTCCGCCTACCGGAAGGCCCGGTGGCTGATCGGGGCCCTGCACCGGGAGCTGCCGGGCGTCCGGGTCCAGGCCTGGCTCGGCGACAAGCTGGCCAGTGAGAGCCCGGACGGGCTGCGGCTGGAGCGGCCGGCGACGCGGGCCGCGATCGCCGGCTCCACCCGCCGGATCCTCGACGCCGGTTTCGAGGGCGCCCACTTCGACCTGGAGCCCCTCCACTCGGGCGACCGTGACTATCTGCGCCTCCTCGACGACCTGCGGGTCCTCACCCGCTCCCGGCACGCGCTGCTCTCCGTCGCCGCCCACCAGATCGACCCGCTGCCCGCCTTCCACTCCTTCTGGGGGGCGACGACCGGCCACCCCAAGTGGTGGTCGCAGTCGTACTTCGGGCAGGTGGCACGCCGGGTGGACCAGATCGCCGTGATGTCGTACGACACCATGCAGCCGCTGGCGAGCCTGTACGGCGGTTACGTGGCCCAGCAGACCAGCCTCGCCCTGGAGGTCACCCCGGACACCACCGATCTCCTGATGGGCCTGCCCTTCTACCACGAGAACCGTTTCGGCCACCGGGCCCGCGCGGAGACGGTCCCGGCCGCCGTGCGCGGTGTCCGGCTCGGCCTGTCCCGCACGGACGCCGGCCGCACCCGTTTCGGCGTCGCCCTGTACGTGGACTTCGCGGCGACGGAGGCGGACTGGCGGGCCTACGAGGAGGGCTGGGCCGGCTGACCCGGGGCTCGCGGTGTCCGGCTCCCGGGCGCTACGGGGACCGTCTCCTGATCTTCGAGCCCAGCCACACCAGCGGGTCGTACTTGCGGTCGGCCGCCCGTTCCTTCAGCGGGATCAGGGCGTTGTCCGTGATCCGGATGCCCTCGGGGCAGACCTCCGTGCAGCACTTGGTGATGTTGCAGTAGCCGAGGCCGTGGTCGTCCTGGGCCGTGCGCGCGCGGTCCACGCCGGTCTCGGCCGCCGCGTCCAGGGGATGCATGTCGAGTTCGGCGACGCGCATCAGGAAGCGCGGGCCCGCGAACGCCGTCTTGTTCTCCTCGTGGTCGCGCACGACGTGGCAGGTGTTCTGGCACAGGAAGCACTCGATGCACTTGCGGAACTCCTGCGAGCGGTCCACGTCCTCCTGCATCATGCGGTACTCGCCGGGTCCGACCCCGGCGGGCGGCACGAACGCCGGGACCTCGCGCGCCTTCTGGTAGTTGAAGCTCACGTCGGTCACCAGGTCCCGGATCACCGGGAACGCGCGGAGGGGGGTCACCGTGATCGTCTCCGAGCGGTCGAAGACCGACATGCGGGTCATGCACAGCAGCCGCGGCCGGCCGTTGATCTCCGCCGAGCACGAACCGCACTTGCCCGCCTTGCAGTTCCAGCGCACGGCCAGGTCGGGTGCCTGGGTGGCCTGGAGCCGGTGGACGATGTCCAGGACCACCTCGCCGTCGTTCACCTCGACCGTGTAGTCCGTCAGGCCGCCGCCCTGTTGGTCGCCCCGCCACACTCTGAAGCGGGCCTCGTAGCTGCTCACTCGTACAGCTCCTCCTCGGCGAGGTACTTGACCAGCTCCTCCTTCTCGAAGAGGGCGAGCAGGTCCGGGCGGACGGGGTCGGTGGTCTCGCGGGTCAGCCGGATCTGGCCCCGGGCGGGGTCGGCAGCCGCGAGGCCGCCGGTGGGGTCGGCGAGGGTGCACAACAGGTTCACGTTGCGCCAGGCGCGGTCCATCGCCGGGTGGTCCTCGCGGGTGTGCCCGCCGCGCGACTCGGTGCGCTCCAGCGCGGACCGGGCCACGCACTCGCTGACCAGCAGCATGTTCCTGAGGTCCAGGGCGAGGTGCCAGCCGGGGTTGAACTGGCGGTGGCCCTCGACGCCGGCCCGCCGGGCCCGGGCCCGCAGCGCGGCGAGGCGGTGCAGGGCCTCTTCCATCTCGCCCTCGCGGCGGATGATGCCGACCAGGTCGTTCATGGTCTGCTGGAGTTCCTGGTGCAGGGCGTACGGGTTCTCGGGCGCGTCCGTGCCGTCCCGCGTCTCCGCGGAGAAGGGGCGCAGGGCCTCCGCCGCGGCCGTGTCGACCTGGGCGTCGTCCACCGGCGGACGCCGGTGGGCGAGCCCCTGCGCGTACTGCGCGGCGTGCCGGCCCGCGCGGCGGCCGAAGACCAGCAGGTCGGAGAGGGAGTTGCCGCCGAGCCGGTTGGAGCCGTGCATGCCGCCGGCCACCTCACCGGCCGCGTACAGCCCCGGCACTCCGCGGGCCGCCGCCGTGTCGGAGTCGACGGCGATGCCGCCCATCACGTAATGGCAGGTCGGCCCGACCTCCATCGCCTCGGCCGTGATGTCGACGTCGGCCAGCTCCTTGAACTGGTGGTACATCGACGGCAGCCGGCGCCGGATCACCTCGGCGGGCATGCGGGTCGACACGTCCAGGAACACCCCGCCGTGCGGGGAGCCCCGGCCCGCCTTCACCTCGGCGTTGATCGCCCGGGCCACCTCGTCGCGGGGGAGCAGCTCGGGGGGCCGGCGGTTGTCGTCCGGGTTGTCGTACCACCGGTCGGCCTCGTCCTCCGCCTCGGCGTACTTGTCCTTGAAGACGTCCGGGACGTAGTCGAACATGAACCGCCTGCCGTCGGAGTTCCTGAGCACGCCGCCGTCCCCGCGCACGGACTCGGTGACGAGGATGCCCTTCACCGACGGCGGCCAGACCATGCCCGTCGGGTGGAACTGCACGAACTCCATGTTCAGCAGCGGAGCGCCCGCCAGGAGCGCCAGCGCGTGGCCGTCCCCGGTGTACTCCCAGGAGTTCGACGTGACCTTGAACGACTTGCCGATGCCGCCCGTCGCGAGGACCACGGCGGGCGCCTGAAGGACGAGGAAACGGCCGGTCTCCCGCTCGTACGCGAAGACTCCCGAGACCCGGTCGCCGTCCTTGAGGACGCGGGTGACCGTGCACTCCTGGAACACCTTCAGCCGGGACTCGTGGTCCCCGGTCTCCGCGAAGTCCTCCTGTTGCAGCGCGACGGTCCTCTGCTGGAGCGTGCGGATCAGTTCCAGGCCGGTGCGGTCGCCGACGTGCGCCAGCCGCGGGTACTCGTGTCCGCCGAAGTTGCGCTGTGAGATGCGGCCGTCCTTCGTCCGGTCGAACAGCGCGCCCCAGGTCTCCAGCTCCCACACCCGGTCCGGGGCCTCCTGCGCGTGCAGTTCGGCCATCCGCCACTGGTTGAGGAACTTGCCGCCGCGCATGGTGTCGCGGAAGTGGACCTGCCAGGTGTCGTGCTCGTTGGCATTGGCCATCGCCGCCGCGATACCGCCCTCGGCCATCACCGTGTGCGCCTTGCCGAACAGGGACTTGCAGATGACGGCGGTACGGGCGCCTCGCTCGCGTGCCTCGATCGCGGCCCGCAGCCCCGCGCCGCCGGCACCGACCACGACGACGTCCCACTCCTGCCGGTCCACCACGGACATCAGTTCGGTTTCCTCACTGGAGTCTCTAGAAGAAGCGCGGGTCGTCGAAGACGCCGGACGCGACGAGATAGACGTAGAAGTCGGCGAGCGCCACGCTCAGCAGCGACGCCCAGGCCAGCTGCATGTGTCGGGCGTTGAGCCTGCCGACGAACTGCCACGCCCGGTAGCGCACGGGGTGCCGGGAGAAGTGTCTGAGCTTGCCGCCGACGATGTGCCGGCACGAGTGGCAGGAGAGGGTGTACGCCCAGATCAGCGCGATGTTGGCCAGGAAGACCAGGCTGCCCAGACCCATGTGGCCCCAGCGGTAGTGCGTGTCCCGGAAGGCCAGCGCGGTGTCGTAGGTCAGTACACCGGCGACCAGCAGGGCGGCGTAGAAGAAGTACCGGTGGATGTTCTGCAGGACCAGCGGGAAGCGGGTCTCGCCGGTGTACGTCCGGTGCGGTTCGGCCACCGCGCAGGCGGGCGGGGAGGCCCAGAACGCGCGGTAGTACGCCTTGCGGTAGTAGTAGCAGGTCAGGCGGAAGCCGAGCGGGAAGATCAGGATGATCACGGCGGGGGACAGGCCCCACCAGCCGCCGAGGAGGTCGGCGTTGGGTCCGGCACGCATGGTCCGGCAGTTCTCCGCCAGACACGGCGAGTAGAACGGCGAGACGTAGGGCGCCGCGTAGTAGTGGGCGTTCGCGAAGGCCCGCCAGGTCGAGTAGACGACGAAGGCGAACAGGCCGGCCGCGGTGACGGCGGGCGCCAGCCACCAGCGGTCGGTCCGCAGGTGCGGGGCGGCGATCGCGGCGCGCGGACGGGCCCGCACGCCACCGCTGTCTCTGTCCGGTCGGGGTTCCGTACCAGTGGCCAAGTCAGGACTCCGGTTCGGTAGGGGTTCCTCAGGGGGCGCGGCGGTCGCGGGCGCCCAGGCCCTCGTCGTCCGAGTCCGTCCACAGGCTGATGTCGTAGGGCGTGTCGGAGATGGTCACGAGGTCCGGCCGGCGGGCCGTGTCCGGGGCGGCGGCGGCCGCCCGCAGCAGCGCCAGGCTCTCCCGTAGATGATCGGCGTCCAACCGGACCCGGCGCATCTCGAGGCTTGCGCGGTCGAGCTGGTGTTCCAGGCGTCCCAGCGACCGGTGCAGGTCGTCGAGGGAGCGCTGGGCGGAGGTGATGTCGTCGTGCACGGTCATGACTTGCCCCTCACTGTGGCGGGCCCCGCAGGCCCTGGGCGGCAACGTTCATGCGCCTTGGAGTCTCGCGCGTCACACGTGCCGGTGTGAAGGCATGTGCAGCGATTGACGGAGGCGCACGGATGCATCTCCGGGGGTGTTGCGCCGCACGGGTGGGGTTACCACCCGTCGTCGCCGTGTCGCACTCTGTGGCCGGAACCTTTCCTCTTCAGTGGCCGCATAGATCTGATCAGCTCCATATACCGCCGAAAGTGATCAGTTCCATATAGCTACAAAAGTGAGCATAAGCCCCGCGGCTTCCCGGAGGTAGCAGAGATGTCCCACCACGGCGTCGGCCCGCGCGCGGTCATGCGCTCGGTCGCCTTCCTCACCGCGGGCGCGCTCGCGGTGCCGCTCCTGGCCGGCTGCGGCTCCGACGACGAGATCGCCGGCCCCCTCGCCGGGCAGGACATCGCCCCCGTCGCCCGCGCCCAGGTGGCCGACGGCGGCACCCTGAAGTGGGCCGTGGACGCCGTCCCGGAGACCCTGAACACCTTCCAGGCCGACGCCGACGCCGGCACCAGCCGCATCGCCCAGGCCGTGCTGCCGTCGATGTTCCGGCTCGACGCGAACGGCCGTCCGGTGGCGAATCCGGCCTACCTGGAGTCGGCCAAGGTCATCGAGACCGAGCCGCGCCAGGTCGTGCTGTACAAGCTGAACCAGCAGGCCGTCTGGAGCGACGGCCGGGAGATCGGCGCGGCCGACTTCGTCGCCCAGTGGCGCGCCCTGTCCGGCAAGGACAGCGCCTACTGGACCGCCCGCAACGCCGGCTACGACCGCATCGCCAAGATCGAGCGCGGCGCCAACGACCTCCAGGTCCGGGTCACCTTCTCCCGCACCTACGCCGACTGGAAGTCGCTGTTCTCCCCGCTCTACCCGAAGGACGTCATGGGCACCCCGGACGCCTTCAACGACGGCGCCCGCCGCAAGCTGAAGGTCACCGCCGGGCCGTTCCGGGTGGAGAAGGTCGACACCGCCGAGAAGGACGTCGTCCTCGCCCGCAACCCGCGCTGGTGGGGAAAGCCGGCCAAGCTGAAGCAGATCGTGCTGCACGCCGTGTCCCGCGACAAGCGGGCCGCCGCGCTCGCCGACGGCAGCGTCGACCTCACCGAGGTCGACTCCGCCGAGGCCCAGCGGATCGCCCTCGCCAACCGGCAGAAGGGCACCGGCACCCCGCTCCAGGGGTCCGGCAGGACGTCCGTGAAGAAGCTGCGCTCCTGGGCGCTCGCGCACGGTCTCGACTCCGGCAAGGTGCCCACGGGACGGAAGAAGCTGCGCAAGGTCATCAAGCGGTACCTGGAGCAGCAGCAGGCACTGCGCGACTTCGACGTCCGCAAGTCCCTGGAGCCCGCCTACACCCAGCTCGCCCTCAACGGCTCCTCGGGTCCCCTCGCCGACGAACGGGTCCGCCGGGCCGTCGCCCGTGCCCTGGACCGCGCCGAACTGGCCCGGCTGGTCCTCACCCCGCTGGGCCTGCCCGCCGTACCGGTCGGCAGTCACCTCGCCCTGTCCGGGCAGGCCGCCTACGCCGACAGCAGCGGCGCGATCGGCGGCCAGGACACCAAGGAGGCGCAGGCGCTGCTCGCCGACGCCGGGTGGGTGGCCGGCGGCCCGGTCAAGGCCGAGAAGAAGGGCGAGAAGGCGGCCGGTCCCGAGAAGCCCTCCGAGGACGTCTCGGGCGGCGGCGAGGACGGTCAGTACATCGTCGGCGAGGACGACAAGGGCCACGACGACGAGCACGGCGACGACGAGCACGGCGACGGCGAGGGCAGGCGCCGGGACGGCAAGGACAAGCGGCACGCGCCCGCCGACGACAAGCGCGAGCACGGCGACAAGGACCTCGCGCAGGAGGGCAGGCACGGCGGCGCCCCCGGCGCGTACGCCCCCCGCGGCACGGCCGCCCCGGCCGCCGCGCCGGCCGGACCGCTCGCCAAGGACGGCAAGGCGCTCGCGCTCCGCTTCGTCCTGCCCTCCGGGCCCGGCTCCGACACCCTCGGCTCGGTCGCCGCGCGGATCTCGGCGATGCTGGAGCAGGTCGGCATCCGCACGACGATCACCAAGGTGTCGGACGAGAGCTACTTCAAGGACCACATCGCCTCCGGCGAATACGACCTCGCCCTGTACTCCTGGCCGTCCTCGGCCTTCCCCGCCACCGACGCCCGGCCGGTCTACGCCAAACCGGTCCCGGCGGCCGACGGCTCGGTGAACGTCGAGCAGAACTTCACCCGGGTGGGCACCGACCAGGTCGACCAGCTCTTCGACCAGGCCGCGACCACGCTGGACGAGGACGAGGAGCGGGACCTGATCAGGAAGGCCGACGCCCGCATCTGGGCCGCAGCCGGCTCGATCCCGCTCTACCAGCGGCCGCAACTGGTGGGGGTGCGCAGGAACCTGGTGAACGCGGGGGCGTTCGGATTCCAGACGCCGGTGTACGAGGACATGGGCTTCCTGAAGAAGGGAGTGAAGGTCTCCGCGAGCCCCGCGAGCGGCAGTCCGGACAAGTGACGCGGAGGTACGTGAGAGCCCGCGGACGTGAGGGGAGCGGTGGCCTTCCGCGCCCCTTGCATCGGCCCGGCGCGCCCCCGCCGCGAAGGACACGTACCATGGGGTGAGGCCGTGGCGTGTCAAGCCCGGCAGGCCCGCGTCACACGGACGTCAGAGCAGGGCCCCCTCACCACTCCGGGAGTACGCCGCAATATGGCCACGCGCCACGACATCCGCAACGTCGCTATCGTCGCCCACGTCGACCACGGCAAGACCACCATCGTCGACGGCATGCTGAAGCAGGCCGGCGCGTTCGCCGCCCACCAGCTCGAGGGCGTCGACGACCGCATGATGGACTCGAACGACCTGGAGCGTGAGAAGGGCATCACGATCCTCGCCAAGAACACGGCGGTCAAGTACCACCCGAAGGACGGCGGGGACCCGATCACCATCAACATCATCGACACCCCCGGCCACGCCGACTTCGGTGGCGAGGTCGAGCGTGGTCTGTCGATGGTCGACGGTGTCGTGCTGCTGGTGGACGCCTCCGAGGGTCCGCTGCCGCAGACCCGCTTCGTGCTGCGCAAGGCCCTCCAGGCCCGGCTGCCCGTCATCCTGTGCATCAACAAGACGGACCGCCCCGACGCCCGGATCGACGAGGTCGTCAACGAGACCTACGACCTCTTCCTCGACCTGGACGCCGACGAGGAGCAGATCGAGTTCCCGATCGTCTACGCCTGCGGACGTGACGGCATCGCCTCGCTGACCAAGCCGGAGAACGGCACGGTCCCGGCCGACAGCGACAGCCTGGAGCCGTTCTTCTCCACGATCCTGGACCACATCCCGGCCCCGACGTACGAGGAGGACGCGCCGCTCCAGGCCCACGTCACCAACCTCGACGCCGACAACTTCCTCGGCCGTATCGCGCTGCTCCGCGTCGAGCAGGGCGAGCTGCGCAAGGGGCAGACGGTCGCCTGGATCAAGCGGGACGGCTCGGTCAGCAACGTCCGCATCTCCGAGCTGATGATGACCGAGGCGCTCACCCGCAAGCCCGCCGAGAAGGCCGGCCCGGGTGACATCTGCGCGGTCGCCGGTATCCCCGACATCATGATCGGTGAGACCCTCGCCGACACCGAGAACCCCATCCCGCTGCCGCTGATCACGGTCGACGAGCCCGCGATCTCGATGACCATCGGGACGAACACCTCGCCGCTGGTCGGCCGGGGCGGCACCGGCAAGGGCGCCGACGCCAAGGCTGCCGTGAAGGACCGCAAGGTCACCGCCCGCCAGGTCAAGGACCGCCTGGACCGCGAGCTGATCGGTAACGTCTCCCTGCGGGTCCTCGACACCGAGCGTCCGGACGCCTGGGAGGTGCAGGGCCGTGGTGAGCTGGCGCTGGCCATCCTGGTCGAGCAGATGCGCCGCGAGGGCTACGAACTGACCGTCGGCAAGCCGCAGGTGGTCACCAAGGACGTCGACGGCAAGGTCTACGAGCCGGTCGAGCGCATGACGATCGACGTGCCCGAGGAGCACATGGGCGCCGTCACGCAGCTCATGGGCGTCCGCAAGGGCCGCATGGACAACATGTCGAACCACGGTTCCGGCTGGGTCCGCATGGAGTTCGTCGTGCCCTCGCGCGGCCTCATCGGCTTCCGTACCGAGTTCCTGACCCAGACCCGGGGCACGGGTATCGGCCACTCCATCCACGAGGGCTTCGAGCCCTGGTTCGGCACCCTGACGACCCGTAACAACGGCTCGCTGGTCGCCGACCGCGCCGGTGCCGTCACCGCGTTCGCGATGACGAACCTCCAGGAGCGCGGCGTGCTGTTCGTGGAGCCGGGCACCGAGGTGTACGAGGGCATGATCGTCGGCGAGAACTCCCGTGCCGACGACATGGACGTCAACATCACCAAGGAGAAGAAGCTCACGAACATGCGGTCGTCGTCGGCCGACTCGTTCGAGGCGATCGTGCCGCCGCGCAAGCTGTCGCTGGAGCAGTCGCTGGAGTTCTGCCGCGACGACGAGTGCGTGGAGGTGACCCCGGAGGCCGTTCGCATCCGCAAGGTCAACCTCGACCAGCGTGAGCGCGCCCGCGCCGCGAGCCGCGCCAAGCACGGCTGATCCCAGGCCGGTTGAGCCCGGGCACCCCCATGATGGGGGTGCCCGGGCTTTTTGCAACCCGTTTTCCGGGGGCCGGTGGGCGGTGAGGGGTCCCCGGTGTCCGGATTGCGGAGATCCCGGACCGATACCCATGTAACACGTCCGTTTCGCGGCCTTCTCCCGGCGAACAGTTTGTCCAGTTATTGGAAGTTCTTCGCGTCAGCTGTGACTGAATTGAGATTTAAAGACGGTGGTCGCCACCTGCCTCATGCCAGATAGTTAGCCGCGTAGCGCTCGGGTCAATGGGTCACGCGCTGTGGGGACAGCGCCGACTCACGAGCACCAGGGGTGTCTGACCCTCCGTCAGGGGTGGCGGGGGGAAGACGGAAACCCTCTCCTGTTGGTGAACACGTGGAGTCATGAGGAGGAACCCCCATGCGCGGTGTCACGAACACCAGGTGGGTCAGTTCGTCGCTTCCAGCGGTGTGATTCGGCTGTAGAACTACGCGCGTCCGACTGCGGTTTCGCGCGCCCTCGGAGTATCCGGGCACCTCTCACACCCATACCTGTGAAACGGACGAACCGTGACAAGTCCTATCGACATCGAGGACGGCGGGACTTCGGTCGTAGTCGACGGCGAACCAGGGCCGCCTGCGAAGAACGAACCCGTCAGGCTCGAAGGCCGGTCCCCCGGCCAGCTGATGTGGACGCGCTTCAGGCGCGACCGCACGGGAATCATCTCGGCCTACGTCGTGGGCTTCTTCTTCCTGATCGGACTGCTCGCCCCGCTGATCTCCAAGGTGTACGGCAAGGACCCGTACACCGTGTACGCGGACGAGCGACCCGATCTCTTCGACAGTGCCGGCGTACCGGTGCAGCCGAACGGCGGTATCAGCGGCGAGTTCTGGTTCGGTCTCGAACCCGGCAACGGCTACGACGTCTTCACCAAGCTGATCTACGGCATCCGCACCTCGCTGATGATCTCGGTCGCCGTCACCGTCGCGGTCGTCGTGACCGGCATCCTGCTCGGTGTCACCGCCGGCTACCTCGGCGGCAAGGCGGACTACGCCATCGGCCGGATCACCGACTTCCTGCTCGCCTTTCCGGCCCAGCTGTTCTTCATCGCGAGCATGCCGGTCGTGGTCTCCCTGTTCGTCAGCCCGCGCGACGAGACACCCACGTACGTCCGCGTGGTGGCGCTGATCCTCGTCCAGTGGCTCCTGGGCTGGATGGGCCTCGCCCGCATCCTGCGCGGCACCGCACTCTCCCTGCGGGAACGGGAGTTCATCGAGGCGGCCAGGGTCAGCGGGGCCTCGCCGTGGCGGATCATCCGCAAGGAGATCCTGCCGAACATCGTCACCCCGCTGCTGGTGCAGTCGACGTATCTGCTGCCCAACTTCGTGACCGCCGAGGCCGGTCTGTCCTTCCTCGGCGTGGGCATCGTCGAACCGACGCCGGACTGGGGGCAGATGTTCTCCAAGGCGTCCACCGAACTCGTG
This sequence comes from Streptomyces sp. NPDC014991, assembly GCF_043080665.1. Lineage (NCBI taxonomy): Bacteria > Bacillati > Actinomycetota > Actinomycetes > Kitasatosporales > Streptomycetaceae > Streptomyces > Streptomyces sp. NPDC014991. The sequence goes on from NZ_JBIBVY010000005.1 coordinate 170,742, forward strand.
ATGCAGAACGACATCACCTACATGTTCTTCCCCGGCATTTCGATGATCATATTCGTCGTCGCGTTCAACCTGCTCGGGGACTCGGTCAGAGACGCATTCGATCCCAAGACCGCGCGCTGACCCAAGCACGCTCTCTTTCGCACTGGTGACACACAGATCGCACTGGTGACACACAGATGGGTGGGAATCTTCGTGATGAGTAGGGGCGGACGCCACGCCTACGGCGCACTCTCCGTGCTCGCGGCCGGGGCTCTTGTGCTCACCGGTTGCAGCAAGGGCGGCAGCGACGGCGGCGGTGACGAGAAGAAGCAGCAGGAGAACGCCAAACGCCAGCAGGCCTCCATCGAGTTCGGTGACGCGGCGGCCTCCACGGGCCCCGCGGCCGAGGTGCCCGGTGCCAAGCCCGGCGGCACCATGGAGGTGCTCCAGCGCGACAGCTACGCCCACCTGGACCCGGGCCAGATCTACGTCTCCGACGAGGGCTCCCTCGCCTCGCTGATCCACCGCGGACTGACGGGTTACAAGGCCACGAGCAACGACGGAAGCAAGCACGAGGTGGTCGGCGACCTCGCCACCGACTCCGGCACCACCACCGACGGCGGCAAGACCTGGAAGTACACCCTCAAGGAGGGCGTCAAGTTCCAGGACGGGTCCCCGATCACGTCCAAGGACGTCCGGCACAGCGTCGAGCGGCTCTTCGCGCCGTTCATCAACCAGGGCCCCACCTACCTCCAGCAGTGGCTGGCCGACAAGCCGGGCACCGCCTACCGCGGACTGCTCAAGGACGGCCCGTACAAGGGCAAGCACCTGCCCGACTCCGTGCTGGAGACACCGGACCAGAAGACCGTCGTCTTCCACTTCAGGACCCCCCACCCCGACCTGCCCTACGCGCTGGCGATGGCCGGCTACGCGGTGGTCTCCCAGAAGGGCGACACCAAGCAGCGGTACGACAAGGCGCCCGTGGTGACGGGCCCGTACAAGATCCAGTCGTTCAAGTCCGGCAAGTCGATGGTGCTGGTCAAGAACACCAACTGGGACCCCAGGACGGACCCGATCCGCCACCAGTACGTGGACCGGTTCACCTTCACGTTCAACCAGCAGTACGAGACCTCCACCAAGGCCCTGCTCGCCGACAGCGGCGCGGACCGGACCGGCCTCAGCTTCAACAACCAGGTGGACGCGGGCAACCTGTCCAAGGTGCTCAAGGACCCGAGCCTGAAGTCCCGTACGGTCTCCGGCTACCAGCCGTACGTCGGCCAGATGAACATCAACATGAGCCACCCGGCCATGAAGGACAGGACGATCCGCGAGGCCATCGCCTACGCCCTGCCGATCACCCCCTTCGTGCGCGCCTACGGCGGCACCGACGCCATGGAGGTCGCGGGCGGGCTGATCTCCCCGACCGTCTCCGGCTTCGACGCCTCCTTCGACCCGCGGGGCAAGAAGAAGAAGCCCGCCGGTGACCCGGAGAAGGCCAGGGAGCTGCTGAAGAAGGCCGGGAAGCTCAACATGAAGCTGACCTTCGGCTACATCAACACGCCCGAGGGCCAGCAGTACTCCACCGCCATGGCGGCGGGCCTGAAGAAGGCCGGCTTCAACGTCCAGCGTCAGGAGATCCCGGCCGAGTCCTACTACGACCAGGTCTCCAAGCTGGACAACAACTACGACATCTTCCACACCGCGTGGGGTGCCGACTGGCCGTCCGCCTCGACCGTGATCCCGCCGCTGTACGACGGCCGCCTGATCGCCGAGGGCGCGCAGAACTACTCGCAGGTCAACGACCCGAAGGTGAACAGCGAGATCGACCGGATCAACAAGATCACCGACCCGGTCAAGTCCGCGGCCGCCTGGGAGAAGCTGGACCAGTACCTGGTCAAGGACGTCGTCAACGTCGTCCCGACCGGGGACTACAAGCAGACCCAGATCGCCGGTTCCAAGGTCGGCGGCCTCGTCTACGACGACGTGCTGGGCGGCATCGACCCGCGTCGCCTCTACATCAAGTAACCGTCCCTGCCCGGTACCCGGCGCGCAGCACCAACGGTGCGCCGGGTACCGCCCGGACCGCCGACGTCAGAGAGCTGCCCCTGCCATGCTGCGCTTCCTCATGCGCCGGACCCTCGGTGCCGTCGTCATCCTCTTCCTGCTGAGCATCGTCGCGTTCCTGCTGTTCTTCGGGGTGCCCCGGGACCCGGCGCTGCTGATGTGCGGCAAGACCTGCAACCCGGACAGCATCGCGAACATCCACCACGTGCTCGGCCTGGACAAGTCCGTCCCCGAGCAGTACTGGATCTTCCTGCACAACCTCCTCGTGGGCAGCGACCAGTTCGCCCAAGGTCCCTGCCCGGCCCCCTGTTTCGGCTACTCGTACCACACCAACGAACAGGTCTGGGCCACCCTGATGGACCGCCTGCCCACCACCGTCTCGCTCACCCTCGGCGCGGCCGTGTGCTTCCTGATCGTCGGCCTCGGCACCGGCCTGCTCGCCGCCTGGCGGCGGGGCACGCTGATCGACAAGGCGGCCACCGGCGGTGCCATGATCGTCAGTTCGCTGCAGATCTACTTCCTGGGCCCGCTGGCCCTCGCGATCCTCGTCTACCAGACGCACTGGTTCGACAAGCCCGCCTACAACGAGTTCACCCAGGACCCGGGCACCTGGTTCTCGGGACTGATCATCCCCTGGGTGGTCCTGTCCACGATCTTCGCGGCGCAGTACACCCGTATGTCGCGGTCCTCGATGATCGAACAGTTGCAGGAGGAACACGTCCGCACCGCCCGCGCCAAGGGCATGTCCCGGCGGTACGTCTTCTTCCGCTACGCCTGGCGCGGTTCGCTGATCCCGATCGTCACCATCTTCGGCATCGACCTCGGCTCGCTGCTCGGTGGCGCCATCATCACCGAGTTCACCTTCTCCCTGCCGGGGCTCGGACAACTCGCCGTGCAGGCCGTCAGCTTCAGCGATCTGCCGCTCCTGCTCGGCGTGATGCTGTTCTCCGCCAGCATGATCCTGCTCTTCAACATCGTCGTCGACGCCGCGTACGCCTTCATCGACCCGCGCGTGCGGCTGTCCTAGGAGCACTGTCGTGACCACTGTGACCAAGGAAGCCGGCGCTCCCACCCCGGCCGGTGCCGGTCCCCTGCTCTCGGTGCGGGACCTGCACGTCAGCTTCAAGACCGAGGACGGCGTCGTTCGGGCCGTGGACGGGCTCTCCTTCGACGTGGAGCGTGGCCGGACGCTCGGCATCGTGGGGGAGTCCGGCTCGGGCAAGTCGGTGACGAACCTGACCATCCTCGGCCTGCACAACCCGATGTTCACCACGGTGGAGGGCGAGATCCTCCTGGACGGCCGTGAGTTGACCGCGGCCCGGGAGTCGGAGCTGGAGAAGCTGCGGGGCAACAAGGTCGCCATGATCTTCCAGGACCCGCTCACCGCACTGTCCCCGTACTACACCGTGGGCCGGCAGATCGCCGAGCCGTACAGGAAGCACACCGGCGCCTCCAAGAAGGCGGCCTGGGAACGGGCCGTGGAGATGCTCGGAAAGGTCGGCATCCCCCAGCCCCGGGAGCGGGCGAACGACTACCCGCACCAGTTCTCCGGCGGTATGCGCCAGCGCGCGATGATCGCCATGGCGCTGATCTGCGACCCCGACCTGCTGATCGCCGACGAGCCGACCACCGCCCTGGACGTGACGGTCCAGGCACAGATCCTCGACCTGCTGAAGAGCCTCCAGCAGGAGTTCGGCTCGGGCATCGTCTTCATCACCCACGACCTCGGGGTGATCGCCGACATGGCCGACGACATCATGGTGATGTACGCGGGCGGCGCGGTGGAGCGGGGCACCACCGAGGAGGTCCTGCGGGCGCCCCAGCACCCCTACACCTGGGGCCTGCTGAACTCGATGCCGCGGCTCGACTCCGACCTGGGCGCCCAGCTGTCCCCGATCCCGGGCACCCCGCCCTCGCTGCTCACCCCGCCGTCCGGCTGCCGCTTCCACCCCCGCTGCACCTTCCAGGACCGGGTGGAGGGCACGGGACGCTGTGTGAACGAGCGCCCGCTGCCGGCCCCCGGGCGGGCGTCGGCGTGCCACCTCACCACCGACCAGAAGCGGACCATCTTCATCGAGGAGATCAAGCCCCGCCTGGGCTAGGTCGCCAGTCGTCCTAGGAGGACACCGTCATGAAAGAGGACCTGGTCCTCCCGGCCCCGGCCGAGAAGAGCGCCGGCCCGGAGGGGGAGCCGCTGCTCCAAGTCTCGGGGCTGACCAAGCACTTCCCCGTCAAGGGCGGCTTCCCGATCCGGCGCACCATCGGTGCGGTGCAGGCCGTCGACGGCATCGACCTGACCGTGTACGAGGGCGAGAGCTTCGGCCTGGTCGGTGAGTCGGGCTGCGGCAAGTCGACCACGGGCCGCCTGATCACCCGTCTGATGGAGCCGACGGGCGGCACGATCAGCTACCGCGGCCGGGACATCAGCCGTGCGACGCGCAGACAACTGGCGCCGATCCGCTCCGAGATCCAGATGATCTTCCAGGACCCGTACTCGTCGCTGAACCCGCGGCAGACGGTCGGCAAGATCATCTCGGGTCCGATGGAGATCAACGACATCAACCCGGAAGGCGGCCGGGAGAACCGCGTCCGCGAGCTGCTGGAGACGGTCGGCCTCAACCCGGAGCACTACAACCGGTTCCCGCACGAGTTCTCCGGTGGCCAGCGCCAGCGCATCGGCGTCGCCCGCGCGCTCGCCCTGGAACCGAAGCTGATCGTCGCCGACGAACCGGTCTCCGCCCTGGACGTCTCCATCCAGGCCCAGGTCGTCAACCTGCTCCAGAAGGTGCAGCGGGAACTGGGCATCGCGTTCGTCTTCATCGCCCACGACCTGGCCGTCGTACGCCACTTCTCGCAGCGCGTCGCGGTCATGTACCTCGGCAAGATCATCGAAGTGGGCGAACGAGACTCCATCTACGCCCGTCCGCGGCACCCCTACACCCACGCCCTGCTGTCCGCCGTCCCCGAGGTCAGCCTCACGGAGGGAGGGGCGCCCCCGCGTGAGCGCATCCGCCTCGCCGGTGACGTGCCGTCCCCCATCTCCCCGCCCTCCGGCTGCCGCTTCCGCACCCGGTGCTGGAAGGCACAGGACAAGTGCGCGGCCGAGGAGCCCCCGCTGATCCGGATCTCCGGCAACCGCGACGGCCACCTGACGGCCTGCCACTTCCCGGAGGACCCGACCATCGAGGCCCGGGACGAGGACATCATCCTGGACCCGGCGCTCGCGGCACTGGAGGAGGGCACTTCGAGGACGGAACCGACCGAGGCGCCGTAGGAGCGCCGCCCGTGTCCGGCGTCACGGGCGACGCCCGTACACCGTGACCCGCCGGCCGCGCACCCGCCGGCCGGCAGGTGTTCCTCGGTCGACGCCGCGCGTGGCGGAGCCTCGACCGTCCGAAGCCCGTGGTCCCGGAGTCGTCATCCTCGGCCCGCCGGGGCAGGAGTGCGGCCGGGGCTTGTAGCGCGAGTCCTTCCACCCGGTGTGCGGACCCACGACGTCGACGACCGCGTCGCGAGGCAGCGTGATCCTGGCCCCGCCGGCGCCGAGTCGCAGCTCGATGTCGACCACCGAGTGCTCGGTGACCGCTCGCGACAGGTCCAGACGCACCCGGCCGAACGCGGACCCGACCCTCAGGCTCCGGGGCACCCGCCATACACCGCGCCGGCGGATCCGTCCGCCGGCGGCGGCGATCGTGGACGTGAGGCCCGCGTTCTGCTGCGGGAGCCAGGCCGGCGGCGACAGCAGCTCGCTGTGCGTCCTGACCGTGAGTACCTGATGGAGGCGCTCGTCCGGATCCCCGTGCGCGATGTGCTCCTCGGCGTACGCCTCCTGCCGGCGCCGCACGGCCGTGTCGCGGTCGTCCTCGCCGGGCACTGACGACCGGTCCTCCGGCAGAGCGGTCACCTTTTCACTCCGCTGCCGGGCGTGCGCCGCGGACGCCCCTGATCCGTCACGGGCGGGCCCGACCGGCGGACCTGTGCGGTCACCGCCGCGGTGGCCGGGCGCGGCGGGCCACGGTGATGATTTCCGGGGAGGTGGGAGTGAGCGGCCCCCGCTCCCAGTTCCCGTACCGTTCGGTGGTCGTCAGACCCGCCTCGGCGAGGAAGTCGTCCAGGGTCCCGGCGTCCAGGAAACGGAGGACGCCGTTGCGGACCCGGGGGGACGGCCATCGGCGGCCGGTGTAGGTCTCGGTGTAGCGGACGCGGCCCCGGTGCAGGCCGCCGTCCTGCACCTCGTGCCACACCCGTACGGGCGCGCCGTCGGCGCCGGTGATCTCGTGGACCCGGTCCGGGGTCCACCGCTCCCACGCACGGGCACCCGGATTACGGGTCTCGAACACGAACCGGCCCCCGTCCCGCAGGGCCGCGCGCACGGCCCGCAGGCAGTGCCGGATCTGCTCGTCGGTCACCAGTTCCTGGAAGGCGTGCCCGGTCATGACGACGAGGTCGAACTCCTCCTGCCACTGCCGCACCCGCACATCGCCGAGCACCCACTCGACGTCGGGCCGGGCCCGCCGCGCCTGGACGAGCATGGCGGCGGCCGGGTCGAGCCCCATCAGCCGGCCCCGGTGCCCCTCGTCCCGGGCCCGCCGCAGTAACTGCCCGGTGCCGCAGCCGATGTCCAGTACGGCCCCGGCCTCCCGCACCAGGCCGAGGTAGAAGTCGTCACCCGGCCCCCAGGGGTTGAGGCTGTCGTACAGCGCGGCGAGCGAGAGATCGGCAAAGACGTGATCCACCACCGCGGCAGTGTGCCACACCATGCTGAACGGCGCGTCAGGAACGGGCAATGTGCAACTGGCCTGTGCACTGGCGGCGTTGGGATGAACGCAGTACACGGAAGAAGGCCCGCACCTGGGGAGGTGCGGGCCTTGTCCCCTGGAGCGGACGTTCATGGGCTCGGGTCAATGGGCCGTGAAAGTCCGTTCCGCAAGGGGGCGGCTGACGGAAAGGGGTGTGTCAGACCGCCGCCTCGGGGTCCTTGGAGAGGCGCGGGGCGGGGACGGTGTCCGCCGTCTCCGGGTAGTGGCACGCCGTCAGGTGGCCCGGCTTGTTGCCCTCCACCTGCACCAGCGGCGGCGCCTCCGTGGCGCACTTCTCGGTCGCCTTCCAGCACCGGGTGCGGAAGCGGCAGCCGGAGGGCGGGTTGATCGGGGACGGCACGTCTCCGACCAGGCGGATGCGCTCGCGCGGCTCCTCGTCGACCGTCGCCTCGGGGACGGCGGAGAGCAGGGCCCGCGTGTAGGGGTGGCGCGGGTTGCCGTACAGGTCCTCGCGGTCGGCGATCTCGACGATCTTACCCAGGTACATGACCGCGACGCGCTGCGAGAAGTGGCGTACGACGGCCAGGTCGTGGGCGATGAAGACGAACGCGATGCCCAGTTCCCGCTGCACCTTCTGGAGCAGGTTGACGACCTGGGCCTGGATGGAGACGTCCAGGGCGGAGACCGGTTCGTCGGCGACGATCAGCTTCGGTTCCAGGGCGAGCGCGCGGGCAACGCCGATGCGCTGGCGCTGGCCACCGGAGAACTCGTGCGGGAACCGGTTGTAGTGCTCGGGGTTGAGGCCGACCGTCTCCAGCAGCTCGCGGACGCGGTTCTCCCGGCCGCCTTCCGGGTTGATGTCGTTGATCTCCATCGGACCCGAGATGATCTTGCCGACCGTCTGCCGCGGGTTCAGCGAGGCGTACGGGTCCTGGAAGATCATCTGGATCTCGGAGCGGACCGGCGCCAGGCCCTTGCGGCCCGCGTGCGTGATGTCCTGACCGCGGTAGGTGATCTTGCCGCTGGTGGGCTCCAGCAGGCGGGTGATCAGCCGGCCGGTGGTCGACTTGCCGCAGCCCGACTCGCCGACCAGGCCCAGGCTCTCGCCCTCGGCGACCTGGAAGTCCAGTCCGTCGACGGCCTGCACCGCGCCGACCGTGCGCCGGATCGGGAAGCCGCCCTTGATCGGGAAGTGCTTGGTCAGCCCCGAGACGTCCAGGAGGGGGTTCGTGTTGCTCATGTTCGTGAAGTCCGCTCTCGTGTCCGTCAGTTGTGCCGGGTCGCGGCGTAGTCGGGGAAGAGTTCCCGCTTCTGCTCCGTGGTGAGGTGACACGCGGCACCGCGGCCGTCGACCACCTCGAGCAGGGGGCGCTCACCGGAGCACAGCTCGCCGGCGACCTTGTCGGTGAAGGCGCACCGCGGGTGGAAGCGGCAGCCCGACGGCGGGTTGAGCAGCGAGGGCGGCGAACCGGGGATCGGCGTCAGCGGCACGTCGACCGGTCCGGTCAGGCTCGGCATCGAGTTGAGCAGGCCCACGGTGTAGGGGTGCTGCGGGTCGCGCAGCACCTCCTCCTTGGTGCCGCGCTCCACGCACCGGCCGCCGTACATCACCAGTACGTCGTCCGCGATGTCGGCGATGACGCCGAGGTCGTGGGTGATGAAGATGATGGCCGTGCCGAACTCCTGCTGGAGGTCCTTCAGCAGGTCCATGATCTGGGCCTGCACCGTCACGTCGAGCGCGGTGGTCGGCTCGTCGGCGATCAGCAGCTCGGGGTCGCAGACCAGCGCCATCGCGATCATCGCGCGCTGGCGCATACCGCCGGAGAACTGGTGCGGGTAGTCGTCCACCCGCATGTCCGGCTGCGGGATGCCCACCCGGCGCAGCATCTCCACCGCACGCTTGCGGGCCTCGGACTTGGAGGCGCCGGTGTGCTTGCGGTACGTCTCGCCGATCTGGGCACCGATGGTGTGGTAAGGCGACAGCGAGGCCAGCGCGTCCTGGAAGATCATGGACATCTTGTTGCCGCGCAGCCGCTCCAGCTCCTTCTCGGAGGCGGTGAGCAGCTCCTTGCCGTCCAGCACGATCTCGCCCTCGATCGCGGTGCGCTCGCGGTCGTGGAGGCCCACGATCGTCAGGTTGGTGACGGACTTGCCGGAACCCGACTCGCCGACGATGCCGAGCGTCTGGCCCTTGGCGAGGTCGAAGCTGAGTCCGTCGACGGCCTTGACGATGCCGTCCTCGGTGGAGAAGTGGACCTTGAGGTCCTTGATGGAGAGGAACGGCTGCTGATCGGTGCTCGTCACGGGGACGCTCCTGGAGGGTGATGCGAGGTCGCCGGGTGGGGCGGGTGGGAAGGGACGGCGGGGCGGAGGTCAGGCGAGCCGGATCCGCGGGTCGATCAGGGCGTAGACGGCGTCCACGATGATGTTGAAGAAGACGATGGCGCCGGCGGCCAGCAGGGTGACGCCGAGCACCATGGGCAGGTCGCTCTGTTCCACCGACCTCAGCGCGAGCTGGCCGACACCCTGGAGGCTGAAGACCTGCTCCGTGATGATCGCGCCGCCGATCAGCGTGGCGAGGTCGATACCGAAGATGGTCACGATCGGCCCCATCGCGCCGCGCCAGGCGAACCGGAAGAACACGTTGCGGCGGGACAGGCCCTTGGCGCGGGCGGTACGGACGTAGTCCTCGCTGAGCGTCTCGACCAGCTGGGAGCGCGTCATTCGGGTGTAGTTGGCGGTCCAGATCAGGGCCAGCACCAGCCAGGGCAGCAGCAGGCCGGAGACCCAGGCGCCCGGGTTCTCGGTGAGGGGCGTGTAGGAGGGGTTGTCGAGGATGTCGAGCTTCCCGACGAGGAAGTACATCGCGATGTACCCGACGAAGTAGATCTGCATCGACGACGCGACCAGCGAGGCGGAGCTGGCCGCCTTGTCCTGCCACTTGCCCTGCTTCACGGCGGCGGCCATGCCGGCGCCGACACCGAAGACCAGGAAGACGGCGGCGGAGCCGAAGGCGAGCGAGAGGGTCAGCGGGAGCCGGTCCAGGATGGTGCCCAGGACGGGCTCGCGGTTGGCGAAGGAGTAACCGAGGCAGGGCGCGTTGCAGTGCCCGAAGCTGCCGTAGTCCCGGCCGACGAAGATGCCCTTGAGCCAGTACCAGTACTGCACCGGTACCGGGTGGTCGATGCCCATGTTGTGCCGCACCTGCTCCAGAATCGGCTTGGTGCAGTTCTTGCCGCAGGACATCATGGCGGGGTCACGCGGGATGGCGTAGAAGAGCCAGAAGGTGACGGCGCTGATGATCAGGAGGATGACCAGCGCGCCGAAGGTTCGGCGGACAAGGAAGCGGAACATGGGGCGTGACTTTCCGGACGGGGCGCCGTCGCCGGTGTGAGGGGTGGGCCGTAGGGGGCGGCCGGGTGGTGGCCGCCCCCCAGGGGTCGGGCGTGACTACTTCTTGGCGTAGAGCTTGCAGAGCGCGACGCAGGTGTTGGCGCTGTCGTAGACGACGTGGCCGACCTTCGACCCGTACATCCAGTGGCGGATGGGGTGGTAGTCCGGCACGCAGCCCGCGAGCTCCATGATCTGGCGGTCGATGGCGCCCCAGGCGGCGTTGGCCTTCTCGGGGTCGGTGATCTTCGACGCGGCCTCGATCGCCTTGTTGACGCTCGTGTTGTCGAACTGCGACCAGTTCTGGCCGCCGTCGTGGATCTGGCTGCCGTCCCAGGTCGGGTAGAACTCCGAGTAACCGGCGGGCCAGTCCGGGCTCCAGCCCGCGGCGAACATGTCGTAGCCGTTGTCGAGCTTGCTGATCTGGGTGTAGAAGGTCGACTTGTCGACCTGCTTGTTGACCACCTTGAAGCCGGCCGCCTCCAGCGCGTTCTTGATCGCGACAGCCTGCTTCACCGAGTTGTCGGACTGCTGGTAGGCGATGACCAGCTTCTGGCCGACCTTGCCGGCCTCCTTCAGCAGGGCCTTGGCCTTCACCGGGTCACCACCCGGCTTCTGCGTCTTGCCGTACAGGTCGAACTTGTGGTAGCCGGGCGTCACCGGGCTGAAGACGGTGGTGGCCACCTCGGTGATGGACGCGCCACCGCGGATGGTCTGGAGCTGCTGGAGCGGCCAGGCGTAGTTGATGGCCTGGCGGACCTTGACGTCCGTGATGCGCTTGGAGTTGATCGGCCAGTAGTAGGTGGCCGTGTCGACCGCGGTGAGGATGCGGCTCTTGTACTTCGGGTTGGTGAGGACCTGGGCGACGCGCTCGGCGGCGATCTCGTTGAAGATCGACATCGTGTACTGGTCGTTGCCGCGGTCCGAGATGTAGCGGTCCGTCGACGCCAAATTCTGGAAGCCGAACTGGAAGACGTACTTGTCCGGGTAGGCGTTGCGGATCGAGTCCGTCTTCGGGTCCCAGTGCGCGTTGCGCTCGTAGGTCATCGACTTGCCGATCTGACGGCTGCCGATCTTGTACGGGCCGCAGGAGAACGGGCGCTTGTCGTACTTCTCCTTGGTGTCGTGCTTCTTCGACACCAGGGCGTAGCCGCGCATGGCCAGGGTGAAGTTGAAGTCACCGCGCGGCTCGCTGAGGTGGAAGGTGACGGTCTTGCCGGAGATCTCGAGGGAGTCCAGGTGCTTGCCGCCGTAGGGGCCCTTGTAGCCCTTGGCGCCCTCCAGCCAGTTCTGGACGTAGCGCGGACCCTCGGTGATGAAGTCGGCGAAGATGCGCTCGAAGGTGTGGCGGACGTCGTCCATGGAGACGTCCGAGCCGTCCTCCCACTTCAGACCGTCCTTCAGGGTGAAGGACCAGGTCTTGCCGCCGTTCTTCATGGTGCCGGCGTCGGTGGCGAGGTCGCCGACGAGGACGGCGCCACCCTTGTCGTCGATCTTGTAGCCGGTCAGACCGCGCAGGACCGGGACCGTGATCGCGGCCTCGGTGGAGGAGTAGATCTGGGCCGGGTCCAGGTGGTCCATGTCGAACTGGTCGAGGGAGTAGATCGTGCCGCCCTTGACCGCTCCCGTGACCTCGGGCGCCGGACCGGTCGAGTCGGCCTTGGTGCCGACCGCGATCTCGGTCGTCTTGCTGCCGCTGACCGAGGGAGCCTTGTCCCCCTTGCCGTTGCTGTCACCGCCGCTGCCGCAGGCGCTCAGCACGGAGGTGGAGGCCGCGGCCACACCAGTGGCGATCAGGAAGTTTCTACGCGAAAAAGACATGCTGAGCCTGCCTATACGGGTCAATTCGGACGGTCGGAGCCAGCCGGACATCAGCGAACCGGGCCGGGTGGAACGGGGCGTTACCGCCTGGACTTGGGGTCGAGGGCGTCGCGTACGGAGTCCCCGAGCAGGTTGAAGGCGAGGACGAAGATCACCATCGCCAGACCCGGGAAGAGCATGAAGGTGAGGTCCTCGGAGTAGAACTGGGCGCCGCGGGCGATCATGACGCCCCAGTCCGGGGTGGGGTCGATCATGCCGACACCGAGGAACGCGAGGCCCGCCTCCGTGGTCACGAGGGCCGGCAGCAGCAGGGTGGACTGGATCAGGATCGGCGTCCACAGGTTGGGCAGCAGTTCCTTGAAGACGATGCGCATCGGAGACGCGCCCGTGACCTTCGCCGCCTCGACGAACTCCCGCTCGCGCAGGCCGAGTACCTGACCGCGCAGCAGACGGGCGATGGAGGCCCAGCCGAAGAAGGTCAGCACCACGATCAGGGCGGTCGCGCGCAGCGAGGTCGGGATGTCCTCGTCGGCGGCGATGAAGAGGCCGAAGACGACGGGCATGAAGGCGATGAAGAACAGCGTGGAGGGGAACGACAGCAGGATGTCGATGACCCGGCCGACGAAGTAGTCCACCTTGCCGCCCAGGTAGCCCGCGGTGATGCCGATCACGACACCGAAGAGCACGGTGAGCAGGGTGGTCGCCAGGGCGATGCCCAGTGAGTTGCGGATGGAGTACAGCAGGAAGGTGAAGACGTCCCGGCCCAGCTGAGGCTCGACGCCGAACCAGAAGTCCGAGCTCATGCCGCCGTTCGGGCCCGACGGGTAGGCGAACGGGTTGAGGAGGCTCGGGTCCTGGCTCGCGTAGGTGGTGTAGGGGTCCTTGCCGTACAGCTTCGAGATCAGCGGTGCCGCGATGCCGATGGCGAAGAAGAAGATCACGACGCACGCGGATATGACGCCCGTCTTGTCACGCTTGAAGCGCTTCCAGGCAAGTCGTCCCGGAGAGCGGCCCTCGCTGCCCTTCGAGGCGTCCGAAGTGGTCGACTTCGTGACGGTCTCGTCGGTCACCTCGAGCGGGGCAGCCGCGGATGGAGTTGGGGGGGTCATGGTGCTCCTGGCCCAAGCGAGGGTCTGATGACTCCGCAGGGCACTCCCCTACGGGCTACGCCGGACTTTTTCAACGCAATTCATTCAAGGTCAATAAAATCTCGGTCGGCTTGGGTTTCTCTTTACCTTCTTTACTCGTACTTGATCATTCCGTAGCTACGCGGGTAGCGCGCCGTAATCAATCCGTGCTTCACAACGGACCAATTGGACTAAACGGTCAATGCGTTCGTTATGCGGACGGTGGAGTGTCGAAATGCGTACATCGCCGCGTGCGAATCCAACGTTTCCGCATCGTTGCGCAGAGATCCGTTGCACTCCACCCGCAAGATCATCAAGGCGACGGACGGGTGTGTGCCTGCATTCGGATGACGTGTCCGCCCGAAGAGTCATCAATCGGGCTGAGGGTGTGCGATAGATGTCATATCAGCCGATATTGGCTTTTATCGGATCGGTGTTCACGGAGGAGACACGCCCATGCGGGGAACCACCCACGCCCGAGGGGCCGCCTGCGCGGTGGCGGTGGTGGTGGCGCTCGCCGCCGCGGGCTGCGGGGGCGGCGGCTCGGCCGGCGGCACCGGCGGCGCGGTGCTCAGCTCCTCCTGGGGGGACCCGCAGAACCCGCTGGAGCCGGCCAACACCAACGAGGTGCAGGGCGGCAAGGTGCTCGACATGATCTTCCGGGGTCTGAAGAAGTACGACCCGAGAACCGGCAGGGCCACCGACATGCTCGCCGAGTCCATCGACACCCGTGACTCGCGGAACTTCACGATCAGGGTGAAGGAAGGCTGGACCTTCTCCGACGGCGAGAAGGTGACCGCCCGCTCCTTCGTGGACGCCTGGAACTACGGGGCGAGCCTGCGCAACAGCCAGAAGAACGCCTTCTTCTTCGCCTACATCGACGGGTACGACAAGGTCCACCCCGCCCACGGCAGGCAGAGCGCCGACACCCTGCCGGGTTTGAAGGTCGTGGACGAGCGCACCTTCACCGTACGGCTCAACCAGAAGTTCTCCGCCTTCCCCGACACCTTCGGCTACCCCGCCTTCGCCCCGCTGCCCCGCGCCTTCTTCACCGACCACGCGGCCTGGCTGGCGAAGCCGGTCGGCAACGGCCCCTACGCCGTCGAGTCCTACACGAAGGGCTCGCAGATGTACCTGCGGAAGTGGGACGGCTACCCCGGTAACGACAAGGCGCGCAACGGCGGGGTGACCCTCAAGGTGTACACGGACAACAACACCGCCTACACCGACCTGATGGCCGGCAACCTCGACCTCGTGGACGACGTGCCCGCCGCCCAGCTGAAGAACGTCGGCGGCGACCTCGACGACCGCTACCTCAACACCCCGGCCGGCATCATCCAGACCCTGTCCTTCCCCTACTACGACAAGGCGTGGAACCGGCCGGGCTCGGAGAAGGTCCGCACCGGTCTGTCCATGGCGATCAACCGCCGGCAGATCACCGAGACGATCTTCAACCGGACCCGCACCCCCGCCACCGACTGGACCTCCCCGGTGCTCGGACCGGCCGGCGGCTACAAGCCCGGGCTGTGCGGCAGGGCCTGCGAGTACCACCCGGACGAGGCCAGGAAGCTGGTCAAGGAAGGCGGTGGCATCCCCGGTGGCCAGGTCAGGATCACCTACAACGCGGACACGGGCTCGCACAGGCAGTGGGTGGACGCCGTGTGCAACTCCATCAACAACGCCCTGGGCAACGGCAAGGCCTGCGTCGGCAACCCGGTCGGCACCTTCGCCGACTTCCGCAACCGGATCGGCCGGCACGAGATGACCGGTCCCTTCCGCGCGGGCTGGCAGATGGACTACCCGCTGATCCAGAACTTCCTCCAGCCGATGTACTACACGGACGCCCCCTCCAACGACGGCAAATGGTCCGACGACAACTTCGACAAGCTCGTCGACCAGGCCAACGCCGAGACGGACCAGGCCAGGGCCGTCCAGCTGTTCCAGCGGGCCGAGGAGGTCGTCCGGGACCACATGGCCGCCATCCCGCTCTGGTACCAGAACGGCAGCGCCGGCTACTCCCAGCGGCTGTCCGGCGTGGCGCTGAACCCCTTCAGCGTGCCCGTCTACAACGAGATCAAGGTCAGCTGAGCCGCCATGGGACGCTACGTCGTCCGGCGACTGCTCCAGATGATCCCGGTGTTCGTCGGCTCCACCCTGCTGATCTTCCTCATGGTGAACGTGATGGGCGACCCCGTCGCCGGGCTGTGCGGCGAACGGCAGTGCGATCCGGCGACGGCGGCGCAGCTCGAGCAGGAGTTCGGGCTCGACCAGCCGGTCTTCCCGCAGCAGTACCTGGCCTACATGGGAAGGGTCTTCACCGGCGACTTCGGTACGGCGTTCAACGGGCAGAAGGTCACCGAGCTGATGGCGACGGCGTTCCCCGTCACCATCCGGCTCACCGTCGTGGCCATCCTGCTCGAGATCGTCGTCGGCATCACCCTCGGCGTGCTCAGCGGCCTGCGGCGCGGCCGGCCCGTCGACACCGGCGTGCTGCTGCTGACCCTGGTGGTGATCTCCGTCCCCACCTTCGTCACCGGTCTGGTGCTCCAGCTGCTCCTCGGCGTCAAGTGGGGCTGGATCAGGCCCTCCGTCTCCCCGGACGCCGGCTTCGGTGAGCTGCTCGTGCCCGGCCTGGTCCTCGCCTCCGTCTCGCTCGCCTACGTCACCCGGCTGACCCGCACCTCCATCGCCGAGAACAAGCGGTCCGACTACGTCCGCACCGCCGTCGCCAAGGGTCTGCCCCGGCGCCGCGTCATCACCCGGCACCTGCTGCGCAACTCCCTGATCCCCGTGGTCACCTTCATCGGCTTCGACATCGGCGCGCTGATGGGCGGTGCCATCGTCACCGAGCGCATCTTCAACATCCACGGCGTCGGCTACCAGCTCTACCAGGGCATCCTGCGGCAGAACACCCAGACGGTCGTCGGCTTCGTGACCGTGCTCGTCCTCGTCTTCCTGGTCGCCAACCTCCTCGTCGACCTGCTCTACGCCGTACTCGACCCGAGGATCCGCTATGCCTGAGCAGCCGTACGAGCCCGAGCGCGCCATCGCCGGCACCGGCATGGGCGGCGCGATGGACCTGGGCGCGAGCGAGGCCGTCACGCTGGAGAAGGCTGCGGGCGGCCCGGACGGTCCGGGCGGGCCGGACGGCACCGCACCGGTCGGCCGGCCGCGCTCGCTGTGGTCCGACGCCTGGCGCGACCTGCGCCGCAACCCCGTCTTCCTGGTCTCCGCCCTGGTCATCGTCTTCCTGCTCGTCATCTCCGTGTGGCCCTCGGCGATCACCTCCGGCGACCCCCTGACGTGCGACCTCGCCAAGGCCCAGGAGGGCGCGGGGCCCGGCCATCCCTTCGGCTACGACGGCCAGGGCTGCGACGTCTACACGCGCACCGTCTACGGCGCCCGCGCGTCCGTCACGGTCGGCGTGTGCGCCACGCTCGGCGTCCTGCTGTTCGGCTCGGTGCTCGGCGGACTCGCGGGCTACTTCGGCGGAAGGTGGGACGCGGTGCTGTCCCGGATCACCGACGTCTTCTTCGCCATCCCGGTCGTCCTCGGCGGTCTCGTCCTCCTCTCCGTGGTGACCAGCAATACGGTCTGGCCGGTCATCGGGTTCATGGTGCTGCTCGGCTGGCCGCAGATCTCCCGCATCGCACGCGGTTCGGTCATCACCGCCCGGCACCACGACTACGTCCAGGCCGCCCGCGCCCTCGGCGCCTCCGACTCGCGGATCCTGCTCCGGCACATCGCGCCCAACGCGGTGGCCCCGGTCATCGTCGTCGCGACCATCGCGCTCGGCACCTACATCGCCCTGGAGGCGACCCTGTCCTACCTCGGCGTCGGCCTCAAACCGCCCAGCGTCTCCTGGGGCATCGACATCTCCGCCGCGTCCCCCTACATCCGCAACGCCCCGCACGCCCTGCTGTGGCCCTCGGGCGCCCTCGCCGTCACGGTCCTGGCCTTCATCATGCTCGGCGACGCGGTCCGCGACGCCCTCGACCCGAAGCTGAGGTGACGCCGTCGTGCTGCTCGAAGTGCGGGACCTGCACGTGGAGTTCCGGACCCGGGACGGGATCGCGCGCGCCGTCGACGGCGTCGGCTACCGCGTGGACGCCGGTCGGACGCTCGCGGTGCTCGGCGAGTCCGGGTCGGGCAAGTCCGTCACCGCGCAGGCCGTGATGGGCATCCTGGACACGCCGCCGGGGCGGATCACCGGCGGGCGGATCCTCTTCCAGGGGCGGGACCTGCTGACGCTGAAGGGCGAGGAGCGGCGCAGGGTCCGGGGCAGCGCGATGGCGATGATCTTCCAGGACGCGCTGTCCGCCCTCAACCCGGTCATGACGGTGGGGGACCAGCTGGGGGAGATGTTCGTCGTCCACCGCGGGATGTCGAAGAAGGACGCCCGGGCGAGGGCGGTCGGGCTGATGGACCGGGTGCGGATCCCGGCCGCCGCCCAGCGCGCGCGGGACTACCCCCACCAGTTCTCCGGCGGGATGCGCCAGCGCATCATGATCGCCATGGCGCTGGCGCTGGAACCGGCGCTCGTCATCGCCGACGAGCCGACCACCGCCCTGGACGTCACCGTCCAGGCCCAGATCATGGACCTGCTGGCCGAGCTGCGGCGCGAGTACCGCATGGGACTGATCCTGATCACCCACGACCTGGGCGTGGTCGCGGACGTCGCCGACCGGATCGCCGTGATGTACGCCGGACGGATCGTCGAGTCGGCGCCCGTGCGCGACCTCTACAGAGCCCCGGCCCACCCCTACACCCGCGGTCTGCTGGACTCCGTGCCCCGCCTGGACCAGAAGGGACGGCAGCTGTACGCCATCAAGGGCGTCCCGCCGAACCTGACGCGCGTCCCGCCGGGCTGCTCCTTCCATCCGCGCTGTCCGATGGCCCGGGACGTGTGCCGCACCGAGGTCCCCCCGCTGTACGAGGTGTCCGACGAGCGGGGCAGCGCCTGCCACTTCTGGCGGGAGTGCCTGCATGGCTGAGCCGATCCTGGAGGCCGGCGGCCTCGTCAAGCACTACCCGCTCACCCGGGGCGTCCTGTTCCGCAAGCAGGTCGGAGCGGTGAAGGCCGTCGACGGCGTCGACTTCACCCTCGGCAGGGGCGAGACGCTGGGCATCGTCGGGGAGTCGGGCTGCGGCAAGTCGACGGTGGCGAAGCTGCTCTGCAACCTCGAACGGCCGACGGCCGGCTCGATCCGGTTCAAGGGCGAGGACATCACCCGGCTGTCCGGCAGGGCGCTGAAGGCGGTCCGCCGCAACATCCAGATGGTCTTCCAGGACCCCTACACCTCCCTCAACCCCCGGATGACGGTGGGCGACATCATCGGGGAGCCCTACGAGATCCATCCGGAGGCCGCCCCCAAGGGAGACCGGCGCCGCCGGGTGCGGGAGCTGCTGGACGTGGTCGGTCTCGACCCGGACTACGCCGACCGCTATCCGCACCAGTTCTCCGGCGGCCAGCGCCAGCGCATCGGCATCGCCCGCGGGCTGGCGCTGCGTCCGGAGGTGATCGTCGCCGACGAGCCGGTGTCCGCGCTGGACGTCTCGATCCAGGCCCAGGTGATCAACCTCATGGACCGGCTCCAGTCGGAGTTCGACCTCAGTTACGTCTTCATCGCGCACGACCTGTCGATCGTCCGGCACATCTCGGACCGGGTCGCGGTCATGTATCTGGGCCGGATCGTGGAGACCGGACGGGACACCGAGATCTACGAGCATCCGACCCACCCCTACACCCAGGCCCTGCTGTCCGCCGTGCCCGTGCCCGACCCCGAGGCCCGCGCGCACCGGGCGCGGATCATCCTCACCGGTGACGTGCCCTCGCCGACGGACATCCCCTCCGGCTGCCGCTTCCGCACCCGCTGCTGGAAGGCGCGGGACCGGTGTGTCCGGGAGGTCCCGGCCCTCGCGGTCCCCACCGCCTTCCGGGACACCGCCGGTCCCGCCGCCCACGCGTCGGCGTGCCACTTCGCGGCGGAGGCCGTGCCGGGGGAGCGGGTGGGGCCGGGGGCGAACGGCGACGGGCCGGGGTGACATCGCGCACCCCGGCCCGTCCACGGCACCCGCACGGCCGTACGCTGTTCAGCCTCCCGTGTCCGTATATCGGTGCCGCTTCCGTCAAGTTGCCTGCGTGTTAACGCCGTTCACGAAGGCCGGCCCGGCTGCGGGAGGGAGCGCCGGAGGAAGTCCAGCTGGAGCCGGAGCAGGTTCTCCGCGACCGTCTCCTGCGGGGTCATGTGGGTCACGCCGGACAGGGGGAGCACCTCGTGCGGGCGGCCCGCGGCCAGGAGGGCCGAGGACAGGCGCAGGGAGTGTGCGACGACCACGTTGTCGTCCGCCAGCCCGTGAATGATCATCATCGGGCGGTGCGGCTCGGCCGGGCCGACCAGGCCCGCGTCGTCGATCAGCGAGTTGCGGCGGTAGACCTCGGGCTGCTCGTCCGGGTGGCCCAGGTAGCGCTCCTGGTAGTGGGTGTCGTACAGCCGCAGGTCCGTGACGGGGGCACCGACCACCGCCGCGTGGAACACGTCCGGTCGGCGCAGCACCGCGAGGGCGGCCAGATAGCCACCGAAGGACCAGCCGCGGATCGCCACCCGGTCCAGGTCCAGCGGGTACCGCTCGGCGAGGGCGTGCAGCGCGTCGACCTGGTCCTGGAGCACCACGTCCGCCAGGTCGTCCCGGACCGCCTTCTCCCAGGCCGGCGAACGGCCCGGGGTGCCCCGGCCGTCGGCGACGACCACCGCGAAACCCTGGTCGGCGAACCACTGGGAGGTCAGATGGGCGTTGTGCGCGGCGACGACCCGCTGGCCGTGCGGGCCGCCGTAGGGGTCCATGAGCACCGGCAGGGGAGTGTCACCGTGGTAGTCCCGTGGCATAAGCACGGCGCACGGCATTCGACGTGCGCCCCCCTCGGTGAGGGAAACTCGTGGGGACAGACCGGGATCTTCGGCGTACGACCGGACAGTCGCCGCCGGTTTTCCGTCAGCCAGCACCTGGACCCGGGTGCCGGGCCGGTCCAGCGCGGCGGACACCAGTACGGTCACGCTCCCGGAGCGCACCGCCCCGTGCACGCCGGGCTCCTGGGACAGCCGTTCCACGCCCAGTTCGTTCACCCGGTACACATGGACTTCGCCAATTTCCGGCGTCGGGGCCTCCGGGCCGGAAGAGGCGGAAACCAGTACGTCGTCCGCACCCACGTCCAGTACCGCCCGGACGTGCAACTGGCCGCTGGTCAGCGGGCGTTCGCCGACCGTCAGGACCCGCGCACCGCCTTCGTCGGCGATCCGGACAAGATGCCCGGACGGGCTCCAGCAGGGCACTCCGGCGAACAGTTCCAGCCAACTTGGATCTTCATCGGCGTGGACCATCCGCGTGGCACCCGTGTCCGGATCCACCGCCAGGAACAGCTGGCTGCGCTGGTCCCGCGCCTGCACGAGCAGCAGCGGCGCACCCGCCTCTGACCAGTGCACACGCGCCAGATACGGATAGCGCGACCGGTCCCAGGAGACCTCCGTGCGCGCCCCGTCCAGCCCGTACACGAACAGGCGTACGTCGGCGTTCGCCGTGCCCGCCGCCGGGTACCTGACGTGGAGCGGCTCACGATCCGGGCGGGCCGGATCCGCGATCCACCACCGCCGCACCGGCGTGTCGTCCACGCGCGCCACGAGCAGCCGGTCCGACCCCGGCGCCCACCAGAACCCCCGCGAACGGGTCATCTCCTCGGCCGCGACGAACTCCGCCAGGCCGTACGAGACGTCCGCCGACTCCGGCTCGGCCAGCGCCCGGTCGTCCTCACCCCGGGCACCCACCACCCGCAGCGCGCCCCGGGCGACGTACGCGATGTGCCGTCCGTCGGGCGAGGGACGGGGGTCGACAACCGGCCCCGGAACGACCAGTTCACGTGCCTCGCCGGTCCGCAGTCCGGCCGTGAAAAGCCGCCCTGACAAGGCGAAAGACGCCAACTCCAGGTTGCCGTCGGTGGCATACCCGACGATGCCGGCGCCTCCCTCCCGGCTGCGCTCCCGGCGGGCCCGCTCCACGGCCGACAGCTCTTCGGTGGCGCCCCGCAGGAGCGCGTCGGGGTCGGCCGCGAGGCGCTCCGCGCCCTCCGGCAGATCAAGGACCCACAGGGAGTTCGCCCGGTCTGTACCGGAGCCGGAGCGCAGGAACGCGACACGTGAACCGTCGGGGGCCACGCTGAAGGCACGCGGCGCGCCGAGCGTGAACCGCTGGGTCCGGGCGTGCCGACGGGGGAAGGAGTCAGCCTCGGTCGTCATACCCCGACCATATTGGCCATGCGCCCCCTTGTGCGGCCGTGCGCCGAGCGATGCGCGAGTACGGATAGTTATGATCACTACCGCTGTGTGGGTATGAACCTGCTGGCGTCCGCATGGAGTTGCTCTACACCCGCCGCGTCCCTGGGATCTTTGGAGGTGAGCCGCCGTGGCACTCTCGATTTCGGCGGTGGTGCTGCTGGCGATCATCGTCTTCCTGCTGGTCAAGAAGTCGGGACTGAAGGGCGGCCACGCGGTCGTCTGCGTCCTGCTCGGCTTCTATCTCGCCTCCTCGACCGTCGCGCCGACGATCAGCGAGCTGACCACCAACGTCGCCAGCATGATCGGCAGCATCAAGTTCTGACGGCGGCTGTCGCGGGCACCGGCGCCCGGCCTCGTAGGGTGGTCCCATGACGGAACTGCCAGCGCGGCGTCTGCTGCTGGTGCACGCGCACCCGGACGACGAGTCGATCAACAACGGCGCGACCATGGCCCGGTACGCCGCCGAGGGCGCTCACGTGACCCTGGTCACATGCACCCTCGGGGAGCGCGGGGAGGTCATCCCGCCGGAGCTGCGGCAGCTGACGGGCCCCGCGCTGGGTGCGCACCGGCGCGGCGAGCTGGCCGCCGCCCTCGGCGCGCTCGGGGTCACGGACGCCCGGCTGCTCGGCGGCGCCGGGCGCTACGGCGACTCCGGGATGATGGGCATCGCCGACAACGACGACCCCGGCTGCTTCTGGCAGGCCGACGTGGACGAGGCCGCCGGCCACCTCGCCGAGGTGATCCTGGAGGTCCGCCCGCAGGTCCTCGTCACCTACGACGACAACGGCGGCTACGGCCACCCCGACCACGTCCAGGCGCACCGCGTCGCCATGCGCGCCGTCGAACTGGCGGACGAGCGCGGGCACCGGGTCGCCAAGGTGTACTGGAACCGCGTCCCCCGCTCCGTCGCCGAGGCCGCCTTCGCCCGCCTCCACGACGAGCTGCCCGCACTGTCGTTCGACAAGGGTGCGTCCGTGGACGACGTACCCGGCGTCGTGGACGACGAGCGGATCACCACCACGGTCGACGGCACCGCGTACGCCGCCGCCAAGGCCGCCGCGATGCGCGCCCACGTCACCCAGATCGAGGTGGCCGAGCCCTACTTCGCGCTCTCCAACGCGCTCGCCCAGCCCCTGTTCACCACCGAGTACTACGAGTTGGTCCGCGGGAGCGGGCAGCGCGGCGAGACCGACCTGTTCGCAGGCGTCGAGGAGGCGGCATGAGCGGCACCGGCCCGGGGTCCCTGCTCGCCCAGCCGCTGCGCCCGCCGTCCGCCGGACGGGCCGCCGCCCACGCCGGCCTCTTCCTGCTCGGCGCGGTCGTGGGCCTCGCCGGCGCCCTGGTCCAGGCCGGCTGGTTCCCCGGCGGACTGCTGCTCGCCCTCGCGGGCGCCGGCGGACTGTTCCTCGGCGGGGCACACGCCACCGGCGGCCGGGGCGGGGCGGTCGCGCCGGCGGCCGGCTGGATCGTCGCCGTCATCCTGCTCACCACCTCACGCCCCGAGGGCGACTTCCTGTTCGGCGCCGGCGCCGGCTCCTACCTCTTCCTGCTCGGCGGCATGGCACTCGCTGTGATCTGCGCCACCGTCGGCGCCGGACGGCAACCCGGCGGCGGCTCCGCCCGACTTGGCAAGTGACGTACCACTTCGCCGTGCGCCGCCGGTGCGGGTCCGGTGCGGGTTTAGTCGGCGGTCATGGGATACGCGCCAGAAGTGGCCAGTATGGTGGTGCGCGCCGCCGAGCCTCCCCCAAGTGCTCGACTTCGCTCGTGCCGGGGGACCCTCACGCGCAGTGAGGTCGTAACGGGCGGCGGAGCCAACCGGGAGAACCTGCCTTGAGTCGTGAAACTGACACTCCGTCCTCCGGGCCCAGCGGGCGCGGCGGAGCCGCATACCCCTCCGGCACGCCGCCGTACGGGACCCCCTTGGCTTCCGACGACGCTACGGGCGCGGGCCGTTCGGGCACGCGGCCCGAGGAGAAGAAGACCGAGACCACGCTGACGACCCGGATCCGGATCAACATCCCCGGATCGCGGCCCATCCCGCCGGTCGTCATGCGCAAGCCCGTGGGGGACGGCGAGAGCGCCGGCGAGGAGCAGCCCGCCGCCGAGCCGGTTCCCGCGGCCGAGCGGGCCCCCGCCGGTCCCGCCGAGGCCCCGGCCGAGCCCGCGGCCCCGGGGGACGACAGGACCAGCGACTGGTTCGCGCCCCGCAAGTCCGCGCCCGGCAAGGGCGCTCCGGGCGGCGGCGGCACGAACGGCGCCGGGATGCCCGGCGGTTCCACCGCGGCCACCGCCGCCCCCGGTGTGCCGGGCGCCCGTACGGGTGGTCCGGGAGCGTCCGGGGCGGCCGGTGCCACCGGCGCGCGTCCCGGTGGCGGCCGTCCCGGCGGTGTGGTCGGCTCCATGAGCGTGCCGGGCGCCCGCTCCGGCGGCACCAACGGCAAGGGCCTGCCCGGCGGCGCCACCGGTGGCCCCGTCGCTCCCGGCCACGGCGGCGGCACCGGCTCCTTCGACGTCACCGAGGCGCTGAACGCGGGTCAGGTGAGCGGCGCCTCCCGCCCCGGCCCCTCCGGCCCCTCCGGCCCCGGCGAGCCCCGCCGCGACGACCTGCCGTACTTCTCGGAGACCGGCACCCAGGACGGCTACGGCGGCGCCGGTACGGCGGGCGCGGGCGGCCAGGACGGTCTCGGCGCCGGTACGGCGGGCGTGGGCGGTGCGAGCGGTCGCGACGGTCACGGTGGCGCCGGTACCGCCGGTGCGGGCAGCCGGGACGGCTACGGCGGCACCGCGGGCGGTGGCAACGGCCACGGCGGTCCCGGCGGTCCCAGCGGCTTCAGCGGCCCGGGCGCACACGGCGGCCCCGGCGGCCCGCAGGGCCCGGCCGGCCCCACCAGCGGCCCTGCCACCGGTGACGGTTCCCTCGTCCCACCGGGCGGCGAGCCCTTCGACGGCCCGGCCGGCGGCTACGGCACCCCGGGCGGCCGGGGCACCCCGCCCGCCCGCAGCGCCCTCGCCGGCCTCGACGGCCCCACCGGCCCCGGTGGCCCGCGGGCCACCCCCGGCGGCGGCCCCGCGGGGCGCGGACCCGGCGGACTCAGCGACGACACCGCGGTCCTCACCCCGCAGAAGCCGGCCCCGGAACCGGGCACGCCCGGCTATCGTTCCCCGGCCGCCGACAACGTCTCCGGTCACACCGTCACCAGTGGCATCCCGGTCGTCCCCGGCGCCGGGAAGTCCCCGTTCGGCACCCACGCCGACGGCGGCCCCGCGGCGCCCGCCGCGCCCCGGCCGGAGCCGGCCCCCGCGCCCAAGGCGGCGGCCAGGCCGAAGAAGAAGGGCCGCAGCAAGCTGGTGCTGCTCGCCGTCGGCGTGGTCGTCGTCGCGGGCGGTGCCTACGGCGCGGGACTGCTGATGAACCACACCGACGTGCCCAAGGGCACCACCGTGCTCGGGGTCGACATCGGCGGCGGCACCCGCGACGACGCCGTCAAGAAGCTGGACGACGCCTTCGGCAGCCGGGTGAACAAGCCGCTGAAGCTGGCCGTGGGCGGCCGGACGGTCGCCCTCCCCCCGGAGAACGCCGGACTCCAGTTCGACTACCAGGCCACGGTGAGCGAGGCCGCCAAGAGCGACTACAACCCGGTCCACGTGATCGGCTCCCTCTTCGGGCAGAAGCGTGTGGTCCAGCCGGCCATGCCGGTGGACGAGGAGAAGCTCCAGGCCGCCCTCCAGCAGGCCGGTGGCGGCTCCGGCTCGGTCACCGACGGCACCATCAGGTTCGACCACGGCCGGGCGGTCGCCGTCTACGGCAAGCCGGGCAAGGCCATCGACGCCGCCCGGTCGACCCAGGCGGTCGAACAGGCGTACCGCACCCTGGTGGAGACGGGCACCGCGTCGTCGGTCGGCGTGCCGACGACCACCAAGGAGCCGACGGTCTCCAACGCCGAGGTCGACCGGATGATGAAGGAGTTCGCCAAGCCGGCGATGTCCGGGAACGTGACCGTGCAGACCGACGCGGCCCATGTGGTCCCGATGAGCCCGCAGAACTCGCTGTGGAAGTTCCTCAGGGTCACGGCCGTCGACGGCAAGCTGGTCGACAAGCCCGACCTGGCCGCCCTCAAGCAGCTGTACGGGCAGGCCTTCGACGGGGTGCTCATCACCCGCGGCAACGGCAAGAAGACGGCCGTCACCCCCGAGGACGTCTACGCCGCCCTGCGCCAGGCCCTGATGAGCAGGACCAACCGGGTCGCGGTGATCGCCACCAACCCCAGCTAGGCCCTCTCGTCCGGATCAGGCCGGGTCCCTGATCCGGCCTGATCCGAACGAAGGACCCCAGCCGCCGTCACCCCGGGGCGCCCCCTGCCGGGGCGCCCCGGGGGCCGTGTCATCCGGTCCGCATGACATCCGTCATCCGGCACACAGGACCGCCGGCACTGCCGGGCCCGGTTCCCTCTCCGCCAGCATGGACGGCATGACGACGACAGCGGCACCGGCCACCACCGCCCCGGTGGTGGGGTTCGACCAGGTGACCAAGACGTACGGGAGCGTGCGGGCCGTCGACGGCCTCTCGCTCCGGCTGTACCCGGGCGAGACCGTCGCCCTCCTCGGCCCGAACGGGGCCGGCAAGTCCACCACCCTGGACCTCCTCCTCGGCCTCAAGCAGGCCGACAGCGGCGCGGTGCGCCTGTTCGGCACCAGCCCCCGCGAGGCGATCGTCGCGGGCCGGGTCGGGGCCATGCTCCAGAGCGGCGGGCTGATGGACGAGGTCACCGTCGCCGAGCTGGTGAAGCTGGCCTGCTCGCTGCACCCGAGGCCGTACCCGGTGGCCGACGTGCTCGCCCGGGCGGGCGTCACGCAGATCGCCGGCCGCAAGGTCGACAAGCTCTCCGGCGGCCAGGCCCAGCGCGTCCGCTTCGCCCTCGCCACCGCCGGCGACAGCGACCTGATCGTGCTGGACGAGCCGACCACCGGCATGGACGTCTCCGCCCGGCAGGCGTTCTGGGCCACCATGCGCGAGCAGGCCGACCGGGGCCGCACGGTCCTCTTCGCCACCCACTACCTCGAAGAGGCCGACGCCATCGCCGACCGGGTGCTGGTCCTGCACCGGGGCCGGCTCCTCGCCGACGGCACCGCCGCCGAGATCAAGGCCAGGGCCGGCGCCCGCCGGGTCTCCTTCGACCTGGCGGGCGAGATCGACGAGAGCGCCCTGCGGGCCCTGCCGCACCTCACGTCCCTGGACGTGTCGGGCCACACCGTCCGCATCCAGTCCGCCGACGCCGACGCGACCGTCCACGCCCTGTACGGCCTCGGCGTCTACCCCCGCAACCTCGAAGTCGCCGGGCTCGGCCTGGAGCAGGCCTTCGTCGCCATCACCGCCGCCGAGGAGGCGAAGCAGCCGTGAACAGCCTGATCAGACTGGAACTCACCCGCGCCCTGCGCAACCGCAAGTTCCTGTTCTTCTCCGTGATCTACCCCTCGGGCCTGTTCCTGCTGATCGCGGGCAACGCCGACAGCCACACCAGGATCGACGGCACGGGCCTGACCCTGCCGACGTACATGATGGTCTCCATGGCGTCCTTCGGCGCGCTGACGGCCGTCCTGATGGGCAACAGCGAGCGCATCGCCAAGGAGCGCGAGAACGGGTGGGTACGGCAGCTGCGGCTGACCACGCTGCCCGGGCGCGGGTACGTCCTCGCCAAGACCGCCGGTGCGGCCGTGGTCAGCCTGCCGTCCATCGTGATCGTGTTCGTGGTAGCCGCGGCGGTCAAGGACGTACGCCTGGACGCCTGGCAGTGGCTGGCGCTGAGCGGCGCCATCTGGGCCGGCAGCCTGGTCTTCGCCGCGCTCGGCGTCGCCATCGGCTACCTCGCCAGCGGAGACGCGGTCCGTCCGATCACCATGATCACCTACTTCGGTCTGTCCATGCTGGGCGGTCTGTGGATGCCGACGACCACCTTCCCGCGGTGGCTCCAGGACATCGCCGAGTGGCTGCCCACGCACGCGTACGCTTCCCTCGGGCGGGCGATCGAACAGAGCCAGGCCCCGCACGCCCGCGACATCGCCGTCCTCGCCGTCTCCTTCGTCGTCTTCGCGGGCGGCGCGGCCTGGCTGTACCGGAAGGACACGCTGAAGGCGTGAGCGCCATGACGGAAGACCGCCAGGCAGGAACCGCGCGGCCCGCCCCCGTGGGACTGCCGCCCCGCGACCGGCGCGAACTGCTGGTCAAGACGCTGTGGATCGGGGTCTGGCTGGTGTTCCTCAGCTCCCCGGTCGGTGACCTGGTCCACGGCGGCCACACCACCGGCGCCACTGTGGCCGGCTCAGTGGGACTCGCCGCGTTCGTGGGGGTCTACCTGACGCTGGTCTTCCGCAACATCGGCCGCCCGTTCGCCCCGCGCGTCGTGCTCACACTGGGCGGGATCCTCGGTGTCCTCGCCCCCGTGCTGGCCCTCACCCTCGGCAGCGCCTGGCTGGGCCTCTTCGTCTACCTGTCGGTCGCCTGGGGGGCCACCCTGCCGCTGCGGGCGGCCTACTGGGCCGTCCCGGCCTCCGCACTGGTGATGTACCTGATCGGCCTGCGCTCCGACGAGCAGGAGGCGCGGGGGCTGCTCCTGCTGGTGCTGCTCATCGGGTTCGCGATGACCGGCGTCGGTCAGCTGGTTCGCACCACGATCGAGTTGCGCAAGGCCCGGGCGACCGTGGCCCAGCTCGCCGCCAACGAGGAGCGCCTGCGCCTCGCCCGCGACCTGCACGACCTGCTCGGCCACTCACTGTCGCTGATCACGCTGAAGAGCGAGCTGGCCGGCCGGATGCTGCCCGGCCGGCCCGACCAGGCCGCCCAGCAGGTCGCCGACATCGAACGGGTCAGCCGGCAGGCCCTGGTGGACGTCCGGGAGGCCGTCACCGGCTACCGGCGGCCCCGGATCGCCGCCGAACTCGCCGGGGTCCAGGTCGCCCTGACCGCCGCCGGAGTCACCGCCGACCTGCCCGCCGAACCCGACCTCACCGGAGTCCCCGAGGAGGCCGAGTCCGCGCTGGCCTGGGCGCTGCGCGAGGCGGTCACCAACGTGGTCCGGCACAGCGGCGCCGACCGCTGCGCCGTCCGGCTGCTGCACCGCCAGACCCTGGACGGGCCGATGCTCGAACTCTCCGTCGAGGACAACGGGACGGGCGGCGCCGGCGCGGGCCCCGGCAACGGCCTGACGGGCCTGACCGAGCGGCTGGAGAAGGCCGGCGGTGGTCTGGAGGCGGGCCGGGTCAGGCACGGGTTCCGGCTGGTCGCCCGCGTGCCCACGGCCGCCGCGGCGGACGTAGGATCCGGGGCATGACGAGCAAGATCAGAGTCCTGCTGGCCGAGGACCAGTCGATGGTCCGTGAGGCGCTGGCGGCGCTGCTCGGCCTGGAGGACGACATCGAGGTCGTCGCCCAGGTCGCGCGCGGCGACGAGGTGCTCGCGGCCGTCGGCGCACACGGCGTGGACGTCGCCCTGCTCGACATCGAGATGCCCGGCTGCACCGGCATCGAGGCCGCCGCCCAGATCCATCGCGCGTTTCCACAGGTCAAGCTGGTCGTCCTCACCACCTTCGGCCGGCCCGGCTATCTGCGCAGCGCCATGGAGGCGGGCGCCGACGCCTTCCTCGTCAAGGACGCCCCGGCCGCCCAGCTCGCCGAGGCGGTCCGCCGGGTGCTGGCCGGGGAACGGGTGATCGACCCGACCCTGGCAGCCGCCGCGCTCGCCGACGGCGCCAACCCGCTCACCGAGCGGGAACGCGAGGTGCTCCGCGCGGCGGCCGACGGCTCCACCAACGCCGAACTGGCGCGGGCCCTGCACCTGTCCCAGGGCACGGTCCGCAACTACCTCTCCACCGCCATACAGAAACTGGCGGTGCGCAACCGCGCGGAGGCCGTGCGGATCGCCCGGGAGAAGGGCTGGCTGTGAGGGCCTTTCGCCGGGTGACGGCAGCGCGGGCCGGTCTCAGTTGAGCTTGGACCGCGCGATGCGCGCCTCCTGCCGTACCTTCCCGGCGGCCGCCTCGTCCACCACCTCGATCAGATCGGCGTAGGTGTCCAGCTCGTCGGCGCCCGCGGTGAACTGGCCCCGCTGTACCAGCAGTTGTCCGCGTTCGTAGCGCAGCCGCGCAGGATGCGCGGGGACGAGCAGTCCCAGTTCCACGGCCCGCAGGGCGACGTCCGAGCGTTCCGGCCGGGCCGCGGCCCACGCCCGGATGTTGTTCAGGATGCGCTGCACGACCTCCAGCGGCGCCGCCGGCTCCAGCATGGACGGGTGCAGCGGCGCCCCCGAGGCGCCCGCCACCAGGAGTTCCGCGTCCTCCCCGGTCAGCATCCGGCCCTCGTCGAACGGATCGGCCAGCACCTGCTCCCCCGCCGCCCCGAACCCGACCACGAAGTGCCCCGGCAGCGCGATGCCGTACACCGGGGCCCCGGCCCGGCGCGCGACCTCCAGCCACACCACCGACAGCAGGATCGGCAGCCCGCGCCGCCGCCGCAGCACCTCGTGCAGCAGCGAGGACTCCAGCCGCTGGTAGTCGCCGGGCGTCCCGTGGAAACCGTGGCGGGCACCGAGCAGCCGTCGCACGGCCTCCGCCCACGCCCGGGGGCCGCCCGGCCGGTACGGCAGCTCGCCCGCCAGCCGGTCCAGCTCCGCCTGCGCGGCGTCGATGCCGGCCTCGTCCAGCGAACCGTCCGCCTCCGCGCCGATCAGCAGGCACAGGGCGGACAGGTCCGGCCGTTCCGACCGTGCCTCCTCGGCGAACCGCTGCCGCAGTTCGGCGGAGCGCTCCGGCGGCGGCGGGTACGGGGGCGGCAGATACGGGTGATGCATGGCAGGCTCATGCCCTTCCCACGGCGGTTCTACGACCGTCTTGCCACGGCAGTTCCACGGCCGTCCTCCCACGGCGGTTCTACGGCCGTCCGGGACCGGAGGACGTCTCCGGCTCCGACGGTGCCCGGTAGTGGTGGTACGCGTGGTGCGGTGTGAAGCCCAGGGCGGCGTACAGCGCCCGCGCGGCCTCGTTGTCCGTCTCGACCTGGAGCCAGGCCGCCGACGCGCCCTCGTCCAGCGCGCGCCGGGCCAGCGCGGCCATCACCTCGGTGGCCAGCCCCAGCCGCCGCCGGCCGGGGGCCACCTCGACCGCGGCGAACCCGGCCCACCGCCCGTCCACGGCACACCGCCCGATCGCCGCCACAGGCTCACCGGCCGCCGTACCGGGCACGCACGCGAACCACACGGACGGGCCGCCCCCGCTCCCGGCCTCGCTCGCGCGGGGGGACTGCGACCCCAGCACCCGGCGGGCCACCTCGCCCACCCCCGTGCGCCGGTACCGCGCGAGCCACGCCTCGTCCACCGTCCGGGACAGCACCACACCCGCGCCCTCGGCCCGGTCCGCGACCGGCGCCAGGGCGGCGGTCCACAGCTCGGCGGTCACCTCCCGCGTCCAGCCGCGCCGCTCCAGCTCGGCGCTCAGCAGTTCCTGCGTGCCCTCGGCGCCGGTCGCGGTCTGCACATAGGCGGGCAGGCCGCGCTCGCCGTACCAGCGGCGTACGGCGTCCAGTGCGGCGTCGAGCGGGAGGCCGGGATCACCGAGCGGCAGCACGCTGTTGGCCCGCCGGGTGAAGCCCGTCCGCGGCCCGGTCGCCGGGCCCGGCCCGCTCGGCGCGTCGTCGACCGCCGCCCGCAGCTCCCACTCGCCGAGCCGCTCGCTCTCCACCGGCCGCCACGCGCGCGCGGCGACGAGCGCCAGCTCCGAGTAGGAGGCGGCGGGCCCCCGGCGGCGCGCCGGCGCGGCCGGGACGACTTTCCCCGCCACCAGCGCGGATTGCGGGATTCTGACCCGTTCACCGCTCCGGCGTGTGATCATGAGCACGCCATCGTCCCATGATGTGAGAACACCGACCGTGTCGGTGAACTTCTCAGGCGCCGCACCGGGTTCGCCCAGGCGTCTGACGGAGACTCGTTTTCCCACGTCATCTGGGGTGATACGGACTTCGAGGCGTCCACTCGCCGAGATTTCCACTGGTCAGTTCACCCCTCCTGTTCGGATCATGCTCCGGAACGGAGATACTAGGGGCGGGCATCGACGACGCCGCGCTCCCGCGCGCCAGGCGGCGGAGCCTGAGGAGGCCCGCCAGCGCCCTATCGAGGAGGAACGACAGCGTGACCTACGTCATCGCGCAGCCTTGTGTCGACGTCAAGGACAAGGCGTGCATCGAGGAGTGCCCGGTCGACTGCATCTACGAGGGCCAGCGGTCCTTGTACATCCACCCGGACGAATGCGTCGACTGTGGTGCCTGTGAGCCGGTCTGCCCGGTCGAGGCGATCTTCTACGAGGACGACACTCCGGAGGAGTGGAAGGACTACTACAAGGCTAACGTCGAGTTCTTCGACGACCTCGGCTCGCCCGGCGGTGCCAGCAAGCTGGGGCTGATCGAGCGCGACCACCCCTTCGTCGCCGCGCTGCCGCCGCAGGGCGAGTGACCGTCTGAGCGCCAAGCGGCCTTCCCCCGGTTCCCGCTCCGCCCGAACCGGGGGGAATTCCAGCGCCGCCCCGGTCCCGTACGGCCCGATCGCCGCCGCACGGGACCGAGGCGTTGGGCCGCCCCGTCGAAAGTGAGCCACCCATCGTGTCCGCAGTCCCCGGCCCCCCGCCCGTCGCCCGCCACCGCCCTTCCGACGGGTCGCTCCGCGACCGCCTTCCCGACTTCCCGTGGGACAGGCTGGCCCCGTACAAGCGGACGGCCGCGGCCCACCCGGACGGCATCGTCGACCTCTCCGTCGGCACCCCCGTCGACCCGGTCCCCGAGCTGATCCGCAAGGCCCTCGTCGACGCGGCCGACTCACCGGGCTATCCGACGGTCTGGGGCACCCCCGCACTGCGCGACGCGATCACCGGCTGGCTGGAGCGCCGCCTGGGCGCCCGCGACGTCACCCACCGCCATGTGCTGCCGGTCGTCGGCTCCAAGGAACTGGTCGCCTGGCTGCCCACCCAGCTCGGCCTCGGCCCCGGCGACACGGTCGCCTACCCGCGCCTGGCCTATCCGACCTACGAGGTCGGCGCCCGCCTGGCCCGCGCGGATCACGAGGTCTACGACGACCCTACCGAGCTGGATCCGTCGCGGCTGCGGCTGCTGTGGCTCAACTCCCCGTCCAACCCGACCGGCAAGGTCATCCCCCAGCAGGAACTGACCCGGATCGTCGCCTGGGCCCGCGCGCACGGAGTCCTGCTGGTCGCGGACGAGTGCTACCTGGAACTGGGCTGGGAGGCCGACCCGGTCTCGGTGCTGCACCCCGACGTCAACGGCGGCTCCTACGACGGCATCCTCGCCGTCCACTCCCTGTCCAAGCGCTCCAACCTGGCGGGCTACCGCGCGGCGTTCGTCGCCGGCGACCCGGCGGTGCTCGGCCCGCTGCTGGAGATCCGCAAGCACGGCGGCATGATGACCTCCGCACCGACGCAGGCGGCGGTCGTGGCCGCCCTCGGTGACGACGCCCACGTCCAGGAGCAGCGCGAGCGCTACGCGGCCCGCCGCGAGGCCCTCCGGGCGGCCCTGCTGTCCCACGGCTTCCGCATCGAACACAGCGAGGCGAGCCTCTACCTCTGGGCCACCCGGGACGAGTCCTGCTGGGCCACGGTGTCCCACCTGGCCGACCTGGGCATCCTGGTGGCCCCGGGCGACTTCTACGGCACGGCGGGCGAGAACTTCGTCCGCGTGGCCCTGACGGCGACGGACGAACGCGTCCGGGCAGCGGTGGCCCGTCTGACGGCATAGCCGCCACAGCCACCGCACGGGCCGAAGGGGCCCAGGAGGAACCCTGGACCCCTTCGGCGCCGGAGCCGGACGCTCAGCCGAGCGGCAGGCCCTTGCCCGGCAGGGACGGCGCCGGCAGCCCGCCCTTGGCGAGGGACCCGGTCGGCAGCCCGCCCTTGGTCAGGGACGACCTCGGCAGCCCGCCCTCGGCGGCGGCCCCGGTCGGCAGCCCGCCCATCGCCGCGCCGGCCGCGGCGTTCCCGAGGGCCCCGCCCGTGCTCCCGGCCACGCCCCCCGCGGCCTGCTGCACGGCGGGCGCCGCCTGCGTCACGGCGCCGCCGCCGGTCTCGCCCGCGACCGAGGCGGCACCGTCGACGGTCTTGTCGACGTGCGCCCCGTCCAGGGCGGTCAGGCCGCCCAGGTTCGGGGTGGCCGGCAGGTTCGTGGCCGCACCGGCGGAGCCGGCCGCACCGACCCCGGCAGCCGCTCCCGCTGCGACGAGCAGCGCGGCACGGGCGATCCGGCGGGTCAGGGGGAGGGACATGATGCTCCATTCGACGGGAGGAAAACGGTGTGTCCGGGACGGAGGTGTCCGGGCCCGGACGCCGTGACTACCGCTCGAGGGCCGCGAAGGTTGCGGACGGCCCAGGTAAAGAATGGATAACGCATCGCATTATCAGGTGTGGATAAAAACGGGCAAACAGTGTGGGTCGCGCGGTCGGCAGAATCCTTCCGCCCCTTGCGGCCCAAGGGTTCGCCCGCCCCGCACACCCCCCGGCCGGGCCGCCGGGCGGCCCGGCACCACGTAACCCGTCGGAGTGATCCGCCGTACTACTGTCCGGTCTCGATCCGCACGGCCCCCACGGACCGCTCGGCGCCGCCGGCGCCCCGCGAACGGGCCCTGCCCCACGCGTCGCCACCGCTGCCCGCGGTCCACACCCGCCCCGCGTACGACACCCGCCGGATGTGCAGCGCCGAGGAGTTGGCGACCGCCCACTGCGCCAGCTGCCAGCCACGCGCCAGCTCGCCGCGCCCGCTCGCGTCCCGCTTCGCGCCCTGCGGCACCGGAACGGTCACCGTCCGCCCGTGCGCGCTCGCCGTCACGCTCGGCGAGGGGGACGGCGACGGCACGGGCGTCCCGCCCACCTCCGCCCCGGTCTCCTGGAGCGCGTCCCGCCCGAAGTCCCGTACCAACGCCGCCCGAACCGCGTCGGGCCCGGTCGCCGAAGCCGAGCGCTCCGGGCGCCCGTCGCAGGTGAGCGTGGCCGCGGCCCGTCCGGTCAGGGCCGCCGCGAGCAGCGCGGCGTCCGGTTCGTGCTTGGCGTACGCCTCCGGGTAGCCGCTGCGCTGCACCCGCTGCGCGGCCACCGTCAGCGGCAGGCCGGTGTAGTCCGGCACCTTGGACAGGTGCGCGTAGAAGATGCCCGCCGCGTACGCGGGATCCATGATCTGCCGCTCGGTCCCCCAGCCCTGCGAGGGCCGCTGCTGGAACAGGCCCAGCGAGTCCCGGTCACCGTGCCCGATGTTCCGCAGCCCCGACTCCTGGAGGGCGGTCGCCAGCGCGATCGTCACGGCCCGCTCGGGCATCCCGCGTCCGGTGCCGACGGCGGCGATCGTCGCCGCGTTCACCGCCTGCTCCGGCGTGAACTCGTACGACGCCCCGTCACCCGCGGCCGGGACGACCTCGCAGCCGCGCGCCCGGCCGCCTCCGGTGACGTACTGCACGACGAGGTACGCGACGACACCGCACAGGACCAACAGGGCCGCCGTGTAACGCAGGAGGCGGCCGCGACGCTGGGGACGGGTGGGGGACGGCTCTGGCACGCGTACAAGGTACTGGAGCCCACGACCGGCCTGGTCGGCGGCCGGCGCCGCGCGGCCCGTCCGGCCCCGCGGCCGGCGCGCTAGGGTCGTGGCCATGGCCGACACCTCGCTTGACCTCACGCTGGACGCCGCCGCGCTCACCGCGCGGCTCGTGGACTTCCCCTCGGAGAGCGGCACCGAGAAGCCGCTCGCGGACGCGATCGAGACCGCCCTGCGCGCGCTGCCGCACCTGACGGTCGACCGCCACGGCAACAACGTGATCGCCCGTACGGACCTCGGCCGGGCCGAGCGTGTCATCCTGGCCGGCCACATCGACACCGTCCCGATCGCCGGCAACGTGCCCTCGCGGCTCGACGACGACGGCGTGCTGTGGGGCTGCGGCACCTGCGACATGAAGTCGGGCGTGGCGGTCCAGCTGCGCGTCGCGGCCACCGTCCCCGCCCCCAACCGCGACCTGACCTTCGTCTTCTACGACAACGAGGAGGTCGCCGCCGACCTCAACGGCCTCAAGCACGTCGCCGAGGCCCGCCCCGAGTGGCTGGAGGGCGACTTCGCGATCCTGCTGGAGCCGTCCGACGGGGAGGTCGAGGGCGGCTGCCAGGGCACGCTGCGGGTGCTGCTGAGGACCAGGGGCGAGCGGGCGCACTCGGCGCGCGGCTGGATGGGCTCCAACGCCATCCACGCGGCGGCCCCCGTCCTGGCCCGGCTGGCGTCCTACGAGCCGCGCCGGCCGGTGATCGACGGCCTGGAGTACCGCGAGGGCCTGAACGCGGTGGGCGTCAGCGGGGGAGTGGCCGGCAACGTCATCCCCGACGAGTGCGTGGTGACCGTCAACTTCCGCTACGCCCCCGACCGCACCGAGGAGGAGGCGGTGGCGCACGTCCGCGAGGTGTTCGCGGACTGCGGTGTCGAGGAGTTCGTGGTGGAGGACCACAGTGGCGCCGCGCTGCCCGGCCTCTCCCACCCGGCCGCGGCGGCCTTCATCGAGGCGGTCGGCGGCCTCCCGCGTCCCAAGTACGGCTGGACGGACGTGTCCCGCTTCTCCGCGCTCGGCATCCCCGCGGTCAACTACGGTCCCGGCAACCCGCACCTGGCCCACAAGCGCGACGAGCGGGTGGAGACGGCGAAGATCCTGGCGGGCGAGGAGCGCCTGCGCAACTGGCTCACCGCGTAGCGGCGCGCACGGCGCACGCGCGGCGGACACGCGTACGTCCCCCCTCCGTAACCCGCGTGGATCTAGGCTGACATCGAACTACCGGCAAGCGGAGGGAGCGCACATGGCTACCGGAAACCCCGAGGGGAAGAAGCAGCCGCCGGACGAGCAACGGCTCGGACCGGTCCTCCGACGGCGGGGACAGGTGACGACCAGCACGACCGACCAGCGGCTGCTGGACGAACGCGCCCCCACCGACTGGGTGCACACCGACCCCTGGCGGGTGCTGCGCATCCAGTCGGAGTTCATCGAGGGCTTCGGCACCCTCGCCGAACTCCCGCCCGCCATCAGCGTGTTCGGTTCGGCGCGGACGGCGGTGGACTCGCCGGAGTACGAGGCGGGCGTCCGGCTCGGCCGGGGGCTGGTGGAGGCCGGCTGGGCGGTCATCACCGGCGGCGGCCCGGGCGCGATGGAGGCGGCCAACAAGGGCGCGTGCGAGGCGGGCGGCATCTCCGTCGGCCTCGGCATCGAACTTCCCTTCGAGCAGGGGCTGAACCCCTATGTCGACATCGGACTGAACTTCCGCTACTTCTTCGTCCGCAAGATGATGTTCGTGAAGTACGCGCAGGGCTTCGTGGTCCTGCCCGGCGGCCTCGGCACCCTCGACGAACTCTTCGAGGCCCTCACCCTGGTCCAGACCCAGAAGGTCACCCGCTTCCCGATCGTCCTCTTCGGCAGCGCGTACTGGGGCGGCCTGCTCGACTGGCTGAAGAACACCCTGATCGCCCAGGGCAAGGCCGCGGAGCAGGACCTGCTGCTCTTCCACGTGACGGACGACGTGGAGGAAGCGGTGGCCCTGGTCTCGAAGGAGGCGGGCCGCTGAGCCCGGGACTCCGGCCGCCGTCCCGCCCCGGGCCCGTCTTCCAGGCGGGGCCGGGGCGGGACGACACGACGGGCGGAAGGACCCTGGGCCACTCTCGTTCGGATCAGGCCGGATCCGAACGAAAGACCCTAGGCCAGGCCCCGGCGGGCCACCGCGGGGGGCCGGTGGCCGGCGATGGACGCCACCATCTCCAGGACCTGACGGGTCTCGGCGACCTCGTGGACCCGGTACACCCGCGCCCCGAGCCACGCGGACACCGCGGTCGTCGCCAGCGTACCGATCAGCCGCTCCTTCACCGGCCGGTCCAGGGACTCGCCGACGAAGTCCTTGTTGGACAGCGACACCAGCACCGGCCAGCCCGTGGCGACCATCTCGTCCAGCCGCCGCGTCGCCTCCAGACTGTGCCGTGTGTTCTTGCCGAAGTCGTGCCCCGGATCGATCAGCACGGACTCCCGCGGCACTCCCAGCGCCACCGCCCGCTCGGCCAGCCCCAGCGTCACCGCCAGGATGTCGGCCACCACGTCGTCATAGGTCACCCGGTGCGGTCGCGTCCGCGGCTCCGCACCGCCCGCGTGCGTGCACACCAGCCCGGCCCCGTACCGCGCCGCTACCTCCGCGAGCCCCGGGTCGACCCCGCCCCACGCGTCGTTCAGCAGATCCGCGCCCGCCTCGCACACCGCCTCGCCGACCTCGGCCCGCCAGGTGTCGACGCTGATGACCACGTCCGGGAAGCGGCGCCGTATCTCCGCGACGAAACCGACCGTGCGCCGCGCCTCCTCCTCGGCCGTGACCTCCTCGCCGGGCCCCGCCTTGACCCCGCCGATGTCGACGATCGCGGCGCCCTCGGCCACCGCCTGCTCCACGCGCGCGAGGGCCGGTTCGTCGCGGAAGGTCGCTCCCCGGTCGTAGAAGGAATCCGGGGTCCGGTTCACGATCGCCATGATCACCGGCTCGTGCGGTCCGAATTCCCGCCTGCCCAGCCTGAGCATCCGCTGTGCCCTCTCCTAGTACGTCCCGCAGTACGGCCGCCTGCGACCCTAACCGTCGGACGCGCATGGCACGATCGGACCCTGACACATTCAGCTGCCGGCACAGCGTCCGGTAACGAGCGTGGGGACCCCTCGCGATGGTGATGTTCTTGTTCCTGGTCGTCGCGCTGGCCGTCGTGGTCGCCGCGGTGTCCCTGGCCGTGGTGGGCGGCGGGGAGAGCGGCCCGCTGCCCGAGGCGGCGCCGGAGCGGCTGCGGGACCCGCTGCCCGCGGACCGCCCGGTGGGCCGCGCGGACGTGGAGACCCTGCGCTTCCCGGTCACCCCGCGCGGCTACCGCATGGCGGACGTCGACGACGCGCTCGGCCGTCTCGCCGCCGAACTGGCCGAGCGGGACGCCCGTATCGCCGACCTGGAGTCCGCGCTGGCCGGCGCGAGAGCAGCCGCCGCGCACGCCCGCACCGACAGGAGCGGCGCGGGGGAGGAGCAGCGATGACCGCCGGAGTCGCCCTGGCCGGGCCGGACGGCGCGCTGCGCTGCCCCTGGGCCCTGTCCACCGAGGACTACGTGGCGTACCACGACGAGGAGTGGGGCCGCCCGGTCCGCGGCGACGACGCCCTCTTCGAGCGGATCAGCCTGGAGGCCTTCCAGTCGGGCCTGTCCTGGATCACGATCCTGCGCCGCCGCCCGGGGTTCCGCGCGGCCTTCGCCGGCTTCCGCATCGAGAAGGTCGCCACCTTCACCGACGAGGACCGCGCGCGGCTGCTGGCCGACCCCGGCATCATCCGCAACCGCGCCAAGGTCGACGCGACCCTCGCCAACGCGCGCGTCCTCGCCGACTGGCCGGAGGGCGAGCTGGACGACCTCGTCTGGTCCCACGCCCCGGACCCGGCGGACCGCCCGGCCCCGAGGACCCTCGCCGACGTCCCCGCGATCACCCCGGAGTCCACGGCCCTGTCCAAGGCCCTGAAGAAGCGCGGCCTCAGGTTCGTCGGCCCGACGACGGCGTACGCCCTGATGCAGGCGTGCGGCCTGGTCAACGACCATCTGGAGACGTGCGTGGCCAGGAGCGCCCGCTGAGGGGCGCGGGACCGCGTCCCGCTACCGGCCCAGGTACTTCGGCCGCTCCTTGTTCACGAACGCCTGCACGGCGATGGCGTGGTCCTCGGAGCGCCCGGCCCGGGTCTGGAGCTCGTCCTCCTTCTCCAGCGTCTCGTCCAGCGAGTGCGTCA
Organism: Streptomyces sp. NPDC014991; assembly: GCF_043080665.1. Lineage (NCBI taxonomy): Bacteria > Bacillati > Actinomycetota > Actinomycetes > Kitasatosporales > Streptomycetaceae > Streptomyces > Streptomyces sp. NPDC014991. The sequence goes on from NZ_JBIBVY010000005.1 coordinate 210,055, forward strand.
GTCCGTACGCCACCGCCTCCTTGATGGCCGCGTACGCCACGGTCGGCCCCCCGGCCAGCGTCCGCGCCGTCCGCTCCGCCTCGGCGCGCAGCTCGGCGGCGGGGACGACGCGGTTGGCGATGCCCAGCTCCAGCGCCTCCTGGGCGCTGATGCTGCGCGGGAAGAGCAGCAGGTCGGCGGCGCGGCTCGGGCCGATCACCCGGGGCAGGGTCCAGGAGATGCCGGAGTCGGCGGTCAGCGCCACGCCCGCGAACGACGTGTTGAACGCGGCCGTGTCGGCCACCACCCGGTGGTCCGCGGCGAGCGCGAAGCCGAATCCGGCGCCGGCAGCGACGCCGTTCACCGCCGCGACCACCGGCTTCGGCGCCCCGGTGAGGGCCCGCACGATCGGGTTGTAGTGCTCCCTGACGGTGCTCATCGTCTGCCCGGCCCCGGTCTCCCGGTCACTGGCCAGCAACCCGATGTGCTCCTTGAGGTCCTGGCCCACGCAGAACGCCCGGTCCCCGGCGGCGGTCAGCAGGATCGCCCGTACGGCCGTGTCCGAGGCCGCGGACTCCGCCGCCTCCCGGAGAGCGGTCTTGGCCGCGATGTTCAGCGCGTTCATCGCCTCCGGGCGGTTCAGCGTGATCGTCGCGAGTCCGTCGCTCACCTCGTAGAGCACGGTGTCGGCCATGGCGATCCCCTCCGGTGTCGCGGTTGGTGACGTACCGCTCAGTACGCCCATGTCTGAGGACAGCATGACGGAGATCGCCGCCCGGCAGCCGGACCGCACGTGTGACCTGCGTCAAACAAAACCATGGCGGAGCCGGCCGGCTGAGGTCCGTGCGGTGGCGCAGTATCGCAGTCACATCGCCGAATTGAGTGGTTTTGCTCGCGCGCGTTGCCCAAGCGATGCCGACCGATGTTGGTCATCGGGTCCTGCCATGCGGGATAATGGCCTGGAAGCAATGTGTTCGATGCCGGTGTCGCGTGTCCGTTCCGGACGGCGGGTGCCTCCCTCCGGGAGGTACTGGCAGACGATGAGCTGGTTTCAGGAAGGGGAACGAGCATGGCGGCCATGAAGCCGCGGACGGGTGATGGCCCGCTCGAGGTGACCAAGGAGGGGCGGGGCATCGTCATGCGCGTTCCGCTCGAAGGCGGCGGTCGACTCGTCGTCGAGCTGACCCCTGACGAGGCCGAGGCGCTCGGAGACGCCCTCAAGAAGGTCGTCGTCTGAGGTCCCAGCGATCAGTCCTTCCGGCTGCCCCGGCATCGTACGCGGTGTCGGGGCAGCCGCGTTCCGAGGCTCCCACCTGCGGCTTCGCCTTCCGGGGCGGCTACGCGGCGCCTGGCGCGGGGGAGGCCGAGAGCCCCGCCGCGGCGCTCACCGCCTGACCGCGCAGAGCAGCCCGTCGCCCACCGGCAACAGCGAGGGGATGAGCTCCGTGCTCTCCCGCACCGCGCGCAGCAGCTCCCGCAGCCGGAGCACCTCGGTCGGCTGCGGCCCGGAGTCGACGGTACGGCCGTTGGCGAAGACGCCCTCGAAGACCACCAGGCCGCCGGGGCGCAGCAGACGCAACGATTCAGCGAGGTAGTCCAGGTACTCCAGCCGGTCCCCGTCGCAGAAGACGAGGTCGTAGCCGGCGTCCGCGAGACGCGGCAGGACGTCCAGGGCGGGGCCGGGGATGAAACGAGCCCGGTTGCTGGCGAAGCCGCAGATGCGGAAGGCCTGCCGCGCGAACTGCTGGTGCTCCGGCTCCGGGTCCACCGTGGTGAGCACCCCGTCCGGCCGCATCCCGTGCAGCAGATGCAGCCCGGACACTCCGCAGCCCGTGCCGATCTCCGCGACCGCCTTCGCGTCCACCGAGGCGGCGAGCAGTCCGAGCGCGGCGCCCGTGGCGGGCGACACCGAGCGCAGCCCTGCCTCGCGGGCCCGGTCGCGGGCCCAGCGCAGCGCTTCGTCCTCGGCGACAAAGGCGTCGGCGAACGCCCAGCTCGTCTGCCGGTTGCCGGTAATGACCCTCTCCTGTCCCCTGGTTGCCTGGGCGTGACTGTATCCGTTGGCGTCGGGAACCCGCAGATGGGACCGCGCGTTTACATGGATGAGCCGGTGGTCGGGAATGTGACGGGGGGCAGAGGTGGCGCAGGAGGCCGAGCAACTGCTGACGCAGCAGTATGAGCCGTATCAGCGTGTATCAAATTCTCGTAAAACCGCTTATCCGGAGCTAACGGGCGAGGTGGCTATGGTAGGGGCTCCACTGGACACCACCAGAGCCGACAGGGGAGGTGCGGCCACACCCGGAGACCGGGGCGGAGTGCTGCGGCGCTTCCTCGGGTCGGCGGGCAGGCCGAAATCCGTGACCTACACCGCTGACAGCCACGCCTCCGGCCCCGCCACGGGCGGGACCCAGACCGCGACCTTCGCCACCGACGCGGACGGGCAGGCGTGGACTCCGCCCACGTGGGACGAGATCGTCAGCATGCACAGTGGCCGCGTCTACCGACTGGCATACCGCCTGACGGGCAATCAGCACGACGCGGAGGACCTCACCCAGGAGGTCTTCGTCCGCGTCTTCCGCTCCCTGTCGACGTACTCGCCGGGCACCTTCGAGGGCTGGCTGCACCGCATCACCACCAACCTCTTCCTCGACATGGTGCGGCGCAAGCAGCGCATCCGCTTCGACTCCCTCGGCGAGGACGCGGCCGAGCGCCTGGCCAGTCGCGAGCCCACCCCGCAGCAGCTCTTCAACGACGCCCACTTCGACGCCGACGTCCAGCAGGCCCTGGACACCCTCGCACCCGAGTTCCGGGCCGCCGTCGTCCTGTGCGACATCGAGGGACTGTCCTACGAGGAGATCGCCGCCACCCTGGGCGTCAAGCTCGGCACGGTCCGCTCCCGTATCCACCGTGGCCGGTCCCAGCTCCGCAAGGCCCTCGCGCACCGCTCCCCGGAGGCCCGCGCGGCCGAGCGGCGCTCCTTCCGGGCCCGGGTCCCCGCTCTGGGAGGAGGGGGCGCGACCGCGTGAGTGGATCTCGGCCGAAACCCGTCGGTGAGCCGCACCTCGCGGAGCAGCATCTGGGAGACCGGCTCTCCGCCCTGGTGGACGGCGAGCTGGGTCATGAGACGCGTGAGCGGGTCCTCGCGCACATTGCCACCTGCGCCCGGTGCAAGGCGGAGGCGGACGCCCAGCGCGCCCTGAAGAACGTGTTCGCGGAGGCGGCCCCGCCCCCGCCCTCGGCGAGCTTCCTGGCCCGTCTCCAGGGCCTCCCCGGGGGAGGTGACCCGGACGGCGGCGCGCCGTCCCCCGGGGGCGGACACCTCGGAGCGGGCGACGACGCCCCCACCGCCGGAGCCTTCGGCGTGAGGCGCGGCGAGCACCTCCCGTTCGGGTACGTCCCCGCCCGCGCCCACGGCTGGCTGCCCGCCCCTGAGGGCCGCGCCGCCGCGGACCGCGGCTTCCGCATCCATCCCGTCGGCCGCCCCGACGACGGCCGTCCGGCCTCGCGCGGGCTGCGGTTCGCCTTCGCCGCCGCCGGCGCGGTGTCGCTGGCCGCCGTCGCCCTCGGCGGCGTGACCACCGCCATCCCCGGCGACCTGACCACGGAGGCCCGCGGCGGCTCCGGCGCCGGCAGCAACGTGACCCCGGCGCGCTCGGGAGGCACCGGTGCGGGCGCGGCCACGCCGGACAGCCGGCGCCGCCGCCCGGTGGGACCGCTGCTCGCCCAGGGCGACGCCCTGCTCGCACCGGCCCCGGCGGTCCCGACCTCCCTGTCCGCACCGCTGCTGCCGGGACTGCCGTCCCCCGGCCAGGCGCAGGCCCGGACCGGTACGGCGGGGGATCTGACGGCGCCGGTGCTGGCCGGCGTGGCCGCCGTGTCCCCGCTGATACGCCCGCTGGACCAGCCCATGGCGTTCCCCACGGCCTTCCCCGCCCTCCCGCTCGTCGACCGGCCCGCACCCCTCGCGGCCACCGGTCCCGGCCTGCTGTCCACCGACGACGCCGTCCCCGACACCGCCCCCGTGGCTCCCAGCACGCCCTCCGCCTCCCCCGTCGCACCCCACCCGGCGCCCTGACCGGCCTGCGCGCCCCGGCCCGGCGACGGCCTCACCCGCGAGGTGTCACCCGCGCCGGGCGCGTCGGCCCGGAACTGACCGAAGTCTCACCTCGCAGCGGTACCGGTCGGACAGGAACGCCGGGTACGGTTGAGCGACCGAGGACATCGCAAGGAGCGTCAGGTGTTCAATGACATAGGACCACTGGAGCTGGTGACGATCATCGTGCTCGCCGTGCTCGTCTTCGGTCCGGACAAGCTCCCGAAGGTCATCCAGGACGTCACGCGCACGATCCGGAAGATCCGCGAGTTCTCGGAGAGCGCCAAGCACGACATCCGCCAGGAACTGGGCCCCGAGTTCAAGGACTTCGAGTTCGAGGACCTCAACCCCAAGACGTACCTCCGCAAGCAGCTGGACAACGAGGACCTGGGGCTCAAGGAGATCCGCAACGGCTTCGACCTGAAGAAGGAGATGGCCGAGGTCACGGACGCGGTCAACGGCCACGGCAGCGAGTCGTCCGCGACCACGTCGTCCTCGCCGTCCTCCTCCACGTCGTCCGGTGGGCGCATCGACATGACCAAGAAGCCCGAGGTGTCCGGCGCGGACGAGCGCCCGGTCTTCGACGCGGACGCCACCTGAGAACCGCCTCCCCACGCCGACACGCGCACGCGGGTGCACCCCGCGCACGTGACGCGTGTCATAAAGCACACCTGTCGCACCCGGCCTGAACAGGCCGTTCGCGCGGCCCACGCGGCCGACGCCTGCCCTGCCGCTCTCAGCGGTGTGGATATGCTGCCAAGTTGTTGTGCGGACCGGACGCGTACGCCCGAAGGGGGGCGGGCGACCCCGGTCCGACGAGAGCGAGGAGGCGTCCGGGCAGATGGAGACGACGAGTCGGGTGGGCGCGCAGCCGCCGGCCGCGGAGGGCGGACAGCAACTCCCCTCCGCCCGGCGGACGGTCGACGGTTACCTGCGGGCGCCGTTCCCGTGGTACGGCCTGGACGAGGCGTTCACGGGGCCGCGCTGGCTGATGCAGGTCGGCACGGCGGCCGACGGCGCCGTCGAGCACGGTTCGATCGGGCACGGCGACGAGCCGTCCGTGCGCGGTGATTCCGGTTCCCCCGGTGAACCGCGGGAGAAGTTCGCGGTCGTGGTGACCGTCGCCGCGCAGCCGTCCCGGCGCAGCGCCGACGGCACGGGGATGCTGGAGGCGACGTCGGTGTCCTCGGCGGCGTGGCTGGCCGGGGTCGGACTGCTGTCCTTCACCTGGCCCGGCCAGATGGACCACACCCTGCGGGACGACTGGCTGGACCAGCAGACCGAGACCGCGTGGGCTCTGGCCGACGACCTCGACGGACCGGAGTGGTCCAGACTCTCCCTGCCGGTGGACGGGGTCGCGGCCTCGTTCTGTTACCGGGAGTCGGAGTTCGGCTGGGTGCTGGCGGGCACGACCGGGGCCGGCGTGCATCTGGGCGCGTACGGGCGGGGGATGAGCGCCTACGGGCTCGGGTTCGCCGTGGTCAAGGACATCGGCGCCTACGCATGACGAAGGGGCGCCGGCCGCAACCGGCGCCCCTCCTCCGAACCGCCGACGGAGCCGTCAGAACTTGTTCTTCGGCGTGATCCCCAGGGACAGGCCCGACAGCCCCCGCTGCCTGCCGCCCAGCTTCCCGGCGATCGCCCGCAGCGCGCTGCCCGCCGGGGAGGCCGGGTCGGTCAGGACCACCGGCCTGCCCTCGTCGCCGCCCTCACGGAGGCGGACGTCGATCGGGATGCTGCCGAGGACCGGGACGGTCGTACCCGTGGTCCGGGTGAGGCCGTCGGCGACCCGCTGGCCGCCGCCCGTGCCGAAGACGTCGACCATCTCGCCGCAGTGCGGACAGGGCAGGCCCGACATGTTCTCGACCACGCCGACGATCTTCTGGTGGGTCTGTACGGCGATGGAGCCCGCGCGCTCGGCCACCTCGGCCGCCGCCTGCTGGGGGGTCGTCACCACCAGGATCTCGGCGTTCGGGACGAGCTGGGCCACGGAGATCGCGATGTCGCCGGTGCCCGGCGGGAGGTCGAGCAGGAGCACGTCGAGGTCGCCCCAGTAGACGTCCGCGAGGAACTGCTGGAGCGCGCGGTGCAGCATCGGGCCGCGCCAGACGACGGGGGCGTTGCCCGGGGTGAACATGCCGATCGAGATGACCTTCACGCCGTTCGCGGACGGCGGCATGATCATGTTCTCGACCTGGGTGGGACGGCCGTCGGCGCCCAGCATGCGCGGCACGCTGTGGCCGTAGATGTCGGCGTCGACCACGCCCACCTTGAGGCCGTCGGCCGCCATCGCCGCCGCCAGGTTGACCGTCACGGACGACTTGCCGACGCCGCCCTTGCCGGAGGCGACCGCGTAGACCCGGGTGAGGCTGCCCGGCTTGGCGAAGGGCACCTCGCGCTCGGTCTGGCCGCCGCGCAGGGCGGTCGCCAGCTCCTTGCGCTGCTCGTCGCTCATCACGTCGAGGGTGACACCGACGCGGGTGACCCCCTCGACCCGGGAGACCGCCTCGGTGACGCGCTGGGTGATGGTGTCGCGCATCGGGCAGCCGGACACGGTCAGGTACACGGTGACCGCGACCGCTCCGTCCGCGCCGATCTCCACCGACTTGACCATCCCCAGTTCGGTGATCGGGCGGTTGATCTCGGGGTCGTTCACCGTCGCCAGTGCTTCGCGCACCGCGTCTTCCGTAGCCATAAGGACGATGGTACGGCGCGCCGAGGGGGCTGCGGGTAGCCCCTCAGCGGTCGTCTGCGTCACGTCCCGGCGACCGTTCCGCCCGCTCTGCCGGGAATACGACGTGACCGTCGTGGCGTCTGCGCTCCTCCAGCTCCTTCACCAGGTCCTGCAGCTCGGAGCGGATCCAGTCGCGGGTGGCGACCTCGCCGAGGCCGATGCGCAGCGCGGCCACCTCCCGGGTCAGGTACTCGGTGTCGGCGATGGACCGCTCGTTCTGCTTGCGGTCCTGCTCCAGGTTGACCCGGTCGCGGTCGTCCTGCCGGTTCTGCGCCAGCAGGATCAGCGGGGCCGCGTAGGACGCCTGGAGCGACAGCATCAGCGTCAGGAAGATGAACGGGTAGTTGTCGAAACGCAGATGGGCGGGCGCGGCGATGTTCCACACCACCCAGGCGATGATGACGATCGTCATCCAGACGATGAAGCGTCCCGTGCCCAGGAACCGGGCGATCCGCTCCGACAGCCGGCCGAAGGCCTCCGGGTCCCACTCGGGCAGCATCCGGTGGCGCGGCGTGCGCGGCTGGTCCAGCCGGGCACCCCGGGGCCGGCCGGCGGCCGTGGCGCCCGCCGGATGACGCTCGCGGGTCCCGGTCTCGCGCTCAGGAGCCATGCGTGGGCGCCTCCTCTCCCTGGTCCAGGTGGAACTCCGTCTCCCGCCAGTCGTCGGGCAGCATGTGGTCCAGTACGTCGTCCACGGTCACCGCGCCGAGCAGCGAGCCGGACTCGTCCACGACGGGCGCGGCCACCATGTCGTAGGTGGCGAAGAACCCGGCGATGACCGGCAGCGCGGCCCCCGGGGCCAACGTCTGGAGGTCGTCGTCGACCAGCGAGCTGACCAGCGTGTACGGGGGGTCGCGCAACAGCCGCTGGAAGTGCACCGTGCCCAGGTACTTGCCGGTCGGGGTCTCGTCCGGCGGGCGGCAGACGTAGACCTGGGCGGCGAGGGCGGGGGAGAGGTCCGGGTTGCGGACCCGGGCGAGCGCGTCGGCGACGGTGGCGTCCGGGCGCAGCACGATCGGCTCGGTGGTCATCAGTCCGCCGGCGGTGTGCTCCTCGTACGACATCAGGCGCCGCACGTCGGCCGCGTCGGCGGGCTTCATCAGGCTCAGCAGCCGCTCCTTGTCCTCCTCGGGCAGCTCCGAGAGCAGGTCGGCCGCGTCGTCGGGGTCCATCGCCTCCAGCACGTCCGCCGCGCGCTCCTCCTTCAGCTTGCCGAGAATCTCGATCTGGTCGTCCTCGGGAAGCTCCTCCAGGACGTCCGCGAGCCGGTCGTCGTCCAGGGCGGCCGCGACCTCGGCGCGCCGCTTGGCGGACAGGTGGTGCAGGACGTTGGCGAGGTCGGCGGGGCGCAGCTGCTCGAAGGTGGCGAGCAGGCTCTCGGCGCCCTGCCCGTGCTCCTCCAGCGAGAACCCGGTGACGGCCGACCACTCGGCGGTCAGCGTCTCGCCCTTGGCCCGCCGGAACGCCCCGGCCTTGCGTCCCTTGCGCAGGAAGACCCGGTCGACCTCCCAGTCCCGGCGGGCGGGCAGCTGCTGCACGGACACGTCGAGGACGGTGACCTCCTCACCGGTCTCCACCAGGGTCACGCGCCGGTCGAGCAGCTCGCCGAAGACCAGCCGCTCGGTGGGCCGCTGCTCGAAACGGCGGACGTTGAGCACGCCGGTGGTGATGACCTGGCCGGACTCGACGCCGGTGATCCGGGTCATGGGCAGGAAGATCCGGCGCCGGGTGGACAGCTCGACGACCAGCCCGAGGACGCGCGGGGGCCGTCTGCCGACGCGCAGCATGACGACCAGGTCGCGGACGCGGCCCACCTGGTCGCCGGCCGGATCGAAGACGGGGACCCCGGCGATGTGCGAGACGAAGATCCGGGGGGCGCCGGCTGCCATGACTCTGCTTCCTTTGCCTGGGAGTCGCGGGGGGACCGCTGGGTGTGCGACCTGCTCGGATCCACCCGCTCGGGTGCGCTTCAGGCTAGCTCGTACCGAGCGGATACGCCCTGGTGGGCGGTCCGGACGGTCCGGCTCCGTGGGGTGGACGGGGCACCGGTACGCTGCGGTACGCCGCTCAGGAACCGTCAGAAAGGCAGCTCCACCTGTGACTGCGATTCCCCGGGGCCGTACCCGCCGCACCGCGTTGGTGACCGCGACCTGCGCCCTGGCCGTGACAGGGGCGATGGTGCTGTCGGGGTGCGGCGGCGGTGATGATCCGGACGCGGGGACCAACGGGGTGGGCAAGCTGCCCGCCGGCAAGATCCAGTCGAGGTCACGGGCAGCGGCGGACGGAGCGGCGGCGGTACGGCTGTCGGGGACCGTGGTGACCAGCGGCCGTACGTACCGGCTGGACATGCGGCTCAAGGCCGACGGCGGGACCGGGTCGGTGACCTCGCAGGGGGCGGCCTTCAGGCTGCTGCGGATCGGCCGGGAGCTGTATCTGAAGGCCGGCGCGGACTTCTGGGACCACGCCGACGGCGACGGTGACGGCGCGGTCGGCAAGCTCGACGGCAAGTACGTGAAGGTGCCGCAGGGGGACCCCGCGTACAAGAAGTTCAGCGGCTTCACGGACAAGGACGTCCTCCTCGACGGTCTGCTGACGCTGCACGGCACGCTGGCGACGGAGGGCCACCACGACCAGGGGGGCACCCCCACGATCCGCGTCACCGGCGACAAGGGCGCCGGCGGCACGCTCGACGTGTCCCTCCAGGGCACGCCGTACCCGCTGCGACTGGTCCGCGCCGGCGGCGCGGGCACGCTCCGGTTCTCGGACTGGGGCAGGAACTTCGCCCTCACCGAGCCGGCCACGTCGGACACGGTGGACTACGGCAAGCAGCTGCCGACGTCCTGAACGGGCGTACGCGGGCTCATGGGCGGTCCGGGCGAGGGCTCGTGACACCGCTGACCACCGACACCCTGCGGCGCTCGACGGCCGGCCGGCCTCACCCGGACCTGGCGCCGGCCACGGGTCCCGCGACGCCGGTCCCGGCTCGGCTCGTGGTGCGCACGGGCCGCCGCCCGCGCGTCACTTCCTCCTCCGCCGCTTGAGCAGGAGTCTCGGCAGGCCCGCCGGGACCGGTCTGCGGGTCGTCGCCGGGGTCGGGACCGGACGTTCCGCCAGACTGCCGGAGGGCAACTCCTCCCCGGCCCCCGCCGGCACCAGGCGCAGCACCCGGCATTCGCGGGCCCAGCGGGCCGGCATCCGCTCGCCGTCGGGGGCGTTCAGCCGCTTGCCCTTCAGTTCGGCGACGGCCGCCTCCCACTCCGGGGACCCGGCCGCCGGCTCGGACACGACCACCGGGAACGTCACCAGCCGGCCGCCCTTGTCCTTGCTGCGCACGGTCACCTCGGCGGAGCTCCCGTCGGCCAGCGCCTCCAGCGGCTGCTCACCGGGCCCGTCGCCGACCAGGCACACCGCGCCGTCGTGCCACACGTGCCACAGCGCACGCGCGGCCGGCGCGCCGGCGCCCCTGACCCAGACGAGGCCGGACTTCTTCGCGGCCTCCTCGATGAGGGCCCGGTCGAGCAGCTCACTAGTCATGCGCCCAGCCTATCCAGGCCGCCCGGGCCCGCTCACAGCCAGCCGTTGCGCTTCAGCGTGCGGTGGATGCCCAGACACAGGGCGACCGTGACGCCCATGATCACCGGGTAGCCGTACTTCCAGTGCAGCTCGGGCATGTGGTCGAAGTTCATGCCGTAGACCCCGCACACCATCGTCGGTACGGCGATGATGGCCGCCCACGCGGTGATCTTCCGCATGTCCTCGTTCTGCGCGACGGACGCCTGGGCCAGGTTGGCCTGGAGGATGGAGTTGAGGAGTTCGTCGAAGCCCATGACCTGCTCCTGAACCCGGGCCAGGTGGTCGGCGACGTCCCGGAAGTACTTCTGGATGTCGGGGTCGATCAGCCGCATGGGCCGCTCGCTCAGCAGCTGCATCGGCCGCAGCAGCGGTGCCACCGCGCGCTTGAACTCCAGCACCTCGCGCTTGAGTTGGTAGATCCGCGCCGAGTCCACACCGCGTGAGACGCCGCCCTTGCGGCCCGGCGAGAAGACCTCGGTCTCGACCTCGTCGATGTCGTCCTGCACCGCGTCGGCGACGGCGATGTAACCGTCCACGACATGGTCGGCGATGGCGTGCAGCACGGCCGACGGGCCCTTGGCGAGCAGCTCCGGGTCGTCCTGGAGCCGGTGCCGCAGGGCCCGCAGGGAGCCCTGGCCGCCGTGCCGGACGGTGATGAAGAAGTCCCGGCCGGTGAAGCACATGACCTCGCCGGTCTCGACGACCTCGCTGTTGGCGGTGAGCTGGTCGTGCTCGACGTAGTGGATGGTCTTGAAGACGGTGAACAGCGAGTCGTCGTACCGCTCGAGCTTGGGCCGCTGGTGGGCCTGCACGGCGTCCTCGACGGCCAGCGGGTGCAGCCCGAACTCACCGGCGATACCGGCGAATTCGGCCTCGGTCGGCTCGTGCAGGCCGATCCAGACGAAGCCGCCGTCACGGCGCACCAGCCGCATCGCCTCGTGCGGGGTCAGTGGCGTGGGGGTCTGCACCCGGGCGCCGTCGCGGTAGACCGCGCAGTCGACGACGGCCGAGGGCGTGCCCGGGTCACGAGTGGTGTCGTACGAGGTGCCCGCGTCCTTGCGCAGCGAGACACGGGACGACGGGCGGACCACGGCGCGCAGGTCGCGGATCATCGACATGGGCGGGCTCCTTCGCAGGCGGGCAGCTAGGCGCGCGGCGACGGGTGGAACTACCCGGAATGGGGACGTCCTGACTGCGGATGTTTGGCACGTCCACAAAGCGGGAAGCACCGCACCGTCGCGGTGGCGGCTTCGCTACTGATGCAGAACTGATTTCAGGTCAGACAGATCAGGCAAAGCGAGACGAAGTGCTCTTCCGAACGACGATGCGAAAGGGAAGGCGACGGCCAGCCGGTAATCAGATCAGCGGTCGGAAGAACGAGTGGTACTGCACGGCCGACTTCGATCCATGACAGCCCCACCTCCTCCGGCCGGTCCCTCGTAAGGGAGTCTCAACGGCGCCGGGACTCGACAGCGAGTCCGCCGGCGCCTGGAGGGCCTGGGGGCACCCGTGACGGCGTGCTGCCCCGAACCACCGGCTCAGAGTATCAGCCGCCCGTACTGTCAAGGCGCCGCTTTGCCCGCAGCTGACGAGTTCTATGCTCGGCGCATGGCTGATGTTCTTCCTCTGGTCGAGGCCCGGTTGAGCGGCGCGCTGGGCGAGCCGGACGCCCGGGCCGCGGTCACCTTCCTCGGCACGGACCGCATCGAGGTGCTCCGCTTCCACGAGGGGGACGTCGTCCGGTACGCCACCTGTGGCATGTCCGCGCACCCCATGACCGATCCCACGGCGATGCTCGCCGACCCGGTCGCGGGGCCCCGCGCCGAACTGGTCCTGTCCGTCCGCGCGGGCCGCGCCGACACCGACAAGGTGCTCCGCCCGCTCGCCGTGCTGGCCGCCTCTCCCCAGGTGGAGGGCCTGGTGGTGGCGCCGGGCGCCTCGCTGGACGTGGGCGGGCCGCTGTGGCCCGGCGCCCCCTTCACCTCGGTGCTGGTGGGCGAGTCCGGCGGGCTGGTCGAGGACCTGGAGCTGGATGCCCCGATGGACCCCGTACGGTTCCTGCCGCTGCTGCCGATGACCCCGAACGAGGCCGCCTGGAAGCGGGTGCACGGCGCCCAGGCCCTCCAGGAGCGCTGGCTCACGCACGGGACGGACCTGAGGGACCCCGCCCGCCGGTCCGTCCCGCTCGACTGACGCCGCGTGCGCCGGTCCCGCCGGCACAAGGGCGGATCCGGTCAGTCGGCGAAAACGGTGACGTCGTCCTCGGCGGCGTGCTCCGGCGCCAGTTCCTCGGCCTCGTGGCGGAGGGCCCGGCGCCGTACGACGAGCACGAGCGCGGCCAGCACCGCGGTGGCCGCCGCGACGGCGAACGGCATGTGGACGTCGCTCCACTCCTCGGTCTTCGGCGCGAAGCAGGGCGCCCCGGCGGCGGCGAACCAGCGCACGAAGTTGTGTCCCGCGCTCGCCACCGGGCGTGGCGCGTCCGACACCCCGAGGGCCGGCTCGGTGTAGACGGTGTTGTTCACGCCGATGAAGGCGCCGGACAGGATGGTGCAGGCGACCGCCGCGGAGTGGTAGGAACGCCGAGACCGCCGCCGAGGCGAGGCCGCCGTGGCCGAGCGCCCTGAGCGGGTCCAGGACCGAGGTCTTCCGGGCCGGCCGGGGCTGCTCCGCCAGGAACGTGCTGATGCACAGGAAGCCGACCGCCGTCAGCGTGGCCGTGCCGAGGGGTAGCGCCGGCTGAGGTTGCCGAGGACCGCGCCGAGCAGGGGTCCGCAGGCCATGCCGAGGCCGAGGGCGGACTCGTGCAGCAGGATCGCCGCCGCGCTGCCGCCGGCCGCCGCGCCGACGATGACCGCGAGGGCGGTGGAGACGAAGAGCGCGTTGCCGAGGCCCCGGCCGGCCCGGTACCCGACGAGCCGGCCGACGGTGTCCGAGGTGCCGGCGAGCCCCGCGAAGACGACCACGAAGGCCAGGCCGAGCAGCAGGGTCTTCCGGCCGCCGATGCGGCTGGAGACGAAGCCGGTCAGCAGCATCGCCGCGGCGGTGATCAGGAAGTACGAGGTGAAGTGCAGGGACACCTGGCGGCGGTGGCATGCAGGCCCCGCGCGATGGAGGGCGGGACGGGTCGACGAGGCCGATGCCCATGAAGGCGACGACCGAGGCGCCGGCCGTGGCCCAGACCGCCTTGGGCTGCCGCAGGAGGCCGCCGGTGCCCGCGTCGAAAGCAAGTTAGATCAGCTAATTAATGCAGCTACATCAGCGGGTTGCGCCCCGCCCGTGGCCGACTCTTCCGTCCGGACGGGTGATCGTCCTTGACGCGGGCGGACAGGGGTAGGACCGTGGAGCCCTATGAGGGGCGAACCCAGTTGCCCGAGGTGTGGTGGCCGGGTCAGGGCGCCCGGCCTCTTCGCCGATTCGTGGCAGTGCGACGTGCACGGCACGGTCCATCCGCTACAGCCCGTGATCCCGCCCAGCGTCGAGGCGCTCAACGTCGTGGTGCACCGCACGCAGGTGCCGGTCTGGATGCCGTGGCCGCTGCCGGTCGGATGGCTGTTCACCGGCGTCACGTACGCCGGGGACGACCGCAGCGGCGGCCGTGCGACCGCCGTGGCCTGTTCGGGTCCCGGCCCGCTCGGCGGCCCGGGCGAGATGATCCTGATCGCCGAGGAGCTCGGCGTCGGCCTCGGCGCGCGCTACGCCGGCATCGACGGCCCGGACCCGGGGTCGTACATGAACGTGGAGAAGCCACCCCAGGCCAAAGTCCTGGCGGCGGGCCGCCCGACCCCCCTCTGGCATGTCTTCCGCACCCCGGACGACCGCGCCGTCTTCGCCGGCGAGGCGCTCGGGATGTGGCTGTGGGCGGTGATGTGGCCGGAGCAGTCGGGCCTGCTCATGTACGACGAACTGGTGCTGACCGATCTGCGGGACGCGGGCGCGGAGATCGACCTGGTGCCGTGCGGGGCGTTGTCGCCGCGCCTGCTCCGGCCCTAGGCCCTCTCGTTCGGATCATGCCGGGCTCGCGGGTCCTGATCCGGCCTGATCCGAACGAAAGACCCTAGCGTGCGCCGGGACGGGTTACTGTCCGCGGGCGGCTGCGGGCCCCGGTGGGCCGGCCGCACGGTTCCCCGCGCCGAGGGGAGCGCCGTAGGGGGCGCTCGGGGCTTGCGGGTGTGACAGGCGGGCTCGGAAACCCCGCTATCCTTAGGCGTCCCGTCCCTTTCGTCACCAGCCTGGAGTCGTCGTGCGCATCGATCTGCACTGTCACTCCACGGCCTCCGACGGTACGGACACCCCGGCCGAGCTGGTGCGGGGCGCCGCCGCGGCCGGTCTCGACGTCGTCGCGCTGACCGATCACGACACCACCCGTGGGTACGGCGAGGCGATCGCCGCGCTGCCCGAGGGGCTCACCCTGGTCACCGGGGCCGAGCTGTCCTGCCGGGTCGACGGCGTCTCGATGCACCTGCTGGCCTACCTCTTCGACCCCGAGGAGCCCGCCCTGCTCGCCGAGCGCGAACTGGTCCGGGACGACCGGGTGCCGCGGGCCCGGGGCATGGTCGCCAAACTGAACGCACTGGGCGTGCCGGTCACCTGGGAACAGGTCGAGCGGATCGCCGCCGGCGGCTCGGTGGGCCGTCCGCACGTGGCGTCCGCGCTGGTCGAGCTGGGAGTCGTACCGACGGTGAGCGACGCGTTCACCGAGGAGTGGCTGGCCGACGGCGGGCGGGCGTTCGTGGAGAAGCACGAGACCGACCCGTTCGAGGCGATCCGGCTGGTCAAGGCCGCGGGCGGGGTCTGTGTGTTCGCGCACCCGGCCGCCGCCAAGCGCGGCCGTACCGTGCCGGAGGCCCGCATCGCGGACATGGCCGCGGCCGGTCTCGACGGCCTCGAGGTGGACCACATGGACCACGACCCGGACGCCCGGGCCCGGCTGCGGGGCCTCGCCGAGGATCTCGGCCTGCTGGTCACGGGCTCCTCGGACTACCACGGCAGCCGCAAGACCGTGGCGCTCGGCGCGTACACGACCGACCCCGAGGTGTACGGGGAGATCACCCGGCGGGCGACGGGCGCCTTCCCGGTGCCGGGCGCCGGCGGAGCCTGACGGCCCCGCAGGGCCCCCCGAACCACCTCACGCCCGTACTTCCTCTTCCCGCAAGGCCTGTACCTCCCCATGTTCGACATCGCCGTCTTCGGCTCCCTGTTCCTGACCCTTTTTGTCATCATGGATCCCCCCGGGATCACCCCGATCTTCCTCGCCCTGACAGCCGGCCGGCCGGCCAAGGTGCAGAAGCGGATGGCCTTCCAGGCCGTCTGCGTGGCGGGCGGGGTCATCGCCGTCTTCGGCGTCCTCGGCCATCAGATCCTGGACTACCTGCACGTCTCCGTCCCGGCACTCATGATCGCGGGCGGGCTGCTGCTCCTGCTGATCGCGCTGGACCTGCTCACCGGCAAGACCGACGAGCCGCAGCAGACCAAGGACGTGAACGTCGCGCTCGTGCCGCTGGGCATGCCGCTGCTGGCGGGGCCCGGTGCGATCGTGTCCGTGATCCTGGCCGTGCAGAAGGCCGGCAGTGTGGCCACGCAGGTCTCGGTGTGGTCCGCGATCCTCGCGATCCACGTCGTGCTGTGGCTGGTGATGCGCTACTCGCTGCTGATCATCCGGGTCATCAAGGACGGCGGCGTCGTCCTCGTGACGCGGCTCGCGGGCATGATGCTGTCCGCGATCGCCGTGCAGCAGATCATCAACGGGGTCACTCAGGTGATCCGGGGGAGCTGAGCCGTCGTCGGCCCGGCTCCCCCGGAAAGCTCGAGTGGCGAACGCCCGCGATGCCTGGCGAACGCCGGCGCGCGGGCTACGAGGCCTGGATCTCGGCCGGGCGGATCCACAGGCGCTGTCCGATAGCGGCGGCCTGCTGCACGATCCGGTTGACGGAGGCGGCATCCACGACGGTGCTGTCCACGGTGGTGCCGTCGACCTCGTCTAGACGCCTGATTTCGAAGCGCATGGGCTTCTCCCTTCGTCTGGTCATCCTCCTGCGGAGAACTACTTGTGAGGCTCCGGACGTGTATCCGGTCTCGTTCGGAGTCAACGTGCTGCGTGTGACAAACATTCCCTACGCTAAAGAAATTCTTCGAACAACTAATTACTGACCGGTAAGCGGCTTTCATGGGACCGACCGGGACCGGTTGTGTTCGCAGCGTGACCACCGGGACAATGGGGGCGATGAACGACGACCTGGCGGCCCTCGGCGCCCGCATCAACCGCACGAACGAGCTGCTGGAACGCATGCTCGCCGAGGTGGCGAAGACGCCCTCCACCCACGCGATCTTCGTGGACGCGGGCTATCTGTACGCTGCCGCCGGCCGGCTGGTCGCCGGGACCGAGGACCGCCGGGCCTTCGACGTGGACGCGGAGGGCCTGATCGACGCGCTGATCGACAAGGCCCGCACGATCTTCGCGGACAGCCGGCTGCTGCGCGTGTACTGGTACGACGGCGCCCGCCGCCGCATCCACACCGCCGAGCAGCAGACCATCGCCGAGCTGCCCGACGTCAAGGTCCGGCTCGGCAACCTCAACGCCAACAACCAGCAGAAGGGCGTCGACTCCCTGATCCGCACGGACCTGGAGTCACTGGCGCGGCACCGCGCGATCAGCGACGCGGCCCTCCTCGGCGGCGACGAGGACCTGGTCTCGGCGGTCGAGGCGGCCCAGGGCTACGGCGCCCGCGTGCACCTGTGGGGCATCGAGGCCCCCGAGGGACGCAACCAGGCCGAGCCGCTGCTCTGGGAGGTCGACAGCCAGCGCACCTTCGACCTGGAGTTCTTCAAGCCGTACGTCTCCCGGCGCACGGCCGCCGCCTACGACGCCACCGCCGGCACCCGCCCCACCCGCGAGGACGTCCGCTTCGTCGGCGCCCAGATCGCGGCGAAGTGGCTCGTCTCCCGGGGCCGCGAAACACTGGTCGAACTGTTCCCCGGCCATCCCTACCTGCCGGGCTCCGTCGACCAGGACCTGCTGGTCGAGGCCGAGGCACTGCTCCAGTACTCCCTGCGCGGCCAGGCCGACCTCCGCCGCGCCCTGCGGGACGGGTTCTGGGACCACCTCCAGGGACAGTACTGACCCCGCGCGGCCGTACCGCCGCCGGTGCGTGCGGGGCCTACCGCTGCCGGCGCGCGCCGGCGCTGACGTCCCAGAAACCGGCGATCGCGCGGGCCGTCTCCAGCGGACGGTCGGTGTTGGGGGAGTGCTCGGCGCCCTCGACGACCGTGCGCCGGGCACCCAGCCGCACCGCCATGTCATCGAGGAGCGGCAGCGGCCAGGTGTCGTCCCGGGAACCCGACAGGACGTGGAACGGCAGCCCGACGGACGCGAGTTCGGCGACCCGGTCCGGTTCCGTGCACAACTGGCGGCCGGTGGCGAGCAACTGGGCCGGCTTGGTGCCCAGCCAGCGGCGCCGCAGGTCGTCCCGGTCGTCCAGCCCGCCGTCGAGCGTGGGCGTCCCGGTCTCCTCCGGCGGTTCCATCCCCTGGATCGCCTGCCACACCTCCGGCATGCCCAGCACGGCCAGCGCGTCCCGCAGCAGCTTCACGCGCTCCTGCTGGGCCGTCGAGATCTGCGCCGGGCCGGAGGCCATCAGGGTGAGCGACACGAAGGGCGTGTGGTCGAGCAGAACGGCCGCGCGCGCGATCTGGCCGCCGAGGGAGTGCCCCAGCAGATGCACCCGGCCGCCGATCGCCTCCGCCTGCGCGAGCACGTCCCGCGCCAACTCCTCCTGCGCGTAGGCGGACTCGTCCGTCTCGGGGCCGTCCGACTCGAACTGGCCCCGCCCGTCCACGGCGACGGTCCGGTACCCACGCTCGGCGAGCGGCACGTGCAGCGGATTGAAGTCCTCCTTGCTGCCGGTGAACCCCGGCAGCAGCAGCGCCACCCCCCTGGGCTCGACCCCACCGGCCACGGGAGCGTCCACCACGGCGAAGTCACCACGAGCCGTACGAAGCGAGTACGCGCGTGCTCCGGGAGGCGGAACGAAGGAGGGAGGCCTGCTCATGGGGAGAGGTTATCGGGCGGGCGGACGGGGCGAGGGGGCGGCGACCGGGGGAAGGGCGGGGTCCCGTGACGCCCGGCCAGGGGTGGGCTGATCCGGGGGTGGGCGGAACGGGACCCCTTGGAACGGCGGCGGGGTGCTGCGTGTTGATCCCGGGTGCGGCGGGAATGCCGATGGCCGGGTCCACCTCGGTGAACCCGGCCATCGGACCGGCTGGCGCTGCCGCTGGGCACGCAGGCCCGGATCAGGCCTCAGGGGCCTCCACGGACGCCGTGGCCTTGCGGGCCCGGCGCGGCTTGGGCGTCGTCCCGGCGCTCGCACCGGCCGCCTCGGCGGCGGACGCCGCGCTCTTGCGGGTGCGGCGGGCCGGCTTGGCCTCCGGCTCCACGGTGGCCTGCGCCGGAATCTCCGGAGCGGCCGCCTCGGCAACGGCCTTGCGGGTGCGGCGGGCCTTGGGGGCGGTGGCTTCGGCCGTGTCGGTCGCGTCGACGGCGGTGGCCGCCGTCTTGCGGGTGCGGCGCGGCTTGGGCTCGGCCTCGGTTTCGGCCTGCGGTGCTTCCGGTGCGGCCGCGGCGGTCTTGCGGGTCCGGCGCGGCTTGGCCTCGGTGGCTTCGGCGGTGCTCTCGGCGGCAGCCGCGGCCTTGCGGGTGCGGCGGGCCTTGGGGGCGGTGGCTTCGGCCGTGTCGGTCGCGTCGACGGCGGTGGCCGCCGTCTTGCGGGTGCGGCGCGGC
>NZ_JBIBVY010000005.1:229308-243444 GCF_043080665.1 Streptomyces sp. NPDC014991
CTTGGGCTCGGCCTCGGTTTCGGCCTGCGGTGCTTCCGGTGCGGCCGCGGCGGTCTTGCGGGTGCGGCGCGGCTTGGCCTCGGTGGCTTCGGCGGTGTCGACGGCGCTCTCGGCGGCGACCGCGGCCTTGCGGGTGCGGCGGGCCTTGGGAGCGGTGACCTCGGCCTCGGCCTCGGGGGTGTCCGGCGTGACGACCGGCTCCGCCGCCTTGCGGGTACGGCGGCGCGGCTTGGCCTCGGCGGCCTCGGCCGTGTCCGCCACGGCCTCCGGGGCAACCGCGGCAGCCGCGGTCTTGCGGGTGCGGCGCGGCTTGGCCTCGGTGGCTTCGGCGGTGCCGACGGCCGTTTCGGCGGCAGCCGCGGTCTTGCGGGTGCGGCGCGGCTTCGCCTCGGCGGGCTCCGCGGCGGCCTGCGCCGGCTCCGTCTCGGCGACCGGCTCCGCTGCCTTGCGGGTGCGGCGGCGCGGCTTCGTCTCCGCGGCCGGAGCGGCCTCGGACGTCACCTCCGCCACCGGGCTGTCCGCGACCACGGGCTGGGTCACCGGCGCGGCCACATCAGCGGCCGCCGGCGTCGGCTCGGTCACCGACTCGGGCGTCACCGCTTCCGTCGTCGCCGACTTGCGGGTGCGGCGGCGACGCGGCTTGTCCGAGTCCGTGGGGGTCTCCAGGACGGCGGGGGCCTCTGTCGTGGCCACCGTCTCGGTGACGTCAGCCGCCTCGGTGGTCGTCGCGGACGCCGTGGTGGTCGTCGCCGGCTCCGCTGCGCCGCGGGTACGGCGACGACGGCGCGGGGTACGGGTGCCCGCCGGGGTCTCCTCCGTGGGCGCGGCCGTGGACGTGGGCCCGGCCGTGGGCTCGGTCACCGGGGTGCTGGTGGCGCCCGGCGCGGTGTCCAGCGGTGCGCCGTTGCGTGTGCGGCGGCGACGGCGCGGCGTACGGGCCGGACGCTCGCGCTCGGCCGGGGCCGACTCGGCACGGCCACCGCGGTCGGCACGGTCGGTGCGGTCGGTGCGGCCACGGCCGCGCGCGCCCCGCCCGCCGGTCTCGCCCAGGTCCTCGAGCACCTCCGCTCCCAGACCGGCACGGGTCCGCTCCGCGCGCGGCAGGGTGCCCTTCGTGCCCGCGGGGATGCCGAGGTCCGCGTACAGGTGCGGGGAGCTGGAGTACGTCTCCACCGGGTCGTTGAAGTCCAGCTGCAGCGCCTTGTTGATGAGCTGCCAGCGCGGGATGTCGTCCCAGTCGACGAACGTGATCGCCGTACCCTTGGCGCCCGCGCGGCCCGTGCGGCCGACGCGGTGCAGGTACGTCTTCTCGTCCTCGGGGGACTGGTAGTTGATGACGTGGGTCACGCCCTCGACGTCGATGCCGCGCGCGGCGACGTCGGTACAGACGAGGACGTCGACCTTGCCGTTGCGGAAGGCCCGCAGGGCCTGCTCGCGCGCGCCCTGGCCGAGGTCGCCGTGGACCGCGCCGGAGGCGAACCCGCGGCGCTGGAGCTGCTCGGCGATGTCGGCGGCCGTGCGCTTCGTACGGCAGAAGATCATCGCCAGCCCGCGGCCGTCGGCCTGCAGGATGCGGGCGATCATCTCCGGCTTGTCCATGGAATGGGCGCGGTAGATGAACTGCTTGATGTTCGCGACCGTCATGCCCTCGTCGTCCGGCGCGGTGGCGCGGATGTGCGTGGGCTGCGTCATGTAGCGGCGCGCGAGGCCGATGACCGCGCCGGGCATGGTCGCGGAGAACAGCATGGTCTGGCGCTTGGCCGGCAGCAGCTTGATGATCTTCTCGACGTCGGGCAGGAAGCCCAGGTCGAGCATCTCGTCGGCCTCGTCGAGGACCAGGCTCTTGATGTGGCCCAGGTCCAGCTTCTTCTGGCCCGCGAGGTCCAGCAGCCGGCCCGGGGTGCCGACGATGACGTCGACGCCCTTCTTCAGGGCCTCGACCTGGGGCTCGTAGGCCCGGCCGCCGTAGATGGCCAGGACGCGCACGTTGCGGACCTTGCCGGCCGTCAGCAGGTCGTTGGTGACCTGCGTGCACAGCTCACGCGTGGGGACGACGACGAGGGCCTGGGGCGCGTCGGTGAGGGCGTCGGGGGCGGCGCGTCCGGCCTCCACGTCGGCGGGGACGGTGACACGCTCGAGGAGCGGCAGACCGAAGCCCAGCGTCTTGCCGGTACCCGTCTTGGCCTGGCCGATGACGTCCGTGCCGGTCAGGGCTACGGGGAGCGTCATCTCCTGGATGGGGAAGGGGGTGACGATACCGACGGCTTCGAGGGCCTCGGCGGTCTCGGGAAGAATTCCGAGATCTCGGAAGGTCGTAGTCAGGGTTATGCCTCTTCTGTGTGCGCGGTGCGAGGCGAGCGCGGGGGTCATGTCTGACCGTGCCGGGGACGTCGGCCGCCGTACGGGCGACCCACTCGGGCAAGCCGTAAGACACGGGACCTCTGCCGACGCTCTAGCGCTCGTACCGCTGAGGGTGTCCCTCCTGTCGTCGTACGGTCACTGCCGTACGGCCAGGGAGGGCTGTCGGGTCGGAGCCGATCGGGCCACCGACCGGGCATCCTCATGCGTGCGGCCCGTCGGGACACGTCGAGCACCGTCGACGCACTCAGCAGGCGCATTACCACCATACCCCGGATTCCCGCACATGCGATGGCCGATTCGGTCACGTAGTCGTGGCCACGGTGGTTGACCAGGGGTTGAGTGATGCGACGAGCGGGCTATTGTGCGCCTCATGACTAGCTCTGACAAGCCTGAGAACGCGTCCGCCGCACCCGCCGGACCCACCGGTGTCGCCGCCCAGGACTGGGCGCAGGCCTCCGCCGACCCGCAGTACCGCGCCGCGGTCGTGGACCTGCTCGGCGCCCTCGCGTACGGGGAGCTGGCGGCGTTCGAACGCCTCGCGGAGGACGCCAAGCTGGCGCCGACCCTCGCGGACAAGGCGGAGTTGGCGAAGATGGCTTCGGCGGAGTTCCACCACTTCGAGCGGCTGCGGAACCGGCTGACCGAGGTCGGCGAGGAGCCGACGGCCGCGATGGACCCGTTCGTCGCCGCGCTGGACGGCTTCCACCGGCAGACCGCGCCGTCGGACTGGCTGGAAGGCCTGGTCAAGGCGTATGTCGGCGACTCGATCGCGAGTGACTTCTACCGGGAGGTGGCGGCCCGGCTCGACTCCGACACGCGTGAGCTGGTGCTGGCCGTCCTCGACGACACCGGCCACGCCGGGTTCGCGGTGGAGAAGGTGCGCGCGGCCATCGACGCCGACCCGCGCGTCGGCGGGCGGCTGGCGCTGTGGGCGCGGCGGCTGATGGGGGAGGCGCTGTCGCAGTCCCAGCGGGTCGTCGCCGACCGGGACGCGCTGTCCACGATGCTCGTGGGCGGGGTGGCCGACGGGTTCGATCTCGCCGAGGTCGGCCGGATGTTCTCGCGGATCACGGAGGCGCACACGAAGCGGATGGCCGCGCTGGGTCTGGCCGCCTAGCACTCCGGGGGGCGGGCGCCCGTTGTCCCGTGGCCGCGCGTGCGTTGTGGTCGCTCGCGCGGTTCCCGGCGCCCCTGGCGGCTCGGCCGTGCCGTCGCCGCGCCGGCCCCCTTACGCCGTCGCTGATCGTCGGCCCAGGCGGCGCGTGGGGCGCAGCAGCAGGGACAGCGACGCCACCGCGATGATCGCGGCGCCCAGGAGGCTGATCGGGCCGGCGCCCGGGCCCAGGGCGGTGTGGGTGACGAAGTCGCCGAAGAGGGCGCCGGCGACGCCCGTCGAATACACCAGCGGGCGGGTCGGCAGCCGGTGGGCGAGGCGATGGGCCGCCGCCCAGGCGAGAATCAGACCGAGTGCGGCGGAGCCGAGTGCTTCCAGGATCATGTCGGGGGTCCCTCCCACGGCCGGTCTGGCTCGACGGTCCTAGCCCGTCATACCCGTGACCTGCGGATGTCAATCCTCGGCTGTGGCGGACGTGTGCTCCGTCCGTGCGCACTGCCCACGGAAAAGGGCCCGGCGGCACACGGCCGCCGGGCCCCTCTCACGACTTCGGCCTACAGCGTGCCGAACCCCACCTTGCGCACGGTGGGCTCGCCGATCTCCACGTACGCCAGACGGTCCGTCGGCACCAGGACCTTGCGGCCCTTCTCGTCCTGGAGGCTCAGCAGCTGCGTCTTCCCGGACAGCGCCTCACTCACCAGACGCTCGACCTCCTCGACGCTCTGACCGCTCTCCAGAACGATCTCGCGGGGCGCGTGCTGCACGCCGATCTTGACCTCCACGGCTATGTCCCTCCGACGGTCAGTGATGTGCGCGATCTTCCGCGCCGTACCCAGCACACATTAGCCCGGTGAGGGGACGTACACGCTGCGGGCCCGAACGCCAGGAGCGAACACCGGGCGGGAACAGACCGACGCCGACGGGATCAGTGGTGTCAGTGGTGATCGATGCCGTGCAGCGGGAAACCGGCAATACCCCGCCAGGCCAGTGAGGTCAGCAGCTGCACCGCCTGGTCGCGCGGGACGCTGCGGTCGCTGTGCAGCCAGGACCGGGCCACCACCTGGGCGAGCCCGCCGAGGCCGGAGGCGAGCAGCATCGACTCCGCGCGGGAGAGGCCCGTGTCCTCGGCGATGACGTCGCAGATGGCCTCGGCGCACTCGTTGGTGACCTTGTCGACGCGCTCGCGCACCGCGGGCTCGTTCGTCAGGTCCGACTCGAAGACCAGCCGGAACGCACCGCCGTCGTCCTCCACGTACGCGAAGTAGGCGTCCATCGTCGCCCGTACGCGCTGCTTGTTGTCGCTCGTCGACGCCAGTGCGCTGCGCACGGACTGGATCAGCGACTCGCAGTGCTGGTCCAGCAGGGCGAGGTAGAGGTCCAGCTTGCCGGGGAAGTGCTGGTAGAGCACCGGCTTGCTCACACCGGCCCGCTCGGCGATGTCGTCCATCGCCGCCGCGTGGTAGCCCTGCGCGACGAAAACCTCCTGGGCGGCGCCCAGCAACTGGTTCCGCCGGGCGCGGCGCGGCAGACGGGTGCCACGCGGGCGTACCGCCTCTGTTTGCTCGATGGCTGTCACGCCGCCTCCCAAAGTCGTCCACATGCGGTGTCGGCCGCGCGGCCATCGTACTTTTCGGTAACCCTGGTGTGCGCGGTGCGAGCGCAGAATTTCACGTACCGGACGACGGCGAAAGCCGTGCGGTGCCCCTGGTGCGGCCGCGTGAGTCCCGTGAGGTCAGCGGTAGTCGTCCTCGTCGAGCGTGACCACGCGCGCCTGTTCGACCAGGTCGGCCTCGTTCGCACGGTCGGGGTCGAGCGCCGTCAGCGGGTCGTCGCGGTCCGGCCTGACGGGGGCGTGCTGCTCGACGGCGTCCACTTCGGGCGCCTCGACGTCGATCTCCGGCCCGGCGTCGGCTTCCAGGTCCTCGACCGCGTCGGGTTCGGTGGGGTCATAGGTCATGGTGGGCTCCCTTCCTACGAACGTCCCTGGAAAAAGCAGGGGCCACACGAGGGTGCCCTCTGTACGAGCCTAGGAGACACCTGATGGGGACGCCATGCCATCAGGCCGGCCCGCTGTCCGGTTCTCCGGCCGCCGGCGGTTCACGCTGTGACGGCGAACACACGAACCCCGACGTGATCACCTCGTAACATTGCCGCATGTCTTCGACCGAGTCGCCGTCCCTGTCGGCCGCCAGTGTGCTTCCGAGGGTGGCGCCCGTCCGGGTCGGCGAGGGCGAGCGGCTGCGGTCGGTGTGTCTGCCCGGCGTCACCCTGACGGTCCGTTCCCGGCCCGCCGCGCGCGAAGGTTTGGCACCCGCGCTGTACGTCCACGGGCTCGGCGGTTCCTCGCAGAACTGGTCGTCCCTCATGGCCCGGCTGGACGGTGTCGTCGACAGCGAGGCGGTGGACCTGCCGGGCTTCGGCGACTCCCCGCCCCCGGACGACGGCGACTACTCCGTCACCGGGCACGCGCGCGCGGTGATCCGCCATCTCGACGCGGCCGGCCGCGGCCCGGTCCACCTCTTCGGCAACTCGCTCGGCGGCGCGGTCGCCACGCGCGTGGCCGCCGTACGGCCCGACCTCGTCCGCACGCTCACCCTCGTCTCGCCCGCCCTGCCCGAGCTGCGCGTGCAGCGCTCGGCGGTGCCGACGGGACTTCTCGGCGTGCCCGGCGTGGCCGCCCTCTTCACCCGCTTCACCCAGGAGTGGACGGCCGAGCAGCGGGTGCGCGGGGTCATGGCGCTCTGCTACGGCGACCCCGGGCAAATCTCGCCGGAGGCGTTCCAGCAGGCCGTCGAGGAGCTGGAGCGGCGGCAGCGGCTGCCGTACTTCTGGGACGCGATGGCCCGCTCCGCGCGCGGGATCGTCAACGCCTACACGCTCGGCGGGCAGCACGGGCTGTGGCGCCAGGCCGAGCGGGTGCTCGCCCCCACGCTGCTGGTCTACGGCGCCCGGGACCAGCTGGTCGGGTTCCGCATGGCCCGCAAGGCCGCCCGCGCCTTCCGTGACTCACGTCTGCTGACCCTGCCCGAGGCCGGCCATGTCGCGATGATGGAGTATCCGGACATCGTCGCCGGAGCCTTCCGGGATCTCCTGGCGGACACGGGCGCGTCCGCCGAGGCCGCCGACCCGGCCCCGCGCGGCGGCACCGGAGACGCAGACAACACCGGTGGCGGCGGTGCCGCCGCCGTGGACGCGAGGAACTGAGGGCCAGGGTGGGACGCCACAGCCGCCGCGGACCGGCCCCGAAGGGTGACTCCGCGGACATAGTCGCCAGTCCGGGGCCCCAGCGGAACGACCGACGGGACCGAGACACCGATGACGGCGGGGACGCACGTCCCGACGACCGCCTGGACCCAGCCTTCGGCGACCGCCGGGACGCGGCTTTCGGCGACCGCCGGGACGCGGCCCCGGACGGCCGCCGGGACGCACACCCCGACGGCCGCCGGGGCGATCAGCCGCGCCTCCGGGCCGGAACGCCCGCACGTGATGCGTCCGGTCCCCCCGACGCCACCCCCGCGCGCGGTGCGCCCCGGTCACGGGAAGGCGCGTCCACGCGGGGCGGCCATCCCGAGCAGCGGGAAGCCGGAGGCGGCTGGGGTGAGTTCGGGGGCCGGCCGGCCGGTGCCGACGGGGCCGGCGTGTTGCTGCCGCGGCAGCGGCGGGCGGGGCCGGACGGTCCGGGACGCGCTCCCGGACCCCGGCAGGAGTACCTCGAGGCCTTCGAGAGACACGCCGACGCCACCGGGGACACCGAGGACGACGGCGTCCGCGCCGCGCCCGCGGGACGGACCCGCCGTACGGGCCCGCGGCAGCCGGCCGACGAGCCGCAGGCCGAAGCCTTTGAGGCCGGCGGCATCGTGGTGCCCGCCCAGCGCGGCGGGAACAGGGGACGGACGTTCACCGGCATCGCGGCGGCTGCCGTCACCACCGTGCTCGCGGTCGTCGTCGCCGGGCAGGTGACCGAGGGACGGGAGGACGACTCCGCGCAGTCCCCGTCCGCCGGGCGGACCGCCGAGGAGAACTCCTCCGGCGCGCCCGCGCCGTCCATCGCGCCGGACGTGGCGGCGCTGTCGTACGACCAGAAGATGAACCGGACGTACCCGCTCGGCGCCGCGCTGAAGGGCCCCGGGAAGTTCGACGCCGTGCCCGGTTCCGCCGAGGCGCCCGGCGCCGGCCGCGCATACCGGTACCGCGTGGACGTGGAGCGGGGGCTGGGGCTGGACGGCAAGCTGTTCGCCGAGGCCGTCCAGAAGACCCTGAACGACGACCGGAGCTGGGCCCACGGCGGAACCCGCACGTTCGAGCGCGTGTCCTCGGGCAAGCCCGACTTCGTGATCACGCTGGCCAGCCCCGGCACCACCGCCACGTGGTGCGCCAAGTCGGGCCTGGACACCACTGAGGACAACGTGTCCTGCGACTCGGCCGCCACCGAACGAGTGATGATCAACGCGTACCGGTGGGCGCAGGGAAGCCGGACCTACGGCAGCGCCATCCATGCGTACCGGCAGATGCTGATCAACCACGAAGTCGGCCACCGGCTCGGGCACGG
Organism: Streptomyces sp. NPDC014991; assembly: GCF_043080665.1. NCBI lineage: Bacteria > Bacillati > Actinomycetota > Actinomycetes > Kitasatosporales > Streptomycetaceae > Streptomyces > Streptomyces sp. NPDC014991. The sequence goes on from NZ_JBIBVY010000005.1 coordinate 237,333, forward strand.
GCACGTGACCTGCCAGAAGAACAACGAGTTGGCGCCGGTCATGCAGCAGCAGACCAAGTTCCTGGACCACGACGGGATCCACTGCCGGCCCAACCCGTGGCCCTACCCCAGGAGTTGACGGCGCTCACTTATGTCACATTGACATGAGTCGCAAGTTCGTTCATATTTCTGCCCATGTGGTCCCGTCATGCCGTCTCTCACAGCGCCGCCATCGAGCTGGCGCTGATCGGCGTGACCGCGCTCTGCGTGGCCGACATCGACTGTCGCTGACGCCGCCTCCCTGGCGTTCGCGTCGCGACCTTTCCTCCCTCCTCGTCCGTGACCATGACCGTGTCACGGACGTTTCGACGACCCGGCGCCGGGGCTGACGTCTGTCCGCAGCCGTCTCACTCCTCGTCCGTATGTCTCACTCTTCGAGCAACCCTCGATCAGTTCCCCGAGAGGTCGTCATTCCGATGCGTCAACCGTCCGTCACAGCGCGCCGCGTGGCAGCGGCATCCGTCAGCCTGGTCGTGGCAGCGGGCGCCGCCGCCTGCGGCCCGAAGGACAGCGATGCCAAGGCCTCCGGCGGCGACTCCACGCCCCACAAGGGCGGCACGCTCACGGTTCTGAACTCCCAGCCGCAGAGCGACTTCGACCCCGCGCGCCTCTACACCTCCGGCGGCGGCAACGTCCCCTCGCTCGTCTTCCGCACGCTGACCACGCGCAACCGCGAGAACGGCGCGGCCGGCGCCGAGGTCGTCCCGGACCTCGCCACGGACACCGGGCGCCCCAACAAGGACGCGACCGTGTGGACGTACACCCTGAAGAAGGGCCTGCGCTACGAGGACGGCACGCCGATCACCTCGGCCGACGTCAAGTACGGCGTCGAGCGCTCCTTCGCCCCCGAACTCTCCGGCGGGGCTCCCTACCTGCGGGACTGGCTGGTCGGCGCCGCCGACTACCAGGGCCCGTACAAGGACAAGAAGGGCCTGTCCGCGATCGAGACGCCGGACTCCCGGACCATCGTCTTCCATCTGGACAAGCCCGAGGGCGAGTTCCCGTTCCTCGCCACACAGACCCAGTTCGCCCCCGTGCCCAAGGACAAGGACACGGGCACCAAGTACGAGTCGCACCCCGTCTCCTCCGGCCCGTACAAGGTGGTCCGCAACGAGAACGACGGCGAGCACCTCGTCCTGGCGCGCAACACGAACTGGTCGGCGGCGACGGACCCCGAGCGCAAGGCCTACCCCGACAGGATCGACGTCCGCTCCGGCCTCGACTCCTCGGTGATCAACCAGCGGCTGTCCGCGTCCCAGGGAGCGGACTCCGCCGCCGTCACCACCGACACCAACCTCGGCCCGGCCGAACTCGCCAAGGTCACCGGCGACAAGAAGCTGGCCGCGCGCGTGGGCACCGGCCACTTCGGCTACACGGACTACATCGCGTTCAACCCGAGGGTGAAGCCGTTCGACGACCCCAAGGTGCGCCAGGCGATTGCGTACGCCATCGACCGGTCGTCGGTGGTGAACGCGGCCGGCGGCAGCGCCCTCGCCGAGCCCGCCACCACCTTCCTGCCGGACCAGAAGTCCTTCGGCCACACGCCGTACGACCCGTTCCCGGCCGGCAACACCGGCAACCCGGCCAAGGCCGAGGAGCTGCTCGCGCAGGCGGGTCACGAGACTGGGCTCACCGTCACGCTGACCCACTCCAACGACAAGGACTTCGAGACCAGCCCGGAGATCGCCACCGCCCTCCAGGACGCGCTCAAGAAGGCCGGCATCACGGTCAGGTTGCAGGGCCTCGAGGACAACGACTACCGGGACAAGATCCACAGCGTGAAGTCCGAGCCCGGGTTCTTCCTCGCCCACTGGGGTGCGGACTGGCCCTCCGGCGGCCCGTTCCTCGCCCCGATCTTCGACGGCCGGCAGATCGTCAAGGACGGAGCCAACTTCAACACGGGCCTGCTCGACGACAAGTCGGTCAATGACGAGATCGACCGGATCAACAAGTTGACCGACCTCTCCGCCGCCGCCCGGCGGTGGGGCGCTCTCGACAAGAAGATCGGCGAGAAGGCCCTCGTCGTGCCGCTGTTCCACCCGGTCTACAAGCGTCTGTACGGCTCGGACGTCAAGAACATCGTCATCAGCGACTGGACCGGCGTCCTGGACATCTCCCAGGTCGCGGTGAAGTAGCACCGTGAGCGAGGCACTTGCCGCCGTCGGGACCGCCGGGACGGACACCTCCGTCCCGGCGGCCCCGGGGGCACATCAGTTCTGGCGGCGGCTGCGGGCGCAGCGCGCCGCCCTGGTCGCCGCGGCCGTCGTCGCGCTGCTCGTCCTGGTGGCGCTCGCCGCACCCCTGCTCACCGCCCTGGAGGGCCAGGACCCCACCACCTACCACCCCTCGCTGATCGACTCCGCGCGCGGAGGCGTGCCCATCGGCTCCTTCGGCGGCGTCGGCGCCGACCACTGGCTGGGCGTCGAACCGCAGACCGGACGCGACATGTTCGCCCGGCTCGTGTACGGGGCGCGGGTGTCGCTCGGCGTGTCGCTGGGCGCCACGGTGGTGCAGGTGGCCCTCGGCGTCACCATCGGCGTGGCCGCCGGACTCGGCAACCGCTGGGTCGACGCGATCCTGAGCCGCATCACCGACATCTTCGTCTCGCTGCCGCTGATGGTCATGGCGCTCGCGCTGCTGGCCATCGTGCCCAGCGGCTTCCCGCGGCCCGTCCTCGTCGCGCTGATCATCGCCCTGGTCTCCGGCTGGAGCACCACGGCGAAGATGGTGCGCGCACAGACGCTCACCCTGAAGAACCTCGACTACGTCGCCGCGTCCCGGCTCAGCGGCTGGAGCACCGGAAGGACCGCCGTACGCGAACTCCTCCCCGGCCTCGCGGCACCGGTCATCACGTACGCCGCGCTGCTGATCCCGCAGAACATCAGCGCCGAGGCGGCCCTGTCCTTCCTCGGCGTCGGCGTGAAGCCGCCCACGCCGTCCTGGGGGCAGATGCTGACCTCCGCCGACGTCTGGTACCAGGCGGCCCCGCAGTACCTGCTGCTGCCGGCCCTCGCCCTGTTCGTCACCGTGTTCGCGCTGACCGTCCTCGGCGACGGCGTCCGCGTGGCCCTGGACCCGCGCGCGGCCTCGCGTCTGCGCGTCGGCACCGGCCGCAAGCGGGAGGCCCGCGCGGAGACGGCCGCAGCGGGCGCCACGCCGGGTGTCGTACCGGGCACCGCCGTGGGCCCCGTGCCGGGCCCCGCACCGAGGAAGGAGGAGCACGCGTGAACGGCTTCGCCGGCTTCGTCCTGCGCCGGGCCGTCGGCGCACTGATCACCCTGTTCGTGCTCTCGGTGATCATCTACGTGGTCTTCTACGCCACCCCCGGCAACGTCGCCCAGATCACCTGCGGCCCGCGCTGCTCCCCGGCCCAGGTCCACCAGGTCGCCGGGCAACTCCACCTCGACGACCCGCTGTATCTGCGCTACTGGCACTTCCTGCAAGGGCTCATCGCGGGCCAGGACTTCTCGACGGGCACCTCCGTGGAGCACTGCCCGGCGCCCTGCCTCGGCCAGTCGTACCAGACCGACCAGCAGGTCACCGACATCATCCTGACCAAGCTGCCCGTCAGCTTCTCGCTGGTGCTCGGCGCGATGGTGATCTGGCTGCTGCTCGGCGTCGGCACCGGCGTGCTGTCCGCCTGGCGGCGCGGCCGGCTCTCCGAACGCGTCCTGACCGCGGTCACCCTGGCCGGCACGGCCACCCCCGTCTTCGTCATCGGCCTCGTCCTGATGATCGTCGTCTGCGGCGAGCTGCAACTGCTGCCCTTCCCGCAGTACGTGCACTTCACCGACGATCCCGAACAGTGGGCCTGGAACCTGCTGCTGCCCTGGTTCTCCCTCGCCCTCGTCGAGGCGGCCAACTTCGCCCGGCTGACCCGGGCGTCGATGCTGGAGACGCTGGCCGAGGACCACATCCGCACGTTCCGCGCCTACGGTGTCAGCGAGCGCGCGGTGATCGCCCGGCACGCGCTGCGCGGGGCGACGGCGTCCGTCATCGCGCTCAACGCGGTCACCTTCGGCTCCGCCGTCGGCGGCGCCGTCCTCACCGAGACCCTCTTCGGCCTGCCGGGCATCGGCCAGGAGCTGGTGCACGCGGTGAAGGTCGTCGACCTGCCGGTGGTCGTCGGCATGGTGCTGGTCACCGGCTTCTTCGTGATCCTCGCCAATGCCGTCGCGGACGTGCTGTACGCGGTGGCCGACCGACGGGTGGTGCTCGCATGAGCCTGGTGGACGTCAGGGACCTGACCGTGGACTTCGGCTCCCTGCGAGCCGTCGACGGGCTCTCCTTCAGCCTGGCCGAGGGCGCCGCCCTGGCCCTCGTCGGCGAGTCCGGCTCCGGCAAGTCCACGGTCGCGGGCGCCCTGCTGGGCCTGCACCGCGGCACCGGGGCCCGCGTCGGCGGCTCGGTCCGGGTGGCCGGCACCGACGTACAGGCCGTCTCCGACGAGGAGCTGCGGCGGCTGCGCGGTGCCAAGGCCGCCATGGTCTTCCAGGACCCGTTGTCCTCGCTCGACCCGTACTACGCCATCGGCGACCAGATCGCCGAGGTGTACCGCGTCCACGCGCGCGTGCCGCGCCGCGCCGCACGCGCGCGGGCCGTCGAGGTACTGGACCGGGTGGGCATCGCGGACGCGGCACGCCGGTCCCGGTCCCGCCCGCACGAGTTCAGCGGCGGCATGCGCCAGCGCGCCCTCATCGCCATGGCCCTCGCCTGCGAGCCGAGCCTGCTGATCGCCGACGAACCGACCACCGCCCTCGACGTCACCGTCCAGGCCCAGATCCTCGACCTGCTGCACACGCTGCGCGAGGAGACCGGCATGGGCCTGCTGCTCGTCACCCACGACGTCGGCGTCGCCGCGGAGAGCGTGGACGACGTCCTCGTCATGCGGCACGGCAGGGCCGTCGAGCACGGACCGGTCGGCGCGCTCCTCGCCGCGCCCGCGGAGGCGTACACCCGCGCACTCCTCGACGCCGTCCCGCGCGTGGACGCCCGCCGGACCGGCTCCCCGGCCACCGACGAGGTCGTGCTGGAGGCCGCCGGCGTGCGGCGCGAGTTCGGGCGCGGCAAGGGCGCGTTCGCGGCCGTCGACGACGTCTCGCTGACCGTGCGCCGCGGGGAGACCCTCGGCGTCGTCGGGGAGAGCGGCAGCGGCAAGACCACACTCGGCCGCATGCTCGTCGGGCTGCTGGCGCCGACCTCCGGTGCGATCCGCTACGGAGGACGCCCGCACACCGGCGTGAACCCGTCCGTCCAGATGGTCTTCCAGGACCCCGTCTCCTCCCTCAACCCGCGCCGCAGCGTGGGCGAGTCCATCGCCGATCCGCTCCGCGCGCGCGGGACGGGGGTGGTACCCCCGGGCGAGCGCGGCCGAGCGTGGGGGAGGGACGAGGCGCGCATCCGGGGGCGCGTGACGGAACTGCTGGAGCGCGTCGGGCTCGACGGGGCGCATTACGACCGCTACCCGCACGAGTTCAGCGGCGGACAGCGCCAGCGCATCGGCATCGCCCGGGCGCTCGCCGCCGAGCCGCGCGTCATCGTCTGCGACGAGCCGGTCTCCGCGCTGGACGTCACCACGCAGGCCCAGGTGGTCGACCTGCTCGGGGAACTCCAGCGGGAACTGGGCCTGGCCCTGGTCTTCATCGCGCACGACCTCGCCGTGGTCCGCCAGGTCAGCGACCGGGTCGCGGTGATGCGGCGCGGCCGGGTGATCGAGTACGGTCCCGCCGACGAGGTGTACGACACCCCGCGCGAGGCGTACACCAGGCAGCTCCTGGCCGCCGTGCCCGCGCTCGACCCCGAACTGGCGGTCCGGCGCCGCGCGGCCCGGCGCGAACCGACGGCGGCGTAGCGCCGGCCCGCGCGGCTGATCACCGGGGGGCCACTCGGTGATCGCCGCGTGTTTCCTTAGCGCGACGTAACGCGACCCGCACGCGGAAGTCACGACCGTTCACCCCTTCTGGTGGTGGGGGGGGGGGTGCCCGCGCGGGAGCCCGCCGCCCGCGAGCCGCCCCAGCGCGCACCCCAGCCGCTCGCACCCCACCCCGCCCGCCCCGCCCACGCGCGGCGAGCC
>NZ_JBIBVY010000005.1:243454-342428 GCF_043080665.1 Streptomyces sp. NPDC014991
ACACCGCCGAACCGGCCCCCGTCCGAGCGCCCCGTCCCGGGCATCCCCCCCACCCCCCCGCCCCCCCACCACCGCCTTGTCCCCTTACGTTCGTCCCGCCGCGAGCCGCCGGGACAACGGCGGCTCCCCAGACGGGAGATCGGGGGTGCACACGTGCGCATAGGGCTGGTTACGGAGGGTGGCTGTCCGTGTGTGAGCGGTGAGGCCGGGCTCTGGTGCGACCGGCTGGTGCGCGGGCTCGGCCGGCACGAGTTCGACGTCCACACGCTCGGCCACGGCCGGTGCCAGGAGGAGGACGAGCACCCCACCCCGCTCCCCCCGCAGGTCAGCCGGGTGCGTACGGCACCGCTGCGGCAGGCAGACACCGACACGGTCGCGTACGGACGGCGCGCGCGCCGACGCTTCACCGAGTGCTACGGCGAACTGGTGGGGGTGGTGTCCGGCGGGACCCTCGGCGCCGGCGCCGACAGCGCGTCCGGTGATCTGGCGGACCGTTTCCGCAGCGCGCTGTACGGGCTCGCCGAACTCGCCCGCGAAGGGGGACTCGTCGGCGCCCTGCGCTCCGACACCGCCGTACGCGCCCTGGAACGCGCCTGCCGCGCACCCGGCGCACTGCGCACGGCGCGCGAGGCGCGCGTACCCGAGCTGCTCGCCGTCGCCGCACACCTCGAACGCGCCCTGCGCCCCCTCTCCCTCGACTGGTACGACGACGACGGCCTCGGCGCGGCCGACCTCTGCCACGCCACCACCGGCGGCCCCGCCGCCCTCGCCGGGCTGCTCGCCCGGCACTTCTCCGGCGTGCCGCTGCTCGTCACCGAGTACGGCGTCCGACTGCGCTCGCACTACCTGGGCGCGGGCCCCGACACCGCCGCCCCCGCCGTACGTGCCCTGCTCGCCGCCTTCCACGGCCGGCTCGCCGCCGAGGTGTACGGCGCGGCCACGCTCCTCACCCCGGGCAACGCACACGCCCGCCGCTGGCAGGAGCGGTGCGGTGCTGACCGGGCGCGCATCCGCACGGTGTACCCGGGCATGGAGGCCGCCCGCTTCACGGAGGCCGGCGAGTCCCCGGACCGCGCCGACCCGCACACCCTGGTCTGGGTCGGGCGCGTCGAACCCGCCAAGGACCTCGTCTCACTGCTGCACGCCTTCACCGAGGTCCGCAGGGAGAGACCCGAGGCCCGCCTGCGCATCGTCGGCGCGCCCCTGGACGTTCCGCAAGCGGCCTATCTCGGGCACTGCCGGGCACTCGCCGCGCAGCTCTTCCCGGACGAGGCCGACGGTGTGCACGCCGTCGGCGACAACCCCGTCTCCTTCGAGGAGATCGGCGGTCCCGAGGCTCCCACCCTGGCCGACGCGTACGCCGCCGGCGCGGTCGTCGTCCTCTCCAGCGTCGTGGAGGGCTTCCCGATCAGCCTCGTCGAGGCCATGTTCTGCGGCCGGGCCACGGTGTCCACGGACGTGGGCGCGGTGGTGGAGGTCATCGGCGGCACGGGACTCGTCGTGCCCCCGCGCAACCCCAGGGCGCTCGCCGAGGCGTGCGTCGGGCTGTTGCGCGACTCCGAGCGCCGTGCACGCCTCGGCGCCGCCGCGCGCGCCCGCGCACTCGAACTGTTCACCGTCGAGCAGAACATCGCGGCATTCCACGGCATCTACCTGGACATCGTCTCCCACAGCCCGGTCCCCCGTGTCGTCCTCGACCCGGCAGGCACCCCACTGCCGTTCGCCGCCCCCGCCGAGTCCCGCGTCCCCGGCCACTGGACCGGCCCCACGCCCCGCGCCCTGCCCGGCTGGGCCACGACCACCCCCGTACGGGCGACACCGCCGGCGGCATCGGAGGGAGCGCGATGAGCGACGTGGACAGCCGGCTGCCGGGAACCGGGCCGACCCCGGGCGCCGCGGAGAAGCCGGGTACGCCGAGCGGCGGGGGCGCGGGGGCGGCGGGGTGCCCGGGGGCCCGGTCGGTGAGTGGACTGGCGGGCCTCGGCTCCGGGCCGGCGGGCGCATTCGGGGGCTCGGGCTGCCGTTCGGTGGGCGGGGCCGGCGGTCCGGGCTCCGGTTCGGTGGGCGGGCGGACGGGTGAGTGGGGCGAGCTGGGTTCCGCCGCTGTGCGCGCGGCGGTTGCGGAGGACGCCAGGAGCGGTCGTGAGCCGGCCGGGGCGGACAGCCCGGGCATGCCCGGCGGAGCCGAACCGTGGGACGCGCGGTCGGGGGAGTGGCCGGCGGACGAGCCGGCCGGTTCGCGATCACCGGCCGACCCCTTCGGAGAGGGCGTCGCCGGACCGACGGCGGGCCTCATCCGTGACCCGGCCCCGCGCGTCGCCGGACCGGCCGGCCTCCTCGCGGATCCGGGGCACGCCTCCGGGCCGTCGGCCCCACCCGGGCCCCGGGACGCGCTGTCCGCTTCCCGCGTCGCGGCCGGCCCGGGGCCGGACCGGAGGCGTACGCCTGCGACCCGCCGTGGATCGGTCGACCCGGTGAAGGTCCTGCTGCACCGGCACCGTGAGCTGTGTGAGCGGGCTGTGGACCCGTTGGAGATCGCCGCCGGGCTGGAGGCGCACGGCGTGACCGACCGGACCGCCGCCCGCTTCCGGCACCGTGACGTCTTCTCGCTCGCCGAGGAGCTGTACGCGCGCGTGCCCCGCACCGGCGAACCGTGCCCGGCGCCCGAGTCCCCGCCCGTGCCCCGCGCCCGTGCGAGCTGGGCCGTGCTCAGCCTCCTGCCCGGGACACTCGGCGCGGCCACCGTTGCCGGACTGCGCCTCACCCACGGACACCCCCGCCTGCTGGTGGCCCTCGGTGGCCTCCTCGCCGTAGCCCTCGCCACGCGCGCGGCACTGCGCCACGGCCCACTCGCCCGTCCGATCGCCACGCGCGCGTGGCGGTCCGCGCACCCCGCGCGGGTGTGGACCCTGTGGCTGCTCGCGTACGCCCTCGTCGGCGACGGCCTTCTCCACCGCGTCATGACGGGCGGTCCCGACGTCCCGCCCACCGCCACCGGGAACACCCCCTGGCCCACGGCCACCATCCCGGTCCTCGCCCTCCTGCTCGCCTGCGCCCCCGCGGCCTGGTGCGCCCACCTCCTCACCGCCGGCGCCCGCCGCAGGCTGGCCGGCAGCCGGGGCCTCGCGGACTTCACGGCCGCGGCCAGGCCCCTGCTGCTCGGCACGTTCGCCCTCTTCCTGGGCGCCCTCGCCGGTCTGCTCCAACTGTGCGCCACGGTCCTGCACGGACCCGCGGCCCGCCCGCAGGCACTCACCCTCGGCGCCCTGCTCCTGCTGGCCCGCCTGCTCACCGTGCACCACCACCGGCACGCCCCCGCTCTCGCGCTCGGCACCGCGGCGGTGACGGAAGCGGCGGCCCTGGTGCTGACGGCGGCCGGCCGGCTGCCCGGCTGTGCCTTTCTCGCGGCGCCCGTACGGAGCCTTGTCGCCGCCGCGGGGGAGGCCGCCGTACCGGCCCTCGCCTGCGGCACCGCCGCCCTGGTCCTGCTGCTGCACGCCGGCCGCACCCTCACCCGGGCCTCGGCCCACGCGCCCACGGGAGCAGCCGAGTGAATCTTCCGCCTGCCGGTCCGACCCACCGCCGGAGGCACCCGCATCACCCCTTTGAAGGAGACCACCAGATGACCACCTCCCGACCCGGAGCGTCCGGCGCCACCGGAGCGGCCGGAGCAGCCCCAGCACCCCTCGAAACAGCCGGCACCACCGGCGCGCACACCCCGGGAGCCGCCCGATGAGGATCCTGCTGATCGGAGCCAACGGATTCATCGGCCGCTTCGTCGCCGACCGTCTGCTCGCCGACCCGGCCGTCCAGCTCACCGCGCTCGGCCGCGGCGACGACGCCGACGTCCGCTTCGACCTCGCCACCGGCAGCCCCGGCGCCCTCACCCGCTTCCTGGACGCGGTCCACCCCGGGGTCGTCGTCAACTGCGCGGGCGCCACCCGCGGCGGCGCCCGCGAACTCACCCGGCACAACACCGTCGCCGTGGCCACCGTCTGCGAGGCCCTGCGCCGCAGCGGCTGCGGCGCCCGGCTGGTGCAGATCGGGTGCAACGCGGAGTACGGCCCGAGCCAGCCCGGCTCCTCCACGGCCGAGGACGCCGTACCGCGCCCCGGCGGCCCGTACGGCGTCAGCAAGCTCGCCGCGACCGAACTGGTCCTCGGCTCCGGCCTGGACGCCGTGGTCCTGCGCGTCTTCTCGCCCGCCGGTCCCGGCACGCCGGCCGGTTCGCCGCTCGGCCGGCTCGCCGAGGCGATGCGCCGGGCGATGCAGTCCGGCGACGGTGAACTCAAACTCGGCGGCCTCGGCGTGCAACGCGACTTCATCGACGTCCGCGACGTCGCCCGCGCCGTGCACGCCGCCTCGCTCTCCGCCGCGCAGGGCGTGATCAACATCGGCTCCGGCCGCGCCGTCCGCCTCAGGGACGCCGCCGCCGTCCTCGCGCGCGTGGCCGGGTACGGCGGTGCCCTCCACGAACTCGACGTCCCGCCCGCACCCCTGCGCGGCACCATCGGCCACCCGCGCGCGGACTCCGACCACTCGGCCCCGATGGCGTACCCGTATCCGGACGGCTGCGGCAGCTGGCAGCAGGCCGATGTGCGCACCGCGCGCGACCGGCTCGGCTGGCGGCCCCGTATCGCCCTCGAAGAATCCCTGGCCGACATCTGGATGGAGGCGGCATGCCGCATCTGACCGGCACCGCCGCGCCGGTGCGCGGACGCTGCCCGTGCACCGGCACACGGACGCTGCCCGGCTACTGGGACGGCATCGTCTCGCCCGTCGGAACAGGTGTCTCGGAATGAAGAAGGCCGTGGCAGTGTTACGGGGAGAACAACTGTAGTGATTGACCGATCAACGGAGCCCCCGTGTCGCTGCCACCCCTGGTCGAGCCAGCTACTGAGCTCACCGTAGACGAGGTCCGCAGGTACTCCCGCCACCTGATCATCCCCGACGTGGGCATGGACGGGCAGAAGCGGCTGAAGAACGCCAAGGTGCTCTGTGTCGGCGCCGGCGGCCTGGGCTCGCCGGCGCTGATGTACCTGGCCGCCGCGGGCGTGGGCACCCTGGGCATCGTGGAGTTCGACGAGGTCGACGAGTCGAACCTTCAGCGTCAGATCATCCACAGCCAGGCCGACATCGGCCGCTCCAAGGCCGAGTCCGCGCGCGACAGTGTCACGGGCATCAACCCGTACGTGAACGTCATCCTTCACGAGGAGCGGCTCGAAGCCGACAACGTGATGGACATCTTCAGCCAGTACGACCTGATCGTCGACGGCACCGACAACTTCGCGACCCGCTACCTGGTCAACGACGCGTGCGTGCTGCTCAACAAGCCGTACGTGTGGGGCTCGATCTACCGCTTCGACGGCCAGGCCTCCGTCTTCTGGTCCGAGCACGGCCCCTGCTACCGCTGCCTCTACCCGGAGCCCCCGCCCCCCGGCATGGTTCCGTCCTGCGCCGAGGGCGGCGTTCTCGGCGTGCTCTGCGCGTCCATCGGCTCCATCCAGGTCACCGAGGCGATCAAGGTCCTCACCGGCACGGGCGAACCGCTGGTCGGCCGCCTGATGATCTACGACGCCCTGGAGATGCAGTACCGCCAGGTCAAGGTCCGCAAGGACCCCGACTGCGCGGTCTGCGGCGAGAACCCGACCGTCACCGAACTCATCGACTACGAGGCCTTCTGCGGCGTCGTCTCCGAAGAGGCCCAGCAGGCCGCCGCCGGCTCGACGATCACTCCGAAGCAGCTCAAGGAGTGGATCGACGAGGGCGAGAACATCGAGATCATCGACGTCCGCGAGCCGAACGAGTACGAGATCGTATCCATCCCGGGCGCCAAGCTGATCCCGAAGAACGAGTTCCTCATGGGCACCGCCCTCGGGGGCCTCCCGCAGGACAGGAAAATCGTCCTGCACTGCAAGACGGGTGTCCGCAGTGCGGAAGTCCTCGCGGTCCTGAAGTCCGCGGGCTTCGCCGACGCCGTCCACGTCGGCGGCGGCGTCATCGGCTGGGTCAACCAGATCGAACCGGACAAGCCGGTCTACTGACCAGCCCCTGAGCCGACCGACGAGGTGGAACAGGCCCACGGCTCCGACCAGTTCGGGTGCCGTGGGCAGTCGGCCCCGGGTTCGCCGGGCGACGTGTCGTGCCCTCAGGAGCAGACCGTGCCGTCCTTCGGCACCGTGCCGTGCAGCAGGTACGCGTCGACCGCCGAGTCGACGCAGTCGCTGCCGTTGCCGTACGCCCCGTGGCCCTCGCCCTTCCAGGTCAGTTCGACGCCCACGCCCCTGCCCAGTTCGTCGGCCATCCTGCGGGCGCCCTCGTAGGGAGTCGCAGGGTCGCCGGTGTTGCCGACCAGCAGGATCGGCGCCGCGCCGGGTGCGCTCACCTCCGGCGTGTCGAACTGGCCCGGCACCGGCCAGTCGTGGCACCAGCCGGCCGTGTCCCATCCGAGGAAGTCCCCGAACACCGGGGAGATCCGCTCGAACTCCGCCAGTCGTTGTCTGGTGTCGGCGAGCGTCGGACGTTGGCGGTCGTCCAGGCACGATATGACGCGCTGGGAGTGGGACGTCGTGCCGTAGTGGCCCGAGGAGTCACGGTCGTCGTACGCGTCGGCGAGCGCGAGCAGCTCCGAACCGTCGCCCTTCTCCGCCGACTTCAGCGCACTGGTCAGCCGTGGCCAGCTCGACTCGCTGTACAGCGGCAGGATGATCCCTGTGGTCGCGAGCGTCTGGTTCAGCTTCCGCCCGGACGACGTCGGCAACGGCTCGGCGTCCAGCCGCTCCAGCAGGTCCGCGATCTTCCTCGAACCCCGCGCCGGGTCCTGGCCGGTGGACTTCAGATAGTCGTCCAGTGCCCGCTGGAAGCCGCGGGCCTGGTTCTGCGCGTGGCCCATCGTGTCGGCGGCCGGGTCGACCACGGCGTCGAGCACCAGCCGTCCCACCCGCTTCGGGTACAGGTGGGCGTAGACGCCGCCGAGTTCGGTGCCGTAGGAGATGCCGAAGTAGTGCATCTTCCCGTCGCCGAGAACCTGGCGCATCAGGTCCATGTCGCGGGCGGTGTCGGTGGTGGACACATGGGCCAGCAGCGGGCCGGCGGCCTTCTGGCAGCCCTTGCCGAAGTCGGTGGCGTCCCGGAAGTACGCCCTCTCCTCAGCCGGGGTGTCCGGTGTGGTGTCCACGGCCTCGGCGGCCTCGGTCGCCCGGTCGCCGCGGCAGCGGACGCCCTCGCTCGCGCCGACCCCGCGCGGGTCCCAGCTCACCAGGTCGTAGCGCTTGGCGAGTGCGGAGACGGTCGCCGAGAAGTACGGCATCGTCGAGACCCCCGAGCCCCCGGGGCCGCCGAAGTTGAACAGCATCGAGCCGATGCGGTCACCGCCGGTCGCCCGCGCGCGGATCAGGGCGAGACCGATCGTCTCGCCGTCCGGCTTCGACCAGTCCAGCGGCGCCTTGAGCGTCGCGCACCGCCAGTCGTCGCCGGGTGCGGCGGAACTCCCGGTGGTCCCGCAGCGTCGCCAGTCCAGGTGCTGCGCGGTGAGTGAGGAGGGAAGACCGGCCGTGGAGGCAGGCATGGTGGAGCGCGGCGCCGCCGGGTCAGGCGGACCGGATCCCTTGCCCTCGTCACCGCTCCCGCCGGACGAACCGCCGCAGCCGGCCACCAGCAGCGCCGCGGCCACCGCGGCCGCCCCTCGCAGCAATCCCCTCATGCGCGCCCCCCTCACAGGCCCTCCGCGTCGTACCGCGCCGGGCGTTCAGGCCATGGTAGGCGTCCCCGTCCCGGCCCGTGACAGCCTGTGGATAACCCTTTGACCTGCGCATTTCTTGGGTCGTCGGGCCCTGCCAGGAGCTGACCGGTCCCGTCAGGAGCAGACCGTGCCCGCCTTCGGCACCTTCCCGTCCAGCAGATAGCCGTTCACCGCGCTCTGCACGCACCGGTTCTTGCTGTCGTACGCGCCGTGCCCCTGGCCCTTGTACGTCAGCTCGACGGCGACGCCCTTGCCGAGCGCGTCGACCATCCTCTTCGCGCCCCCGTACGGGGTGGCCGGGTCGCCGGTGTTGCCGACGACGAGGATCGGTGCCGAGCCGGGTGCGCTGACGTCGGGATGGTCGGCGGCACCCGGCACCGCCCAGTCGGTGCAGCCGACCATGCTCCAGGCCAGGTAGTGCCCGAACAGCGGGGAGGCGGCCTGGAACTCGGGCAGCTTCCGCCGGACGTACTCCGTGGTGTACCGCGGCTTCTCGTCGGAGCAGTTGATGGCGATGTTCGCCGCGGTGATGTTGCTGTACTCGCCGTTCTCGCTGCGGCCGTTCATCAGGTCGGACAGCAGCATGAGGGTCCTGCCGTCGCCGTCGTACGCCTCCTCCAGCCCCTCGGTGAGGTATTCCCAGAAGTCCTTCGAGTACAGGGACTGCGCGATGCCGTTGGTGGCGGCGGTCTGCGTCAGCCGGCGCGGGAAGATCCCGGGGATCGGCTTCTTCTCCAGGTCGGCCAGCAGTTTCGCGATGCGGTCCTTGACCTCCTGCTCGGTGTCCCCGACCGGACATTCCGTGGTCTTCGACGTGCAGTCCTCGGCGAAGTTGTCGAGGGCGAGCTGGAAGCCCCGGGCCTGGCCGAGCGCGCTCTGTTCGGGGTTCTGGGTCGGATCCACGACGCCGTCGAGGACGGCCCGGCCGACGTGCTTCGGGTACAGGTGGGCGTAGACACCGCCGAGTTCGGTGCCGTAGGAGATGCCGAAGTAGTACAGCTTGCCGTCGCCGAGGACCTGGCGCATCAGCTCCATGTCACGGGCCGCGTCCGTGGTGCGCACGTGCGGCAGGACCTTCGTGGAGTTCTTCTCGCAGGCCGCGTTGAACTGCTGGGTGCGCTTCAGCAGCTGGGCGCGTTCGGCGCTGTCGTCCGGGGTCGCGTCCTGCTGGAAGAACACGTCCAGCTGGGCGTCGCTCTCGCACTCCACCGGCGCGCTGCGGCCGACCCCGCGCGGATCGAAGCTCACCAGGTCGTAGCGGGTACGCAGGGCGGTGTAGTCCTCGCCGAACGACGGCAGCGCGGTCACGCCGCTGCCGCCCGGGCCGCCGAAGTTGAACACGAGCGAGCCGATCCGCCTGTTCGCGGGACCACTGGCCTCGGCCCGGATCAGGGCGATGCCGATCGTGTCGCCCTTGGGCCTGCCCCAGTCCAGGGGCGCCCTCATGGTGGCGCACTGCCACGTGGTGCCGTTCGGCAGCGGGGAGGGAGCGCTGCCGCCGCCCTCCGCCTCGGACGGGGCCGGACAGTCCTTCCAGTCCAGCTTCTGCGCCGTGAGGTCCCCGTCCTCGGTGTGGCCGCCGCATCCGGCCAGTACGGCGGAGAGCAGCACGGCGGTGGTGGTCAGGGCGCCGGCGCGCAGCCGGAAGGGGTTCGCCATAGCCCCATCCTGGGGGCGCGCCCGCCGGGGCGCGCGGGGCGCGGGCCGTCCGGGGTACCGCGACCGCGGGGGGCTGCGGCAGCCACCCGACGGGGCCTTACAGGGCTCCCTTGCGGCTGAGATGGCTGAAGGCGAACCAGCCCGGCAGCACCGGCAGCCACAGGGTCAGCAGCCGGAACAGCAGGACGGCCGGGGCGGCGACCTCCTTGGGCAGGCCCACGGCGATCAGGCCGACGGTCAGCGTCGCCTCGACCGCGCCGACGCCGCCGGGGGTGGGCGCCGCCGAACCGAGCGCGTTGCCGGCGAGGAAGACGACGGCGACGCTGGCGATGCTCAGTGACACCGAGCCGTCGCCGAAGGCCCGGATGGAGGCGTCCAGGCACATCACGAAGCAGGCGGTCAGCAGGAGCATGCCGCCGATGCCGGTGACGAGCTTCTGGGGCCGCTGGAGCACGTCGAGCATGCGGGGCACGACACCGGCGAACAGTGACCGCACGCGCGTGGCGACGAACTTCCGCAGGAACGGCACCGAGGTGACCACGAGGACCAGGACGGCCACGGTCAGCAGGCCCGCGATGACCGTGCGGGACGGCGACAGCGACGGCGTCTTCTCGGTGCCGGTCAGATAGCCGAAGGACAGCAGCATGAGGATGTGACAGCCGAGCCCGAACAATTGCGAGGCGCCGACGCTCGCGACCGCGAGTCCCGGGCGTACACCGGCGCGTTGCAGGAAGCGCGTGTTGAGGGCCACACCGCCGACGGCCGCCGGTGCCACGATCTTCACGAACGATCCGGCGACCTGCGCCGCCACCGTCCGCGGGAACGGCACCCGTTCCGGTACGAAGCCCAGCAGGGCCATCGCGGCGGCGACGTAACTGAGCGCGGAGAAGAGCACCGCGGCGGCCACCCAGCCCCACTGTGCCTGCGCGAACAGCGTGCCGAACTCGATGTGGGTGAGCTGGGTCAGCAGGTAGTAGGCGCCGATCGCACCGGCGATGAAACTGATCAGCGTGCGCGGTCTGACCCGTTCCAGCCGGGCCGGCTCCACGGGCGCCTGGGGCCTGATGAGCAGTACCTCGTGCCGGATCTGGGTGAGCAGATCCTCCTCGCGGACCTCGTCGAGGGCTTCGTCGATGGCCCGCTTCTCCGCGCGCTGCTCGGCGCGGACGGTCTTCTTGTCGGGTTTTTCCAGGGCGGGCGCCGCAGTCTCGGACGCCTCCTCCAGGCGGGCCGGCTTGCTCTGCCGGGAGGCTTCGAGCACCGCCTCGCGTTCGCGCTGCGCCCGCTCGCGCGCCAGTCGGCGCAGCGTTGCGCGCGTGGAGCGCGTCAGCGCGATCGGTTGCAGCATCGGCAGACAGTCGGCGACCGCGTCCGGGCCGAGCACCCCGACGGCCGAGGCCACCGCCCGCTGGGCGCCGACCCGCAGGCCGAGCGTGGTGACCAGCTGGGCGACGTCCATGCGCAGCAGCAGTTCGCCGGCCGCGATCTCGCCTCCGCGCAGCTCGGTGAGGATCACCCTGCCGGAACGATCCACCAGGATGGCGTCACCGGCCAGCCTGCGGTGCGCGATGCGGCGCGACTGGAGCGCCTGTACCTGGTGCCAGGTGTTGCTCAGCAGCTCGTCGGTGATGTCCTCGTCGGCCAGCGAGTCCAGCGTGCGCCCACCGGTGTGCTCGTAGACGAGCATGACCGCGTCGGGGCCGAGTTCGGAGGTGGCGATCAGCTTGGGCGCGTTGGCGCCCGCCGCGATCGCCGCGTACGCGAGCAGCGCCTCCTGCTCCAGTGCCTGGCGCAGCGACTGGAGGCTGGATCGGGTGGCGAAACCGCGCAGGGTCAGATTGCGCCACGCGCGGTAGAAGAAGCCCTGCGCCTGCTGCTCCCGGTCGACGACCGTGACGTCCAGCGGGGGGCCGTCCTCCAGGGTGACGAAGTAGCGCCGGCCCCGGTCGCCGTTCTCCGTCTCCCCGGCCTCCTCACGGGCCGCGGAGACGGGACGGAAGCCGACGTGGGTGAGGCCCGCCATCAGCGTCTGCCCGGTGGGGCGGACGTTGGGGGAGCCGACCGCGTAGAGGGTGCCGTAGGCGATGGTCCAGCCGATCAGCACCGTCAGGATGATCGAGAAGGGCGTCGTGTAGCCGGTGACCAGCATCGAGAACGCGTCCAGCATCAGCACGATCCACAGCACCGCGCGCCATCTGGGTCTGCGGGACATGCCGACGGCCGTCATGTAGGCGATGACGGGTGCCAGATAGCCGTGCACCGGGTCGGTCAGGGCGTGGATGTCACCCGGCGAGGGCTGGGTCAGCGCCTCCTGGATCGAGTCCGGGGCGGCCCGGGCGACCCAGAGATCGGTGGCGAGGGTCACTCCGTGGGCGAGGACGGCCGCGAGGACGCCGTCGGCGATGCGCAGCCCGTCCCGTTTGATCAGCCGTTCGATGGCGAAGGCGACCGGGACGAGGAGGATCGCGATGCTGGATGCCAGGCCCGCGATCTTGATCAGCAGGTCCGGAGCCTGGCCGGTGCCCTTGTTGATGTCCTGTTCGAGGCCCGAGGTGGTGCCGTGCGCGAACGCGGCGATCGAGAGGAGCACCGCGATGGCCAGCACACCCACCAGGAGCCGTACGAGGTCGGAGGGGCGGTGCACGCGTGCGGGGAGCAGCGGTTCGTCGCCCTCCACCTGTTCGGCGTGCGGGTCGTCGCCGGCACACGCGCGGGGGTCGCCGGACGCCTCCCCGGAGGGGTGCGCTCCGTCGCCGGCGCCACCGTTCCCACCGGCACCGGCGTCGTCCCCGGTGGCGTTCTCCCGCGCGCGCGTGCCGTCGCCCTCGTGGGCTTCGGCGTCCTCCTGCCGCGCGCGTGCGGTGTCGTCACCGGGGGATCCGGCCGTGGATCCGCCGGCGCGTGCGGCGACGTCGGGACCGCCGGCCGCGGGTACGCCCGCGCGCGTGCCGTCGTCCGTCTGCGGACCGCTGTCTTCCTGCCGCGCGTCGGTGCCGCCCCCGTCCGCCTGGGCGGTGTCGGGGCGCGCGGAGGCGTCAGGGGTGCCCGCCGCTCCTTCGGGGTGCACGCCCTGCTCCTTCATGGTCTCTTCTTGGTCTCGTATCACCAGTCACCGCCCGCACGATGGTGGCATGCCCCACCGGCACACACGGGCATCAGGGTGCGCATGCGCGGGCGCACAGTCTGCCCCAAGGACCGCGCCGGGGCGAGAGGAGCGCTCCCCGCGGACCACGCCGGGACACCGGGGGAGTGCGGCAGGATGGGACGAATGAGCGAGCAGAGCCCGGCCGGCGAGGCCCGCGACCCCGACGCGCTGCCGGAGTACGCCGAGCGGGTTCTCGAGGTCGCCGAGCGGATCCCGCCGGGCCGGGTCATGACATACGGCGATGTCGCCGAGTGGCTGGAGGAGGGCGGGCCGCGCCAGGTCGGCCGGGTGATGGCCCTCTACGGAGGCGCCGTCCCGTGGTGGCGGGTCGTCCGGTCCGACGGCGTGCTGCTGCCCGGCCACGAGCTGCGCGCGCTCGCGCACTACCGCGCGGAGAGCACGCCGCTGAAGCAGGCGGGCAGGAGCGCGGCGGGCCATGTGCCGAGGCTCGACATGCGGCGGGCCCGGTGGGACGGCGGCGCGGGCGCGGAGGGTCACATCTGACAGCTTCCGCCATCGGCTGCCGGCCGGGAGGACCTGTGGCCCGTACGGGTGACACGGGGGACGTCCGTGGCATGCCGTACGTTCGTGGGACGAGGGGCGCACGTGGCCCGATCGCCGCGAGGGAAGAAGCGGAAGTTCTGCTTCCGTCCGGAGCGGCGGCGTAGCGTCGGCAGCCCGTGTCCCCCTCACCCCGCGGCCACCGCCCCGCACGCGTGACCACCCGCCCACCAGCACAACCACCAGGACCGGCCGAACACGTGAGCTCCTCTTCCTCCACCAGGCACCTGCCGCACCCCTCGGTGCGGCAGGGGAACCGTGGCGCTTACCGGCTGGTGCGTACGCCCCCGGCCACCGTGGCTCCCCCTCGTCTGGACGCGGCGCAGCGCGCCGTGGTTGACCACCGGAGCGGACCGCTTCTCGTCCTCGCGGGCCCCGGCACCGGCAAGACCACCACCCTGGTCGAGTCCGTGGCCGCGCGGATCGCCCGAGGGGCCGACCCCGAGCGGATCCTGGTGCTGACGTTCAGCCGCAAGGCCGCCGTCGACCTGCGTGACCGCATGGCCCTGCGCATGGGCGCCACCCGCGCGCCCAGGGCGACCACGTTCCACTCGTACTGCTACGCGCTGGTCCGCGCGCACCAGGACAGCGGCCGGTTCACCGAGCCGCTGCGCCTGCTCTCCGGACCCGAGCAGGACGTCACCGTCCGTGAGCTGCTCGCCGGGCAGCCCGAGCTGGAGCGGCTCGGGCTGGCCCATGTGCGCTGGCCCGACGAACTGCGCGCCTGCCTCACCACGCGCGGCTTCGCCGACGAGGTCCGTGCCGTCCTCGCCCGCAGCCGCGAGCTGGGTCTCGGCCCGGACGCCCTGGACGCCTTCGCGCGCCGCACCGGCCGCCCCGACTGGCGCGCGGCAGCCGCGTTCCTCGCCGACTACCTCGACACACTCGACCTCCAGGGCGTGCTCGACTACGCGGAACTGGTCCACCGCGCCGTCCTGCTCGCCCACCGCCCCGACACCGCCGCACGGCTCGCCGCCCAGTACGACGCCGTGTACGTCGACGAGTACCAGGACACCGACCCCGCCCAGGTACGCCTCCTGCACGCCCTGGCCGGCGGCGGGCGCACCCTGGTGGCCTTCGGCGACCCCGACCAGTCGATCTACGCCTTCCGCGGCGCCGACGTGAACGGCATCCTCGACTTCCCGGCCGCCTTCGCGCGCGCGGACGGCCGCCCCGCCCCCGTCGAGGTGCTGCGCACCTCCCGCCGCTCCGGCGCCGCCCTGCTGGCCGCCACCCGCCTGATCACCCAGCGGATGCCGCTGCCCCGGCTGCCCGCCGACAAGGTCCGCGCCCACCGGGAACCGGCCGCCGTACGGGACGGCGGCCGGGTCGAGGTCTACACGTACCCGACGCCCGGCACCGAACTGGACAACATCGCGGACATCCTGCGCCGCGCGCACCTGGAGGACGGCGTCCCCTGGAACGACATGGCCGTACTGGTACGTGCCGGATCCCGCTCCCTGCCGACCCTGCGCCGCGCCCTCACCTCGGCCGGCGTGCCGCTGGACATCGACGGCGACGACCTGCCCCTGCGGCACGAGCCGGCGGTGGCACCACTGCTCACGGCCCTGCGCGCGGTCGCCACCGCGGAGGCACGGCGCCGCGAGGAGCAGCCCACCGCACCGGCCGCGGCGCAGCCCACCCAGTCGCTCCCCGCTCTCCCGGACGAGCAGCCCGCCGAGCCCCCCACCGGCGACGAAGACCCCACCGCACCGTCCCCGGCGCAGCCCGCCGTACCCCTCCGGGACGAGCAGCCCGCCACGTCGGCCGAGCCGTCCGTGGTGCCGGCCGACGACGGCGAGCCGTCCGCCGGGCACACGGCCGCCGAGGACGCGCCGGAACGGGCCCCCGACACCTGCTGGCTCGACACCGAGACCGCCCTCACCCTGCTCGCCTCCCCCCTCGCCGGCATGGACGCCGCCGACCTGCGCCGCCTCGGGCGGGCCCTGCGCGAGGAGGAGCGGGCCGCCGGCAATCCGCTGCCGCCGCCGTCCGACGAACTGCTCACGCGGGCGCTCGCCGAACCCGAGCGCCTGGCGGTGCACGACCCGGCGTACGCCCGCGGAGCGCAGCGCCTCGGCGCGCTGCTCCGCAAGGCCCGCGAGCGCCTCGCCGGCGGCGGTACGGCCGAGGACGCGCTGTGGGACCTGTGGGAGGGCACGCCGTGGCCCGCGCGCCTGGAGCGGGCCGCCCGGCGCGGCGGCGCGGCCGGCCGCAATGCCGACCGGGACCTGGACGCCGTGTGCGCGCTGTTCGCCACCGCCGCGCGCGCGGAGGAGCGCACCGGCGGCCGTGGCGCCCTGAACTTCCTGGCCGAGATCGAGGCCGAGGACATCGCCGCCGACACGCTCACCCGCCGCGCGGTGCGCCCCGACGCCGTCCGCCTGATGACCGCTCACCGCTCCAAGGGCCTGGAGTGGCGGCTTGTCGTCGTCGCCGGCGTCCAGGAGGGCCTGTGGCCCGACCTGCGTCGCCGTGGCTCGCTGCTGGAGGCCGACCGCATCGGCCGCGACGGACTCGCCGAGCCGCTCACCCCGGGCGCGCTCCTCGCCGAGGAGCGCCGACTGTTCTATGTCGCCGCCACGCGCGCGCGTGAACGGCTCGTCGTGACCGCCGTGAACGCACCCGCCGACGACGGCGACCAGCCCTCCCGGTTCCTGACCGAGCTGGGCGTCGAGCCGAAGGACGTCACCGGCCGCCCCCGGCGCCCGCTCTCCGTCGCCGCGCTCGTCGCCGAGCTGCGCGCCACCACCGTCGACCCGCGCGCGTCCACCACGCTGCGGCAGGCCGCCGCCCGCCGGCTGGCCCGGCTGGCCGCGCTCGCCGACGAGGACGGCCGCCCGCTCGTGCCCTCCGCGCACCCCTACCGCTGGTGGGGCATGTTCGAGCCGACCGAGAGCAAGGTGCCGCTGCGCGACCGCGACCAGCCCGTCGTGCTCTCCGGCAGCGCCCTCGACCAGCTCGCCAACACCTGCGCGCTCCAGTGGTTCCTGGGCCGCGAGGTGAAGGCCGACGCACCCGCCACCACCGCACAGGGCTTCGGCAACGTCGTCCACGTCCTCGCCGACGAGGTCGCCTCCGGTCGTACCCCGGCCGACCTCGACGTCCTCATGGAGCGCCTGGACTCCGTGTGGAACGCGCTGGCCTTCGACGCGCCCTGGAAGTCCCAGCAGGAGAAGGACAACGCGCGCGTGGCGCTCGAACGCTTCCTGAACTGGCACGTGCTGGCCCGCGCCGGCCGCACCGCCGTGGCCAGCGAGCAGGACTTCGACGTCACCATCGGAGCGGGCGACTACGAGGTCCGCATCCGGGGCCAGATGGACCGCGTCGAGACCGACGGCGACGGCCGGGCCTACGTGGTCGACTTCAAGACCGGCAGACACGCACCCACCGCGCGCGAGGTGGAGCACCACCCGCAGCTCGCCGTCTACCAGCTCGCCGTGCGCGAAGGCGCCGTCGACGAGGCCTTCGACGGCGCACGCCCCGAACCGGGCGGTGCGGAACTGGTCCACCTCAGGCAGGGCGCCGCCAAGCGTGACGGGGGAGACGGCCTGCCCCGGGTGCAGGGCCAGGAGCCGCTGGCGGGGGAGTGGGTCGGCGAGCTGCTGGCGACCGCCGCAGGCAAGGTCCTCGACGAGCGGTTCACACCGAGCACCGGCCAGCAGTGCACGCACTGCGCCTTCCGCGCCTCGTGCAGCGCCCGCCCCGAGGGACGCCACGTGGTGGAGTGAGACGCGGTCCGGGCGGGGGTGACGCACAGCACCCCGCGTGCTGACCTGCCCTTTCCTGCCCCCGGCGGTCGATTCGTCCTCGACTGTCAGTGGCCGCCGCTAGCCTTCTTCGACATGCCAGCCCGTATCACCGACCCCGAGCAGCTCAAGCAGCTCCTCGGCATCCCGTTCACCCCGGAGCAGATGGCCTGCGTCACCGCGCCGCCCGCCCCGCAGGTGATCGTGGCCGGCGCCGGGTCCGGCAAGACCACCGTGATGGCGGCCCGCGTGGTGTGGCTGGTCGGCACCGGGCAGGTCGCGCCCGAACAGGTCCTCGGCCTCACCTTCACCAACAAGGCCGCCGGCGAGCTGGCCGAACGCGTCCGCAAGGCGCTGATCGCGGCAGGCGTCACCGACCCGGACGTCATCGACCCGGACAACCCGCCGGGCGAGCCGGTCATCTCGACGTACCACGCCTTCGCCGGCCGCCTGCTCACCGATCACGGCCTGCGCATCGGCCTGGAACCCACATCCCGCCTCCTCGCCGACGCCACCCGCTACCAGCTCGCCGCGCGCGTGCTGCGCGAGGCCCCCGGCCCCTACCCGGCGCTGACCCGCTCCTTCGCCGACCTGGTCAGCGATCTGCTCGCCCTCGACTCGGAACTCGCCGAACACCTCGTCGACCCGGTAAGGGCGCGCGCCTGGGACGCCGACCTGCTGCGCGCCCTGGACGGCGCCAGGCTCACCAACGCCGACCTGCGCAAGGTCCCCGAGACGGCTGCGGCCCGCCGGGAACTCGCCGACCTCGTCCGGCGCTACCGGGCCGCCAAACGCGAGCGTGACCTGCTCGACTTCGGCGACCAGATCGCCCTGTCGGCCCGCCTCGCCGGCATCCCGGAAGTGGGCCGCCTGCTGCGCGAGGAGTTCCGCGTGGTGCTCCTGGACGAGTACCAGGACACCTCCGTCGCCCAGCGCGTCCTGCTGGCGGGCCTCTTCGGCGGCGGCACCGGCCACTCGGTGACCGCGGTCGGCGACCCCTGCCAGGCCATCTACGGCTGGCGCGGAGCCTCCGTCGCCAACCTGGACGACTTCCCCGAACACTTCCCCCACGCCGACGGGCGGCCCGCCACCCGGCAGGCGCTCAGTGAGAACCGCCGCAGCGGCGGGCGCCTCCTCGACCTCGCCAACGACCTCGCCGAGCCGCTGCGCGCCCTGCACGCGGGCGTGGAGGCTCTCCGCCCGGCCCCCGGCGCCGAGTACGACGGCACGGTCCGCTGCGCCCTGCTGCCCACGCACGCCGAGGAGATCGACTGGATCGCCGACTCCCTCGCCCACCTCGTCCGCACCGGCACGCCCCCCGGAGAGATCGCCGTGCTGTGCCGGACCGCGACCGACTTCGCCGAGATCCAGGGCGCCCTCGTCGCCCGTGACATCCCCGTCGAGGTGGTCGGTCTGTCCGGGCTGCTGCACCTGCCCGAGATCGCCGACCTCGTCGCCGTCTGCGAGGTCCTCCAGGATCCCGGCGCCAACGCCTCCCTGGTGCGCCTGCTGACCGGCCCACGCTGGCGCATCGGCCCGCGGGACCTCGCCCTGCTGGGCCGCCGCGCCCGCCTGCTGGTCGCCCACGCGCGCGTGGACGGCACCGACGATCCCGACCGCCGGCTCGCCGCCGCCGTGGAAGGCATCGACCCGGCCGAGGTGATATCGCTCGCGGACGCCCTGGACACCTTCCTGGAGACGCCGGCGGCCGGCACCTTCGGCGAGGGTGCCGACGACGGACTGCCGTTCTCGCCGGACGCACGCGTGCGCTTCGCCCGGCTGGCCACGGAACTGCGCGACCTGCGCCGCTCGCTGTCCGACCCGCTGATGGACGTCCTGCACCGCGTGCTGGCGGTCACCGGCCTGGAGGTGGAGCTGTCCGCGTCCCCGCACGCGCTGGCCGCCCGCCGCCGCGAGACCCTGTCCAACTTCCTGGACATCGCCGCATCCTTCGCCGCGAGCGACGGCGAGGCCACCCTCCTCGCCTTCCTGGGCTTCCTGCGCACCGCCGCCCAGTACGAGAAGGGCCTGGACAACGCCCTGCCCGGCGGCGAGAACACCGTCAAGGTGCTCACCGCGCACAAGTCCAAGGGCCTGGAGTGGGACGTCGTCGCCGTCCCCGGACTGGTGACCGGCACCTTCCCCAGCGCCCAGGGCCGCGAGAAGTGGACCGCCCAGGCCAAGGTGCTCCCGCACGCCCTGCGCGGAGACCGCGACACCCTGCCCGACATCGACTCCTGGGACTCCCGGGGCATGAAGGCCTTCCACGAGGCCATGAAGGACCACCAGCACACCGAGGAACTCCGCCTCGGCTACGTCACCTTCACTCGCCCCCGGTCCCTCCTGCTCGGTTCCGGCCACTGGTGGGGCCCCAGCCAGAAGAAGCCGCGCGGCCCGTCCGACTTCCTCCAGGCCCTGTACGACCACTGCGCCGCCGGACACGGCGAGATCGAGGCGTGGGCGGACGAGCCCGCCGAGGACGAGGAGAACCCTGCCCTGCACGCGGCCACCGCCGACCAGGTGTGGCCGCTCCCGCTCGACGCCGGCGGCCTGGCCCGCCGCCGCGCCGCCGCCGAGACCGTCCTGGCCCACCTGGACATCCTCACCGCCCGGCCCGAGAGCCGCCGGCCGGCCCTCCACGACCCCGCCGGCGCCGAGGACCCGGACTGGCCCGCACCACCGGCCGACCCGTACGGCGAGGAACCCGGTGGCGAGGACCCGTCCTACGAAGAGCCCTACGGCCAGGAGCCGTACGACGAAGAGTCCTACGGCGAGCCGTACGAGGGTGTCCTGGGCGATGCGGACCTCCCCTTCGAGGACGACTTCCTCCCCGAGCCGCACTTCCCGTACGACGAAGCCGTCCCGGACGAAGCCGTCCCGGACGAAGCCGTCCCGGACGAAGCCGTCCCGGACGAAGCCGGCCGGGACTCCTGGAGCGCCGGGCGGCCGACGGTCCCCCACCAGGCGTCCGCCCCGCAGCACCACCCCGGCCCCCGCGAGTCGCCGCGCACCGCGTCCCTCACGCCCGAGGAGGCCCGCGCCGTCGCCTCCTGGGACCGCGATCTGGACGCCCTCACCGGAGAGCTTCTGCGCGCCCGGCAGGCCGTCACCGACGTCCCCCTGCCCGCCACGCTCACCGCGTCCCAGCTGCTGCGGCTCGCAGAGGACCCGGACGGGCTCGCGCAGGAACTCGCACGCCCCATGCCGCGCCCCCCGCAACCGGCCGCGCGCCGGGGCACCCGGTTCCACGCCTGGGTCGAAGCCCGCTTCGAAGAGCTGACCCTGCCCCTGCTGGAACCGGAGGAACTGCCCGGCAGCGACGCCGAGATCACCGACGAACGCGACCTGGAAGACCTGAAGGAGGCCTTCGAACGCACCGAGTACGCCCGGCGCACCCCCTACCGGGTCGAGGCACCCTTCCAGCTCACCCTGGCCGGCCGCGTCGTGCGGGGCCGCATCGACGCCGTCTACAAGAACGGCGACGGCGACGGCACGACGTACGAGATCGTGGACTGGAAGACCAGCCGCACCCGTACCGCCGACCCGCTCCAGCTCGCTGTCTACCGACTCGCCTGGGCCGAGCAGCAGGGCGTGCCGCCCGAGTCCGTCACGGCCGCCTTCCTGTACGTGCGGGGCGGCGAGGTCGTACGCCCCGCGGGCCTGCCGGACCGGGCCGCGCTGGAGCGGCTGCTCACCGGCGAGACGGAGAGCACACCGGAGGCGAGCTGAGTGTGACGAACCCCCGCCGACGACGTCCGTGCGGGCGGATAGGCTCGTGAGCATGAGCCAGACCCCGGACAGCGCCGTCCGCGCGTACATCGAGCAGCACCGCGCCGCCTTCCTCGACGACCTCACCGCATGGCTGCGCATCCCGTCCGTGTCGGCCCAGCCCGATCACGCGCCCGACGTACGGCTCAGCGCCGACTGGCTCGCCGCCGAACTCCTGAAGACCGGCTTCCCGACCGTCGAGGTCTGGCAGACCCCGGGCGCCCCGGCCGTCTTCGCCGAGTGGCCCTCGGACGACCCGCAAGCACCCACGGTCCTCGTCTACGGCCACCACGACGTGCAGCCCGCCGACCGCGAGGACGGCTGGGACAGTGACCCCTTCGAGCCGGTCGTCCGCGGAAACCGCCTCTACGCGCGCGGGGCGGCCGACGACAAGGGCCAGGTGTTCTTCCACACACTCGGTGTGCGCGCCCACCTCGCCGCCACCGGGCGCACCGCCCCCGCCGTCCACCTCAAGCTGCTCATCGAGGGCGAGGAGGAGTCCGGCTCCCCGCACTTCCGGACCCTGGTGGAGGAGCGGGCCGGGCGGCTCGCCGCCGACGCCGTGATCGTCTCCGACACCGGCATGTGGTCCGAGGACACCCCGACCGTCTGCACCGGCATGCGCGGCCTCGCCGAGTGCGAGATCCGGCTGTACGGCCCCGACCAGGACATCCACTCCGGCTCCTTCGGCGGCGCCGTGCCCAACCCGGCCACCGCCGCCGCCCGCCTGGTCGCCGCCCTCCACGACGAGCACGCGCGCGTGGCGATACCCGGCTTCTACGACGGCATGGTGGAGCTGACCGACCGCGAGCGGGAACTCTTCGCCGAGCTGCCCTTCGACGAGGAGCGCTGGTTGCGCACCGCCAGGTCCCACGCCGCCCACGGCGAGGCCGGTCACACCACCCTGGAGCGCATCTGGGCCCGCCCGACCGCGGAGGTCAACGGCATCGGCGGCGGCTACCAGGGCCCCGGCAGCAAGACGATCATCCCGTCCGCGGCCATGGTGAAGCTGTCCTTCCGGTTGGTCGCCGGCCAGGATCCCGGCCACATCGAGAAGGCCGTCCGGGACTGGGCCGCCGGACAGGTGCCCGACGGGATCCGGTGCGAGATCGAGTTCGGCTCGGCCACGCGCCCGTGCCTGACGCCGCTCGACCACCCCGCGCTGCGGTCCCTGGTCCGCGCCATGGGCCGCGCCTTCCAGCAACCTGTCCGCTTCACCCGAGAGGGCGGCTCCGGGCCCGCCGCCGACCTTCAGGAAGTCCTCGGTGCCCCCGTGCTCTTCCTGGGCATCTCCGTCCCATCCGACGGCTGGCACGCTCCCGACGAGAAGGTGGAGCTGGACCTCCTCCTCAAAGGCGTCGAGACCAGCGCCTACCTGTGGGATGACCTGGCCGAGAACTGGCGTCCCGCACCCTGACCGGCCGGGGCGTACGGCAGGGCACCGCGCGCGGGGCACACTGGAAGAACCGCCTCGTCCGTCCGCGCCCGGCCCGGTGTCCTCCGCCCTACGTCCCGCCGAACCGCCCGCCGAACGAACCGCTGCTCTGGGGGAGTGGAACCACCCGTGACCACCTGGACCGACCACACAGCCGACCGACCCATCTCGCTGACCGCTCCGAGCGGCATCGACCGCGCCGCCCACCACCGGCTGGACGAGGCCTGGCTCGCGGCGGCGTGGAGCCACCCCACCACCCGGTGTTTCGTGGTCTCCGGCGGTCAGGTGCTCATCGACGAGTCCCCGGACGGCCGGACCGAACTCGTCATGACGCCCTCCTTCGAGGCGCCGCTCACCGAGGCGCACCGCTACTTCCTGGGCATCGACGAGGACGGCGTCAGCTACTTCGCCCTCCAGAAGGACGCGCTGCCCGGCCGCATGGACCAGTCCGCGCGCCCCGCGGGCCTGCGCGAGGCCGGCCTGCTGCTGTCGCCCCGGGACGCCGGGCTCATGGTGCACGCGGTCGGCCTGGAGAACTGGCAGCGCACCCACCGCTTCTGCTCCCGTTGTGGTGAGCGCACGGTCATCGCCGCCGCCGGCCACATCCGGCGCTGCCAGGCCTGCGGTGCCGAGCACTACCCGCGCACCGACCCGGCCGTGATCATGGCCGTGACCGACGAGGACGACCGCATCCTGCTCGGCCGCCAGGTCCACTGGCCCGAGGGCCGCTTCTCCACGCTCGCCGGATTCGTCGAGCCGGGGGAGTCGATCGAGCAGGCGGTGCGCCGCGAGGTGTCCGAGGAGGCAGGCATCACCGTCGGTCCGGTCGAGTACGTCGCCAGCCAGCCGTGGCCGTTCCCCTCCAGCCTGATGCTCGGCTTCATGGCCCGCGCCACATCCACGGAGATCGACGTGGACGGGGACGAGATCCACGAGGCCCGCTGGTTCTCCCGCGAGGAACTGCACGCGGCCTTCGAATCGGGCGACGTGCTGCCGCCCTACGGCATCTCGATCGCGGCCCGCCTGATCGAGATGTGGTACGGCAAGCCGCTGCCGACGCGCGGCTTCGTCTGAGCCACGCCACCCCGGTGAGGGACGACATACGACAGGGCGGCCCCGGAGCGATCGGGGCCGCCCTGTCGGGCGTGTCACCGCGCAGGCGCGCGGAACGTCACGCGGCGAGCTTCTGCTTCACCTGAGCCAGCGACGGGTTGGTCAGCGTGCTGCCGTCCGCGAACAGCACGGTCGGGACCGTCTGGTTACCGCCGTTCGCCTTCTCCACGAACGCCGCGGACTCGGGGTCCTGCTCGATGTTGATCTCGCTGTACGCGATGCCCTCGCGGTCCATCTGGCTCTTCAGCCGCCGGCAGTAGCCGCACCACGTCGTGCTGTACATCGTCACAGTGCCCTGCATGTCTCGCGCTCCTCAGGCAGCTCGGAAAAGGCCGTCGGGAGTAGAACGCACCGGCCCGGGTCGCCATTCCCGCCCGGGTACGCGCGCCTCCCGCACGGATACAAGCACAGAACCCGTGGGTCACTCCCGTCGTCCGTCGTCCGCCGTCCCGCCCGTCGCGCGTCCATCACGGCCGTGAGGCCCGCCACACCCGGCCGCGCCGGCCGCGAAGCTCACCGCGACCCAGGCCGAGCCGACTGCCAGGCCCGCCGCCCCGGGACGTCCCCCGTGATGCCTGCCGCATTAGTACGACCGCGTGCCCCCGCCTGTGGACAACCGGCACAGCCGTCCCGGGCGACCTGGCAGCATGGCGGTGTGACAGCAGCAACGCACTCCACCCTTTTCCCGCAGGTACCGGACTCGGCCGACGCGGTGCTCGAAGGGCTCGACCCCGAGCAGCGCGAGGTCGCCACCGCCCTGCACGGTCCGGTGTGCGTGCTGGCCGGGGCGGGCACGGGCAAGACCCGCGCGATCACCCACCGCATCGCCTACGGGGTGCGCGCCGGCATCCTGCCGCCGTCCAGCGTGCTCGCCGTCACCTTCACCAACCGCGCCGCCGGGGAGATGCGCGGCCGGCTGCGCCAGCTCGGCGCCCAGGGGGTCCAGGCCCGCACCTTCCACTCCGCCGCCCTGCGTCAGCTCCAGTACTTCTGGCCGAAAGCGATCGGTGGCTCCCTGCCCCGGCTCGTCGACCGCAAGGTCCAGCTCGTCGCCGACGCGGCCGCCGCCCTGGGCACCCGGCTCGACCGCAACGAGCTGCGCGACGTGACCGCGGAGATCGAATGGTCGAAGGTCACCCAGACCGTTCCCGCCGACTATCCGTACGCGGCTGCCAAGGCCGGCCGCGAGGCCCCCCGCGACCCCGCCGAGATCGCCCACCTCTACGCGGCCTACGAGGACGTCAAACGCGACCGCTCGCTGATCGACTTCGAGGACGTCCTGCTGCTGACGGTCGCCGTCCTCCAGGACCGGCGCGACATCGCCGAACAGGTCCGCGCGCAGTACCAGCACTTCGTCGTGGACGAGTACCAGGACGTCAGCCCCCTCCAGCAGCGGCTGCTGGACCTGTGGCTCGGCGACCGCGACAACCTGTGCGTCGTCGGCGACGCCAGCCAGACGATCTACTCGTTCACGGGTGCAACGCCCGACCACCTCCTCGACTTCCGCACCCGGCACCCCGGCGCCACCGTCGTGAAACTGGTCCGCGACTACCGCTCCACGCCCCAGGTGGTCCGTCTCGCCAACGGCCTGCTCGCCCAGGCCCGCGGCCGCGCCGCCGACCACCGGCTGGAACTCGTCTCCCAGCGCCCCCCGGGACCCGAGCCCGTCTACACCGAGTACACGGACGAGCCCGCCGAGGCCGAGGGCGCCGCCCGCCGT
Organism: Streptomyces sp. NPDC014991; assembly: GCF_043080665.1. Lineage (NCBI taxonomy): Bacteria > Bacillati > Actinomycetota > Actinomycetes > Kitasatosporales > Streptomycetaceae > Streptomyces > Streptomyces sp. NPDC014991. The sequence continues at coordinate 268,346 of NZ_JBIBVY010000005.1, forward strand.
ATCCGCGAGCTGATCGACGCGGGCGTCCCGGCCGCCGAGATGGCCGTCCTGTTCCGCACGAACTCCCAGTCCGAGACGTACGAACAGGCTCTCGCCGACGCCGGCGTCCCCTACCAGCTGCGCGGCGCCGAGCGTTTCTTCGACCGGCCCGAGGTGCGCAAGGCCGGCATCGCCCTGCGCGGCGCGGCCCGCTTCGGCGGCAACGACTCCCTCCTCGACGACGTCGTGGACCTGCCCTCCCAGGTACGCGCCGTCCTCTCCGGAGAAGGCTGGACCAGCGAACCCCCGGCCGGCTCCGGCGCCGTCAGGGAACGCTGGGAATCCCTGGCCGCCCTGGTCAACCTCGCCCACGACCTCGCCGCCGCCAGACCGGGGGCCGGCCTCGCCGACTTCGTCGCGGAACTGGACGAGCGGGCGAACGCCCAGCACGCCCCGACCGTCCAGGGCGTCACCCTCGCCTCCCTGCACGCCGCCAAGGGTTTGGAGTGGGACGTCGTCTTCCTGGTCGGCGTCGCCGAGGGCATGCTCCCCATCACCTACGCCCGGACCGACGAGCAGATCGAGGAGGAACGCCGTCTCCTCTACGTCGGCGTCACCCGCGCCCGCGAGCGGCTCCACGTCTCCTGGTCGCTGTCCCGCTCACCCGGTGGCCGCCCCCACCGCCGACCGAGCCGCTTCCTCGACGGGCTGCGCCCCGGCACCGCCGCCACCGTCGGCCCGGTCGGCACCGGTGCCGCCGGCAGTGTCGAGCGCGGGGCCGTGGGGGGCGCCGCCCCGGTTGCCCGCCGCGCCCAGCGCACCCCCGCCCGCTGCCGGGTCTGCGGCCGGACACTGACCGACGCGGGCGAGATGAAGCTGATGCGCTGCGAGGACTGCCCCTCGGACATGGACGAGGGGCTCTACGAACGGCTGCGGGAGTGGCGTGCCGTCCAGGCAGGGCGCAGCGGGCAGCCGGACTTCTGCGTCTTCACCGACCGGACCCTGATGGCCATCGCCGAGACATGCCCGGAGAGCCCCGCCGAGCTGTCCCGCATCCCCGGCGTCCTCAGCCGCAAGCTGCGCAGCTACGGAGCCGATGTTCTGGCCATCTGCGCAGGCCAGGAGCCCGGCGAAGGCGGCCTGGGCGACTGATGGGAACTCGTCGGAAAAATAGTTTGCACATGCCCCGGCAATCCCCATAGGTTCTAGGCACGGAAGTCGCGGCCTTCTCGAAGGCACCGGTTCCGTGTTGTACTTGCACACCCCAACGGGCTGTTTCACCACAGCCCCAGAGACGCCGAGAGGAGGCGAGTCAAGTGATCAGCATCAACATCAGCACCACCGTCAGCGCGGCCAAACTGACCGATCGCTCGGCCGTCTCCACGTGCATGCTCGGCGCCTCGAACCAGGGCACCGGTCTGTCCGGCATCCGTGCCGCGCGTCCGGCGTCCTCCTCTGCCCTCACGGGACTTCCCGTCCGTGAGCGCAATGAGCGACCGACCAAGGCACTGGAAGCGGTAACGGCACAGGCGCATGCCTATGCCTCTGCGGCGGCCGGTGCCGGATTCCGGAAGCAGACGAAGCAGTACCACCTGATGTGGGCCTTCCGTGGGCCAGAACCCTGGAGTGATCCAGCCTGATCGTCGATCAGGCCGGCGCCTTCAGGGCCGCGGAACCCCATCAGGGATCCGCGGCCCTTCTGTTTGCCCCGAACGGGGAGGACGGAGCGAAGGGGCCTCGGGACAAGGAAGAACCCGGTACCCAGCCGACACCCGGTCGACCGACCGGACCGACCAGACGAGGAAGACCAACCGTGCAACTCGAAGCGCACGCCCCGTCCGTACCGCCTTCGCAAACGATCCCCCCGCCCGGCCTCACGGAGGACTCCACCTTGATCCCCCTCACCGCGCTCACCGCGCTCGACGACGCCATCGAGAACCTCGGCGTACCCGTTCCCTGCCGTTCCTACGACCCGGAGGTCTTCTTCGCCGAGTCGCCGGCCGACGTCGAGTACGCCAAGTCCCTCTGCCGCACCTGCCCGCTGATGGAGGCCTGCCTCGCCGGCGCCAAGGAGCGGCGCGAGCCCTGGGGCGTCTGGGGTGGCGAGCTGTTCATCCAGGGTGTCGTCGTCGCCCGGAAGCGGCCGCGCGGCCGCCCGCGGAAGAACCCGGTCACAGCATGAACATCGCAGGAACGATCGACCGCCCCCTCACGCACGACCCCAAGAAGCAGGCCCCGATGAAGCCGTCCACCAGCGAGCGCACAGGCTCCGCGACCCCAGACTTCACCACCACCGGCGCGACCGAAGCGCGCCAGAACAGGAACCGTGAGATGCAACTCATGCAAGAAGCCCTGGCTCGCGCGCATATGCACGAGCGGCTTCATGACGCCGCACAGGAACGCCGGGCCGTGCGCCTGGCCACCGCCCGGCGGATGCAGCGCCGGGCCGAGCGCGCCTCGATGCGCGCCCGCCGCGCGCTCGCCATGGCCGTCATGCAGTAACGATCACACCTCCGCACGAGGTGGCCTCCCGGCGCGGGGAGGCGAAGCTCTCCCGCGGGGGCCGGTCCGGCCGAACGGACCGGCCCCCGCGGTGCGCTCCGCACGGCGCCGCCCCGGTCGCGGGGTTATCGTCGCCGGGTGACGAGTCTTCCCGGAGCAAGTGATCAGGGCGGCTCCATCGCGGAGCGCAGCCCCCTCGTGTGTGCCCGCTGCGGCATCCCGTCCGACGGCCCCCAGCCGGCCACCTGGACCTGCTCCGTGGAGAACGGCGGACGGCAGTACTTCTGCACCGCCTGCTCCCGCGAGAACCTGCGGGCCATCGAGGGACGACTGGACTCGGCCTGGTGGTGACCAGACGTGGCGGGAGCGAGGGTGGGCCGGTGAGGCCGGGGCTCACGCGCCCGCTGCCGGCTTCTCCTCCTCGGCCGGGTCGTCGGCCACGAAGCCCGGCAGCCACTCCGCCAGCTCCTGCCGCAGCCGTACCGTGGCGCCCAGCTGGCACAGCACGCCGATCGTGCTCAGCGTCACCCGGTGTATCAGCAGATACGCCGGCGGCAGGTTGAGCTGCTTGCCGAGCTGGTAGGCCGGGGAGCGCGGGTCGGCGATGCGCGCGGCCTGGCTGCGCATCCACGAGCGGGTGAAGGTGAACGCGTCGACCCGGGCCGGCTCGATGATCGGCAGCAGGTAGTCGAGGACCGCGTCGGGGTCCAGCTCTATGGTCTCCTTCACGAACCCTTCCGCGCGCAGGAGTTCGTAGACCGACTCGGCGTCGCCGTCCAGCGTGAACCGCAACGAGACGCCGATCGGCAGCGGCAGACCGCCGGCGAGCCGGTCGACCGTGCCGAAGTCCAGGACCCCGAGGCGCCAGTCGTCCTCACCTGCGGGGCCGCCGGGAAGCAGCCGGAAGTTGCCGGGGTGCGGGTCGGCGTGCAGCAGACCGGTGCGGGCCGGACCCGAGAACAGGAAGCGGGCCAGCAACTGGCCGGCCCGGTCGCGCTGTTCCGGGGTGCCGTCCGTGATGATCTCCGACAGCGGGATGCCGTCGATCCACTCGGTCACCAGAACCTGCTCGCACTGGTGCACGACTGCCGGGACCACCACGTCCGGGTCGTCCGCGAACTCCTCGGCGTGCACGGTCTGGGCCTGGGCCTCCAGCCCGTAGTCCAGCTCCTCGGAGACGCGGTCCCTCAGCTCCGCGATCAACGGCTTGATGTCCATGCCCGGGATGAGCGGGCCGAGCAGCCGGGCGAAGCGGCTCAGCTGCCCCAGGTCGGACAGCAGGGCCTCGCCCGCGCCGGGGTACTGCACCTTGACCGCGACCTCGCGGCCGTCGTGCCACACCGCCCGGTGCACCTGGCCGATGGAGGCCGCGGCGGCCGGCTTGTCCTCGAACTCCTCGAACAGGTCGCGCCAGTCCGGGCCCAGCCGCTCCTGGAGCACCGCGTGCACGGTGCGGATCGGCATCGGCGGAGCGGCTTCCTGGAGCTTGGTGAGGGCCGCGCGGTAGGGGCCGGCGATCTCCTCGGGCAGCGCCGACTCGAAGACGGACATGGCCTGCCCGAACTTCATGGCGCCGCCCTTCAGCTCACCGAGCACCTTGAAGAGCTGGTCCGCCGTCCGCTGCTGCAGCTCGCGGCCGACGATCTCCGCGGACTCGCCCACGATCCGTTTGCCCAGCCCCCAGGTCGCCCGACCGGCGAAGCCGAGCGGGAGCGCGGCGAGCTTGGCGGTCCGGGTGACCGCCTTGCGGGGAAGATCAGACATGCGCCCTCCAGGTCCCAGTCGGCCGCGCCGCGCCTGCCACGCGTCGGTGCTCCGTCGACGTCCGTTGCACCGCCATTGTCGCGCGTGGCGCCTCCATGGTTGAGGAGTCCTCCCTTTTAGCCCTCTCCGCAGCTCCGCAGCCGCACGCGGGATGCGGCCAGACCGGCCGGGCGTGCCAGTTCAGGCCGGGTACGGAGACTTCCCAGCGGGCTCCCGTGCTGGACGGCGACTCCCCGTCGAGGAAGGCCAGGGCGTGCGCCGCGGCGAGGCCGGCGACCGTGGTGGCCAGGGCCAGATCACAGGCCCCGATCCGGCGGGCCCTGCCCGAGCGCCACTGGGCGACCAGCCGGGGCCAGACCGGGTCCCGGTCCGTGCGGTCCTCGTGCAGACAGCGGGCGCAGCCCGACTCCCCGGGCAGCACGAGCGGGCCGACGACGCCCGTGCCCTCCACCACACCGGCGTACAGATGCGGGGTGCCGGAGGCCATGAGCGGCTCGGCGGTGAACGGGTCCGGCGCGTGCACGGCGACGTCGTCCCGGGGGGCGAGGATCACCAGGGAGAGACCGGGCTCCTCGGCACCCGGCCCACGGGAGGGGGTGCGGCGCGCTGGACGGTCCGGTGCCGCGCGGCGGACGGCTGCGCGGGCCGCCGTGTCCCGGCGGGTGCCGAGTGCCTCGGCGGCAAGCCCGCCCGGCGCCACGTCCCACGGCTCGACGCGCCCCACGTCCCGCACGTCGACCTCACCGACGCCGGCCCCCGACAGCACCGACGCCAGCAGGGCGCCGACCCGGCCGGCGCCCCGCACCTGCACCCGCCGGGCCCGCCGGGCGGCGAGACGGGCCAGCGCACCGCCAGGTTCGGGCGTGGTCAGTGACAGCGAGGCGAGGTCGGGCCGCAGGCGCTCGAGGACGTCCGTCTTCTCCCGCAGGGCGTCCGCGTCCGGACCGCCGCCGCGCGCGTCGTCGACGAGGCCCGCGCGGGTCAGCCGCTCCACCAGCGCGTCGACATGGCCGTCCGGCACATCCATGCGGCGGGCCTCCTCGCGCAGCAGCGGCAGGCCCCGGGTGCCGTCGAGCAGTTCCAGGAAGCTGCCCGTCGCCGTGGCCACCGGGCCCAGCGTCAGCGCGTGCGCCGGGGTCATCCCGAACTGCACCGTGTTGAGGTCGCGCCAGCCGCGCCGCAGCGCGGGCTTCATCACCGGATGCATGCCCGGCCCCCGTTCCCGTGGTGGCACCCCCGGGACTTCCGGGGTGTCCGTTTCGCCGGCGGAACCGGTCACGCTCCGCCGACATCTGCCAGCATGCCCGGCCCCGGGCACCGGGCGCCGACGGTTGTCCACAGGCTCAGGGATTCGTCGTACGAATCGGAACCGTGTCGGTGAGGCAGGGACATGCCGGACGTTCGGCGGTCGGCCGAACCGGTGCGAGCCGGACCGGCGGACCGGTCGTACGAATCAAGCACATGGTGGGGGATCGGCAGCGGACCGTCCCGGAGCCGGGACTTTGCCCCTGCGCACCGGGTACCGTCGGGGCGTGTCCGCCGACCCCCTGCACAGCGCCGGAACGCCACAGCGCAGCACGACGAGCCAGCCGCCCGGTGGCTCGGGGGCGAGCGCGATCGAGGTCCGCAGGAGTGCCCGGCGCCGCCGGACCGTCTCCGCGTACCGCGAGGGCGACCGCACCGTCGTGCTGATCCCCGCCCGGATGTCCAAGGCGGAGGAGCAGCGCTGGGTGACCGTCATGCTCGACAAACTCGCCGCTCAGGAGAGCAGGCGGGTGCTGGGCGACGCCGAGCTGGGCGAGCGCGCGGAACGGCTGTCGGCCCAGTACTTCGCCGGCCGCGCCCGGCCCGCCTCCGTGCGCTGGGTCACCAACCAGAACACGCGCTGGGGCTCGTGCACCCCCGCCGAGGGCAGCATCCGGCTCTCGCACCGCTTGCAGGGAATGCCGGACTACGTCGTCGACTACGTGCTCTGCCACGAGCTGGCGCACCTGCTGGTCCCCGGTCACGGGTCCGACTTCTGGCGGCTGCTGGATGCCTATCCGCGCACCGAGCGGGCCCGCGGCTACCTCGAAGGCGTCGTCGCCGCCGGACGGCTGCCGCACGTGCCCGGCGCGCGGGGCGAGCGGGAGGCCTGATCCCGGCCGGGTGAGCGGCCGGGAGCGGTTGTGTACCGGGTTCGTACCGACGACGGTCGCCCGGAGCCGTTGCCGGTCTTTGCCGTTAGCCTTGCGCGACGCACTCACTTTCGGGATGGGGGACGGTCGTAACGCATGGCCAGGGAATTCCAACGCGGCCACAAGGCCAGGATCAGTGACCTCACGGCGGGCACGGATCTGTACGTAGGCGTGCAGATCTCCGGTCCCGGACTGACCTTCGACATCAGCTGCTTCGGTCTGGACGCGGACGAGCGTCTCTCGGACGACCGGTACTTCGTCTTCTTCAACCAGCCGAAGTCCCCGGAGGAGTCCGTCCAGCTGCTGGGCGCCCAGGCGGGCGACACGGAGTCGTTCCGGGTCACGCTCGACCGTGTCCCCGCGCACATCCGGCGGCTGTCCTTCACGGCGACCATCGACGGTGCCGGGCAGATGTCGCAGGTCGGGCCCGGTTATCTGCGGATCGTGGCGGGCGGCGAGGAGGTCGCGCGGTACTCCTACGGCGGCGCGGAGTTCTCCACCGAGCGGGCCGTGATGCTCGGTGACTTCTACTTCAAGGACGGATGGCGGTTCGCCGCCGTAGGGCAGGGTTTCGACGGTGGTCTGGAGGCGCTGCTGAAGAACTTCGGCGGCGAGGTGGCGGAGGAGGAGGCCCCCGCCGCCCCGCAGCAGCCGCAGCAGCAGCCCGGCGCGACCCCCGGCTTCGCGCCACCCGCCCAGGCCGCGGCCCCGCCCGTGTTCGGCGCCCCCGCCGCTCCTGCCCCCGCCCAGGCCCCCGCGCCGGCCTTCGAGCCCGCCCCGGCACCGGCCCCGCAGGGCTTCGCCCCGCCGCCCGGCCACACCCCGCCCCCCGCCCCGGCGCCCGCCCCGAACATGCACGGCGCGCCGACGGTCATCGCCCCGATGACCCCGCCCGCGGCCGGCACCGTCCCACCGCCCGCCCCCGCGCCCTACGGGCAGCCGCCCCAGCAGCCGTCCTACGGCGGCGGGCCCGGCGCGCCGCTGCCCCCGGGCTACGGCGGGCAGCCGGCCCCCCACGGCGGGCAGGCCCCGCCCGTGCCGCCGGGCTACGGCCAGGTCCCCGGCCAGCAGGCCGCCCCCTACGGCGTGCCGCAGGGCGCGCCCCAGGGCGGCGCCGGGGTGACGGCCGCGCTCCAGGCGTTCAAGGAGACGCCGACCGGGCAGCGCTGGACGCAGCAGAACAAGAAGCTGATCCGTGTCGACCTCGGCATCGGCGGCCAGCCCGTGCTGGCCCGGCAGGGCAGCATGGTGCTCTACCAGGGCAAGGTCGACTTCAGCTACAAGGGCGCCGGCTTCGCCGGGCGGATCGTCGGCAACGCCACCGGCCAGGAGATGCAGCTGATGCGCTGCACCGGCCAGGGCCAGGTGTTCCTCGCCGACAACTCCACCCACCTCCACCCCGTCGAACTACAGGGCGACGCCATCTGCGTGTCGGCCGAGAGCGTCCTCGCCTTCGACGAGAGCCTCCAGTACGAGGTCCGCCGCGTCGAGGGCCACGGCATCCCGGGCGGTGCGCTGTTCACGATGCAGTTCCAGGGCACCGGCACCATCGTCGTCAAGACCCACGGCACGCCCGTGGTGCTGCCGGTCACGCCGACCACCTTCGCCGACTGCAACGCCGTCGTCGCCTGGTCGGCCGCCTCCCAGGTCATCGTCTCCAGCCAGGTCCGGATGCGCCGCAACGCCTACCCGGGCGACACCGGCGAGACCGTCAACCTCCAGTTCCGGGGCGCGCCCGGCAACTTCATCGTCGTCCAGCCGTACGAGGTCTGAGGGAGCCCGTCATGAACCAGCCGCTCGCGGGCTTCGCCCCCGCACCCGTCACCGCCCGCATGGAGAACCACGGCAGTCACATGCTGAAGGTCGCCCTGCAGACCGGGAACGACCTCCTCGCGCGCGTGGGGTCGATGGTCGCCTACGAGGGTTTCGTCCAGTACGAGCCCAACCCGCCGGCCGTCCGCCAGATCGCCCGCGACTGGGTCACCGGTGAGGGCGCACCGCTGATGAAGTGCTCCGGCGACGGCCTGCTCTATCTCGCCGACTACGGCGCCGACGTCGTCGTGATCAACCTCAACGGCGACGGCATCTCCGTCAACGCCACCAACCTCCTCGCCTTCGACGCGCACCTCACCTGGGGTGTCGAGCGCGTGAAAGGGCTCGCCAAGTTCGCCGGGCAGGGCCTGTGGAACACCAGGATCTCCGGGCAGGGCTGGGTCGCGCTGACCTCCCGCGGCAAGCCGATCGTCGTCGACTGCGGTGGCGGCGAGGACGAGACGTACGTCGACCCGGACGCGCTCGTCGCCTGGTCGCCGAACCTGAAGGTGAAGGGCAAGCGCAGCTTCAAGGCGCAGTCGCTGATCGGCCGGGGCAGCGGTGAGGCGTACCAGATGGCCTTCTCCGGCCAGGGCATCGTCGTCGTCCAGCCCAGTGAGGACAGCACCGACCGGCTTCGGTTCCGGGGCTGAGGGGAGTCAGAGAACGCCATGCAGAGTCCGCTTTTCGCGCACAACGATTCCCAGACGCAGGAACGCTGGAGCCTTCAGAACACCCAGATGCTCCGGGTCACCCTGGAGGGCCACGACGACATCCTCGCCCGCAAGGGCACCATGGTCGCCTACCAGGGCCTGGTCGAGTTCGACGCCGAGTACCGCGCCAACGGCCAGGCACGCGCGCGTGCGCACACCGGCGAGGGCCTGGACCTGATGCGCTGCCACGGGCAGGGCACCGTCTACCTGGCCAACCTCGCCCAGCGCGTGCACATCATGGATGTGGAGCAGGACGGACTGACCGTCGACAGCTCCTACGTCCTCGCCATGGACTCCTCGCTGCACCACGAGGTCATCGCCGTCGACAGCCTCTACGGCATCTCCGGCTCCGGGAAGTACCAGCTCAACATCACCGGGCGCGGCAAGGTGGCCCTGATGACGTCGGGGGCACCGCTGCTGATGCGGGTCACGCCCGACAAGTACGTCAACTGTGACGCCGACGCGATCGTGGCGTGGTCGACCGGGCTGCGCGTGCAGATGCAGGCGCAGACGCACTCCTCCGGGGTGTGGCGCCGGCGCGGCAGCACGGGTGAGGGCTGGGAGCTGAGCTTCATGGGGTCCGGGTTCGCGCTCGTCCAGCCCAGCGAGCTGCTGCCGCCGCAGAACGCCCAGATCGGACAGGGCCTCGCCGCCCAGTTCGGCATGGGGCAGCAGGGCGCGCGCGGTCAGAACCAGGGGAACGTCTGGAGCTGAGCCACGACGGGTGCTGGGGGTGACCGCCACGGCGGTCACCCCAGCACCGCCGTCAGAGCCTGGCGCGGGTGGCGTCCAGCAGGCGCACGACCGACTCGTCCGCCACGGCCGCCACCTCGTCGTAGGCGTACCAGCGCAGGTCGAGCGACTCGTCGCTGATCTCGTGCACCGCGCCGGGCGGGGCCAGGACCGCGTACTGCACGTCGAAGTGCCAGTGGCACGGCGCGGGAATCGGATGCCGGTCCAGGCGCACCGGACCGCCGGGCAGCGGCGTCAGCCCGGCGATGCCGGACTCCTCGGCCGCCTCCCGCAGGGCCGCCTCCCGCAGCGTGGCGTCGCCCGGTTCGCAGTGGCCGCCCATCTGGAGCCACATCCGCAGCTTCCGGTGCAGGGTGAGCAGCACCCTGCCGTGCTCCGGGTCGATCACCAGGGCGCTGGCCGTGATGTGGCCCGCGTGACAGGCCTTCCACATGCCGTCCGGATGCGCCGCCAGGTGGTCCAGGTAGGCCTGGCGCAGCTCGGGCTGGCCCTCGTACCCCTTCAGGACGAGGACCGCGTCGTCGTACAGGCTCACTCCGCGTCGTCGCCCTTGCCGTCGTCCTTCGCCTCGTCGTCCTTCTTGCGCAGGTCGGGGCCGCCCGCCGAGCCGTGCGCGGCCTCGCCGAGCATCTTGTCCAGCTCGGAGAAGTCCAGCTGCTCACGGTGCACGAAGCCGTCCGGGTCGTCCAGGTCGGTCGCGGTCGGCAGCATGTCCGGGTGCGCCCACAGATTGTCCCGGCCGTCGACCCCGCGCGCGTCCGTGAGCGAGGCCCACAGGCGGGAGGCGTCACGCAGCCGGCGCGGGCGCAGCTCCAGGCCGATCAGCGTCGCGAACGTCTGCTCCGCCGGCCCGCCCGAGGCGCGGCGGCGGCGCAGCGTCTCGCGCAGGGCGTCGGCGGACGACAGCCGCGGCTTCGCGGCCGCGTGGACCACCGCGTCCACCCAGCCCTCCACGAGCGCCAGAGCGGTCTCCAGACGGGCCAGCGCGGCCTTCTGCTCCGGTGTGTCCTCGGGCTGGAACATGCCCTGCTGGAGCGCGTCCTGCAACTGCTCGGGGTTCTGCGGGTCGAACTGGCCGACCACGTCCTCCAGCTTGGCCGTGTCGACCTTGATCCCGCGCGCATAGCCGTCGACCGCGCCGAACAGGTGCGAGCGCAGCCACGGCACGTGCGCGAACAGGCGCTGGTGGGCGGCCTCCCGCAGGGCCAGATACAGCCGCACCTCCTCCTGCGGCACGCCCAGGTCCTTGCCGAACGCCGCCACGTTGGCCGGCAGCAGGGCGGCCCGGCCGGACGGGCCCAGCGGCAGGCCGATGTCGGTCGAACCGACGACCTCGCCCGCGAGCACGCCGACGGCCTGCCCGATCTGCGTGCCGAACATGGCGCCGCCCATCGAGCGCATCATGCCGATCAGCGGGCCCGCCATGGCCTGCATCTCCTCCGGCAGGACGTCACCCATGGCCGCGCCGACGCGCTCGGCGACCGGGTCCACCAGCTCCTTCCAGGCGGGCAGGGTCGCCTCGACCCACTCCGCGCGCGACCAGGCCACCGCCGAGGCGGAGCCCGACGGCAGGGACGTGGCGTCGTCAAGCCACAGGTCGGCCAGGCGGACGGCCTCCTCGACCGCCCTGCGCTCGGCCGGGCCGACGCTGGCGTCCTTCGTGCCGTCCGGCGTGCCCTGGGAGACCGTCTGGCGGGCGATCTGCTTGGCCATGTCCCAGTTCACCGGGCCGCCCTCGTACGAGAGCATCTGGCCCAGCTGCTGGAAGGCCGCGCCCAGGTCGGTGGGGTTCAGGGAACCGAACATGGCCGCGAGCGGGTTGTCGGCGCCGGGGCCACCGAAACCACCGGCTCCGGGCAGGTCGCCGAAACCGAACGGACTGCCCGGTCCCTGCCCACCACCGCTCTGCTGGTCCTTCTTCTTGCCCTCGTCGCCGTCCTCCGGCTCCTCCGGCGGAAGGCCGAAACCGAATGGGGTGTCACTCACAGGATTCCTCGGCTGGTAAGGCCACCGGTTTCGCTCCGGCGGCGCGGCTGCCCGACACCACCCAGCGTAGACACCCGAACCCGATCGGGCCTCGGTGCTTGGCCCACGGAAGGCCTGCGGCAGGATGGATGCACCTGGTACGTGCGCGTCAGTCGCGCCCGTACTGAAGACAACCGCTGGAGACGCCCGGTGAGTTCCCCAGATCCGCAGGTTCGCGCAGCGCGAAACCCCTCAACCCCTCCCGCCGTGCGCGGGCCCGTCGTCGCGGTGACCGGCGCCGCCGGCGGGGTCGGCGCCCTCCTCACCGAGCGGCTCGCCGCATCCGCGGAGGTCAGACAGGTCGTCGCCATCGACGAGCGGCGCGGCGAGTGCGCCGACGCGCAGTGGCACATCCTCGACGTCCGCGACCCCGCGATCGCGGACAAGCTGCGGGGCGCCGACGTGGTCGTCCACCTCGCGCTCGACATCGATCTGGAGACCGATCCGGCGGCGCGCACGGCTTACAACGTCCGGGGGACCCAGACCGTCCTGACCGCCGCCGCGGCGGCCGGGGTGCACCGGGTGGTGCTGTGCACCTCGGCGATGGTCTACGGCGCGCTGCCGGACAACGAGCTGCCCCTGTCCGAGGACGCCGAGCTGCGGGCCACCGCCGAGGCGACCGGGGTCGGGGACCTGCTGGAGATCGAACGGCTGGCCCGGCGGGCTCCGCGCGCGCATCCGGGACTGAACGTCACCGTGGTACGGCCGGCCGTCCTCGTCGGCGGCACCGACACCGCGCTGACCAGGTACTTCGAGTCGCCGCGGCTGCTCGTCGTCGCCGGGTCGCGGCCCGCGTGGCAGTTCTGCCATGTCGAGGATCTGTGCAGCGCCCTGGAGTACGCCGTCCTGGAGAAGGTCGACGGGGAGCTGGCCGTCGGCTGCGACGGGTGGCTGGAGCAGGAGGAGGTCGAGGAGCTGAGCGGGATCCGGCGGATGGAGCTGCCGTCGGCGGTCGCGCTCGGCGCGGCGGCCCGGCTGCACCGGATCGGGCTCACCCCGTCCCCGGCGGGGGACCTGGCGTACACGATGTACCCCTGGGTGGTCAGCGGAAGCCGGTTGCACGACGCCGGGTGGCGGCCGAAGTGGACCAATGAGGAGGTGCTCGCCCAGCTGCTGGAGGAGGTGTCCGGGCGGCACACGGTGGCCGGACGTCGGCTGGGCCGCAAGGACGCGACGGCTGCGGGTGCCGCGGGGGCGACGGTGGCCCTGCTCGGCGCGGCGGCTGTCGTACGGCGGGCCCGGAAGGCCCGGCGGCGGGTGTGAGCGCCCGGGGCACGCCCCCTCGGCCCCCCGCCGGGGGCTCCGCCCCTCCTCGCCCGGCCGCACCCCGTCCGGCGCCCGCCGCAGGTGTCCCGGTTCGTGCCCACCCGGTTTGCGGGTCCTGCCGCGCCGCTCCGTGCCGGTCTGCTCGCGTCCGCCGGTCCCGACCGACCCTGGCCTGTGTCGCCCGGTGCTCCACTTCGGGATTCCGGTTCGTGTCCGCCGCGCTTGCCCTCCGGCTGCCGGCTCGTGCCGGCTGTCTAGTCTCCCGGGGCCCGGGCCCGGGCCCGTGCCCGCCCGGTTTGCGGCTCCTGGGCGCTGCTCCGTGCCGGCCCGGGACTCGCCTCGAACCCGGGTCAGGGGGCGGGCGCTGGCCGACACGGGCCGGAGGCCGGTTCCCGCCTGCCCCGCCGGCCCGCACGGCAGGCCGGGGCGTGGCTGTAGGAGCATCCAAGGGGGCACGCGCGTGTGCCGGGTGAACCTCGTATTCCCCGATGCCGGGCGGGTGCGGCACGATGGGGCCATGGCGCACACGAACGACCACCCCGGCGAGCAGGCCGCCCCGGACCCCATCAGGCTGATCGGCATCCGGGAGAGCGCGCTCTCCGTGGACGAGGTGTTCCGGGCCGTCGGGGACGACGCCGCCGGCGGCATCGCGCTGTTCGTGGGAACCGTGCGCAACCACGACGGGGGCGCCGACGTGGACGCCCTCGGCTACTCGTGCCATCCCAGCGCCGAAGCCGAGATGCGGCGGATCGCCGAGAAGGTCGTCGCCGGCCACCCCGTGCGGGCGCTGGCCGCCGTCCACCGGGTGGGCGACCTCAGGGTCGGGGACCTCGCCGTCGTCGTCGCCGTGGCGTGCCCGCACCGCGCGGAGGCCTTCGACGCCTGCCGGCAACTGATCGACGACCTCAAGCACGAGGTGCCGATCTGGAAGCACCAGAGTTTCTCGGACGGCACCGAGGAGTGGGTCGGCGCCTGCTGACGCCGTTCGGCGGCGGCCGTTCCCCCGATCGCTGTCATGTTCGGCGCATCCGGTTGCGTAACCGGCACCCGCGCGTGAGCGTTGTCCCTGCGGAAGGTTAATCTGCTGATCAGTCAGTTGCGGACGCTCATGGGTACGGGAGGTCGGCATGGCGGTCCTTGTCTGGCTGCTGATCCCGCTGGTGGCCGCGGTCGGCGGCGGACTGTGGGGCACTTGGGCCAATCGGACGCGCAAGGCCCGCAGCGACGGGCCTGAGCTGGACGGATACGCCCGGTTCCGCGAAGCGATGGAGCGTTCCCACACGGGCGCGGGCAAGGTGTGACGGGGGTGCCCTGACGGTGCGCTGACAGAGCTGTCCCGTACTGTCGTGGCATGCCACGCCGCACCGCGACGATGCTCGCCTCCACCCTGATGCTGATCGCGCTCCTGTGCGCGGGAGTGCTCATCCCCGTGCCGTACGCGGAGATGTCTCCCGGCCCGACCGTGAACACGCTCGGAGAGCACGACGGCGAGCCGGTGCTACAGATTTCCGGGCACACGACCTATCCGACGGACGGTCACCTGAACATGACCACCGTCCGGGTCACCAGCGCCGACTTCCGGATGAACCTGGTGGAGGCCGTCCACGGCTGGCTGGCACGCGACAGCAAGATCGTCCCGCACGACACTCTCTACCCGGACGGCAAGACGGAGGAGCAGTCGACCCAGGAGAACGCCGAGGAGTTCAGCCAGTCCCAGGAGAGCGCCAAGGTGGCCGCCCTGAAGAAGCTGGACATCCCGGTGAAGTCCTGGGTGATCGTCTCCACCGTCGTCAAGGGCTCCCCGGCGGAGGGCAGGCTGCACGCCGGTGACGTGATCAAGGCCGTCGACGGCACGACGGTGAAGCAGCCGGCCGACGTCGCCAAGCTGGTGACCAGGCACAAGCCCGGTCAGAAGGTCGTCTTCACCGTCGTCCCGGCCAAGAAGCGGGCCGCCGCGGAGAAGACGCACAGGACGGCGAGCGGGACGCGGGACGTCACCCTCACGACCGCGACGTCCGCCGACCGCGGCGCCAAGCGGGCCATCGTCGGCATCTCCGCCGGGACCGACCACACCTTCCCGTTCACCATCGACATCAAGCTCGCCGACGTCGGCGGCCCCAGCGCCGGCCTGATGTTCGCCCTCGGGATCTACGACAAGCTCACCCCGGGCAGCCTCACCGGCGGCACGTTCGTCGCCGGCACCGGCACCATCGACGACAACGGCACGGTCGGCCCGATCGGCGGCGTCGAGATGAAGACCGTCGGCGCGCGCAGCAGGGGCGCGCGGTACTTCCTGACGCCCGCCGACAACTGCGCGGCCGCCGCCAAGGACGCCCCGAGCGGACTCACCCTGGTCAAGGTCAGGACGATCGGGGACGCGCTGGAGGCGCTGAAGGACATCCGCGGCAAGGACACCGCCGCGCTGCCCACGTGCACCGCCAAGGGCTGAGCGGGACCGGTACGCGGATGGGGGCGCCCCGTGAGCCCATGGGCGCCCCCCTCGCCGTACAGGACGATCAGTCCGCGAACGTCGCCGCCAGGGCCTCCGCCAGGCCCGGCACCAGGTCGGGGCCGGTGAGTACCTCCGTCGGGGAGTCCTTCTCGCGCAGCCGCAGCGCCGACTCGCGGCTGCCGTCGCGCAGCACCGCCACCGTCATGCGGACCTCCTGGCGCTCCGGGTGCTGGGCCACCCACCTGGTCAGTCCGGCCTCGTCCAGACCGGACGGGACCTGGGCCTCGGCGGACGGCGGCAGCATCAGGCGCTCCACCGTGAGCGCGCAGCCGACGACGGCGTCCGGCCAGGCGATGGTGCCGAGGAACTCGTCCAGCGGTTTGCCGGACGCGATCTCGTCCTGCTCGATCGGGGTGAGACCGGTGGTCTCGGGCTCGTCCTGGAGGCCCAGCTGGGCCGCGAGCGAGGGTTCCTGAACCCGCAGCCGTGCGGTGTCGACGAGGGCGAAGAGGCGGGCGGGCTGGTCCCAGCCGAGGCCGGAGGCGTACTCGTCGATCTCGAGTACGGCCCGGGTGAGCGGGCTCGCTGCCATGGGAGTGTTGGACATAGTCACAATCCTGCCTCGTTCCCCACCGGAATCGGGAACCGAGTAAACCGTGAGTAAGTTGCATAGGTGTGGGCCCACGATCACGGGGGGCCACGGCGGGCCCGCGAACACGGGGGCCTGACGGATCGACAGCGACTTCGAGGTGCGCACCTTGGCTTTCCAGATGCCGGACCGCGGCGGGGGCCCGACGGGGCCGCGGATGAGAGCGGGCCGCCCGTCCCGGCGCGTCCGGACCCTGCTCATGACCCTGGGCGTCCTTGCAGTCCTCGGCATGGCTTTCACCATGTTCGCGGGCTTCTGGACGGACTGGCTGTGGTACCGGTCGGTGCACTACTCGTCCGTGTTCACCACCACCCTGTGGACGAAGATCGGGCTGTTCTTCGTCTTCGGCCTGCTGATGGCGGTCGCGGTCGGGGTGAACATCTGGCTCGCGCACCGGCTGCGGCCCCCCCTCAGTGCCATGTCCATGGAGCAGCAGAGCCTCGACCGCTACCGGATGGGCATCGCGCCGTACAAGAAGTGGCTGCTGCTCGCGGTCACCGCACTCGTCGGGCTGATCGCCGGCGCGTCGGCGGCGGGCCAGTGGCGGACCTGGCTGATGTGGGTCAACGGCGTGCCCTTCCACCAGAAGGACCCGCAGTTCCATCTCGACGTCTCCTTCTACGCCTTCGACCTGCCCTGGTACCGCTTCCTGCTGGGCTTCGGCTTCGCCGCGGCCATCCTGTGCCTGATCGCCGCCGCGCTGACCCACTACCTGTACGGCGGGCTGCGGGTCACCAGCCCCGGCGCGCGGGCCACCGCCGCCGCGACCGGGCACCTGTCGGTACTGCTCGGCATCTTCGTGGCGCTGAAGGCGGTCGCCTACTGGCTCGACCGGTACGGCCTCGCCGTGAAGTCCAGCGACTTCAAGGCGACGGACAACTGGACGGGCCTGCGCTACGTCGACGCCAACGCCTACCTGCCGGCCAAGACGATCCTGTTCTGCATCGCCGTCATCTGCGCGCTGCTGTTCTTCGCCACCCTGTGGCGGCGCACCTGGCAGCTCCCGGTCATCGGCTTCGGCCTGATGGTCCTGTCGGCGATCCTGATCGGCGGGCTGTACCCGGCGATCGTGCAGAAGTTCCAGGTCCAGCCGAACGAGCAGGCCAAGGAAGCGCCGTACGTCCAGAAGAACCTGAAGGCGACCCGCGAGGCGTACGACATCGACGACACGCAGGTCACCGAGTACCCGGGCAAGTCCACCACCGGGGACCGGACCGAGCTGCGCGACGACGCCAACGACGCGGCCAGCATCCGCATCGTGGACCCGAACATCGTCTCGCCGACGTTCCAGGTGCTCCAGCAGATGAAGAACTACTACGGGTTCCCGACCAACCTGGACGTCGACCGGTACCCCACCGAGGACGGCAAGGACCAGGACACCGTCCTCGGTCTGCGCGAGCTCAACCTGAACGGCGTCCCGAAGAACAACTGGATCAACGACCACTTCCGCTACACGCACGGTTACGGCGTGGTCGCCGCCAAGGGCACCGAGGCGAACCCCAACGGCGAACCGGTCTTCACCGAGTACGACCTGCCGTCCCGGGGCGACCTCGGCACGTACGAGCAGCGGGTCTACTACGGCGAGAAGACCACCGCCTACTCCATCGTCGGCGGTCCCCAGAAGGAGATCGACTACTCCGACAACGGCGGTGAGAAGACCACCAGTTACCGGGGCGGCAGCGGAGTCAACCTCGACAACCCGGTCAACCGGGCCGCGTACGCGGTGGCGTTCAACGAGCCGCAGATCCTCTATTCGGGCGCGATCGGCAAGGGCTCGCGGATCCTGTACAACCGCACCCCCAAGGAGCGCGTCGAGGCGGTCGCCCCCTGGCTGACCATCGACGGCGACGCCTACCCGGCGGTCGTCAACCACCGCATCCAGTGGATCGTGGACGCGTACACCACCACGAACGGCTACCCGTACGCCTCGCGTACGACGCTCGGTGACACGACGGCCGACTCGCTGACCGCGACGAACAACTCGCGCGCGGTGGTGGCCCAGCAGAACCAGGTCAACTACATCCGCAACTCGGTGAAGGCGACCGTCGACGCGTACACCGGCGACGTCAAGCTCTACGAGTGGGACACCGAGGACCCCGTGCTGAAGACCTGGATGAAGGCCTTCCCCGGCACGGTGAAGCCGAAGAACGCCATCTCCCCGGACCTGCTGGACCACCTGCGCTACCCGCAGGACCTGTTCAAGGTCCAGCGTGAGCTGCTCACCCGGTACCACGTGACGGACGCGCAGACGTTCCTCACCGGCAGCGAGGTGTGGCAGGTGCCGGACGACCCGACCAACAAGTCGGGCAACGCGGTGCCGCCGTACTACCTCAGCATGAAGATGCCCGACCAGGCCCGGCAGGCGTTCTCGCTCTCCACGACGTTCACGCCCAACGGCCGGTACAACCTGAGCGCGTTCATGTCGGTCGACGCGGAGGCGGGCAGCAACGAGTACGGCAAGATCAGACTGTTGAAACTGCCGACCAGTACGACCGTCGACGGTCCCAAACAGGTACAGAGCCAGTTCAACTCCGAGCAGGACATCGCCGCCGCGATCAAACTCCTCAAGGGCGGCGACTCCGACATCGAGTACGGCAACCTGCTGACCGTGCCGCTGGACGGCGGACTGCTCTATGTGGAGCCCGTCTACGTACGCGGCGGTGGACTGAAGTACCCGCTGCTGCGCAAGGTGCTGGTCACCTACGAGGGCAGGACCGCGTTCGAGAACACGCTCGAAGGGGCGCTCGACAAGGTCTTCGGAGCGAAGAGTTCGGCGACCAGGCCACCGGACACCGGCACCACCAACCCGCCCGACACCACCAACCCGACGGTGAAGCAGGCGCTCCAGGACGCCCAGAAGGCCTTCGACGCCGGACAGCAGGCGCTGAAGGACGGACCCGACTGGGACGCCTACGCAACGGCGCAGAAGGACCTTAAGGACGCGCTGAAGCGGGCCGAGGACGCGCAGTCCAAGGCCGGCAGGACCAGCGGGAAGAACGGCGGCTGATCAAGCGACCCCCGCGCCGTGGTACGGTTGACCTGCAACGGCGCGGGGTGGAGCAGCTCGGTAGCTCGCTGGGCTCATAACCCAGAGGTCGCAGGTTCAAATCCTGTCCCCGCTACTGCATCGAAGGCCCGGATCCCATCAGGGATCCGGGCCTTCGTGGTGTGCGAACGAAGATACGGGGGCAGAGAAACCGCCGCGCCGCCGTGGGGAGTTGGGCGGTATGTGTTTGACTTGTCTCCCTGTGGGCATGTCGACAAAACGCTGAAGTGACCTTACGGGTTGCGGTATACCGGGTGTACCCAGGTTGCGGGTGGTGCGACGATGGACGTTATGGGGGACAAGGGAACTCTGTTCGAGACAGGGCGATTTGTGCAGCCTTCCGGTGCGGAGCCGGCCCGCGACGAGCTGGGCGACATGGGGGAAGCCGCCGAGGAGACCCGCCTCGCGCTCGCCGCGCAGAACGGCGACGCCGAGGCCTCGAGCGTCCTCGGAGCCATGCTGCTGCGCCGCGGCGACCTCGACGCGGCCGAGCCCCACCTGCGTGCGGCCACCGCGGCCGGTGACCGTGCCGCCGCCAACAACCTGGGCGTCCTGCTGCACCAGCGCGGTTACGCCGACGAGGCGGCCGGCTGGTGGCGGATCGCCGCCGTCGCCGGCTCCGCGGCCGCCGCGCACGCGCTCGGCCGCCACCACCGCGAGCGCGGCGACGAGCCGGCCGCCGAGTACTGGCTGCGCCAGTCCGCCGAGCAGGGCCACGTCCTCGGCGCCTACGCGCTCGCCGACCTGCTGGAGCACCGCGGGGACGTCGGCGCCGAGCACTGGATGCGCGCCGCCGCGGAACGCGGGCACCGGGAAGCCGCCTACCGGCTGGCGCGGGCGCTGGACCGTACGTCCGGGCACGGGGAGGAGACCGCCGCCGACAACGCTGTCGCGGAGGCCGAGCAGTGGTACCGGCAGGCCGCCGCACGCGGCCACCGGCGGGCCGCGCTGCACCTGGGCGCGATCCTGGAGAAGCGCGGGGAACTGAAGGAGGCCGGGCGCTGGTACCTGACCTCCGCCAAGGACGGCGAGCCGCAGGCCGCCTGCGCGCTCGGATTCCTGCTGCGCGACGCCGGGGACACCGAGAGCGCGGCCGTGTGGTGGCTGCGCGCCGCCCAGGACGGTGACGGCAACGCCGCCAACGCGCTCGGCGCGCTGCACGCCGAGCGCGGCGAGACCCAGACCGCGGAACGCTGGTACCGGGCCGCGCTGGACGCCGGCGATGACAACGGCGCGTACAACCTGGGGTTGCTCTGCGCCGAGCAGGGGCGCACCGCGCAGGCCGAGCAGTGGTACCGGCGGGCCGCCTACGCCGGGCACCGGGAGGCCGCGAACGCCCTCGCCATCCTGCTGCTGCGGGGCGGCGACACGACCGGGGCCGAACCGTGGTTCTCCAAGGCGGCCGAGGCCGGCAGCGTCGATGCCGCGTTCAACCTCGGCATCCTCTACGCCGGGCGCGACGAGGACGTGATGGCGCTGCGCTGGTACGAGCGGGCGGCTGCCGCCGGCCACGCCGAGGCCGCGCTCCAGGTCGGGATCGCCCGGCTGCGCGAGGGGGACGAGCAGGAGGCCGAGCGGCATCTGCGCTGCGCGGCGGGCAGCGGCAGCGCGGAGGGCGCGTACCGGCTCGCCGCCCTGCTCGACGCGCGCCGGCCGCCGGAGCCCGCGCACGAGCTGGGGGAGATCGTGCACGAGAAGACCGAGTGCGAGGAGTGGTACGAGCGCGCCGCGTCCCAGGGGCACCGGCGGGCACAGGTGCGGGTCGGCATGCTGGCCGCGGCGCGGGGTGACGTGGTGGAGGCGGCCCGGTGGTACCGGGCGGCGGCCGAGGCCGGGTCGCGCAACGGCGCGTTCAACCTCGGGCTGCTGCTGGCGCGGGAGGGCAGCGAGCCGGAGGCCGCCGTGTGGTGGGCCCGCGCCGCGAACGCCGGGCACGGACGGGCGGCCCTTCGGCTGGCCCTTGTCTACGCGCGTCGTGGAGAGCTGGCGGAGGGCCAGAGGTGGGCCGACAGGGCCGTCGCCCTGGGCCCGACGGAGGTCGCCGAACGAGCGGGCCGACTGCGGGACGCGCTGCGGGAAGAGCTGTCCGCCTGACCGCACCACGGGCCAGGACCGCCGGCGCCGATCTGGGCGGGTTCCGGGGTGCCGGGTGTCCGGATACCTGTGGCGGCGCGGGCCGCCGGGCCGGGCTGCGGGGGGCGCCGACCGCGTCCCCGCCTGGGCGGGTGCGGCGCGGCGGCGAACCGCCTGCGCCCGCGGCAGCGCAGGTCGCCTGCGGCGCTGACACCCGCGGCGCAGGTGCCGCGGGATGCGCGGGGCCGTTGCCGGGGGAGGGGCCGCCGGGCCGGGCTTCGGGCGGGCGCCGACCGCGTCCCCGCCTGGGCGGGTGCGGCGCGGCGGCGAACCGCCTGCGCCGGCCGGTGCCCGCGGCAGCGCAGGTCGCCTGCCATGCCGACAGCCGTGCCGCGGATCGCCTGCGGCGCGGACACCGCGCGGCGCAGGTGGTCCGCCGCGGGGATGCGCGGCGCCGTTGCCGGGGGAGGGGCCGCCGGAGTAGCCCGGTGGGTGGGGGTGTGGGTGGGTGGCGGGGAGGGATTTGCATCGTGGGGGTGGGGTCGCGTACTGTCGTGTTTACCGACGCGGGGTGGAGCAGCTCGGTAGCTCGCTGGGCTCATAACCCAGAGGTCGCAGGTTCAAATCCTGTCCCCGCTACTGAAGGCCGAGGGCCGGAATCCAGAGATGGGTTCCGGCCCTCGGTGTTTTCCCCGGGCAGAGGAAAGAGCCCCGGTGCCGGGTACGGCGCCGGGGCTCTCTGTCAGCGTGCGGTCAGGCGCTCGCGCAGTGGGGGCACAGGCCCCGGTACGTCACCTCGACGTCCGACACCGTGAAGCCGAAGCGCTCGGAGTCGGGGAGGTCGGCGAGGGGGTTGCCCGTCGGGTGGACGTCACGGATCGAGCCGCACCGCGCGCAGACCAGGTGATGGTGCGGCTGGTGCGCGTTCGGGTCGTACCGCTTGGCGCGCTTGTCCGTCGAGACTTCCAGCACCTCGCCGAGGGAGACCAGCTCGCCCAGCGTGTTGTACACGGTCGCCCGGGAGATCTCGGGCAGCTTCGCGACGGCCCGCGCATGGACCTCGTCGGCCGTCAGATGGACGTGCTCGCCGTTCAGGACCTCGGCCACCACGCGCCGCTGCGCGGTCAGCCGCCATCCGCGTCCACGCAGCCGTTCCAGTAGGTCGCTCATAGCTACCAGCCTAGCAGGAAGCAGGACCAGGTCGGGAATAGGTGTGACTTTGGAACATCACTTGACTTAGACAAAGTCTATTGTAGGATCGAGCCTGGATTTGGCTACAGGACAGGACGAGTCAGTGATGACGCAGGAGGCGCACGTGACGCAGGGACCGCTCACCACGGAGGCCGGTGCCCCGGTCGCCGACAACCAGAACAGCGAGACGGCGGGCGTCGGCGGGCCGGTCCTCGTGCAGGACCAGCTGCTGCTCGAGAAGCTGGCCCACTTCAACCGCGAGCGCATCCCGGAGCGCGTGGTGCACGCCCGTGGCGCCGGCGCGTACGGCACCTTCACGGTGACCGCCGACGTCACGCCGTACACGCGCGCCGCGTTCCTCTCCGAGGCCGGCAAGCAGACCGAGGTCTTCCTGCGCTTCTCCACCGTGGCCGGCAACCTCGGCGCGGCGGACGCCGTACGCGACCCGCGCGGCTTCTCGCTGAAGTTCTACACCGAGGAGGGCAACTACGACCTCGTCGGCAACAACACCCCGGTGTTCTTCATCCGGGACGCGATCAAGTTCCCCGACTTCATCCACACCCAGAAGCGCGACCCGTACACCGGCTCCACGGAACCGGACAACGTCTGGGACTTCTGGAGCCTCTCGCCGGAGTCCACCCACCAGGTGACCTGGCTGTTCGGCGACCGCGGCATCCCGGCGTCGTACCGCCACATGGACGGCTTCGGCTCGCACACCTTCCAGTGGAACAACGAGGCCGGCGAGGTCTTCTGGGTCAAGTACCACTTCAAGACCGACCAGGGGATCAAGTGCCTGACCGCCGAGGAGGCGGACGTCCTGGCCGGCAAGGACCCCGACTCGCACCAGCGCGACCTCCGTGAGGCGATCGAGCGCGGCGAGTACCCGTCCTGGACCGTCGGCGTGCAGATCATGCCCGCCGCCGAAGCCGCTACCTACCGCTTCAACCCGTTCGACCTGACCAAGGTGTGGCCGCACGCGGACTACCCGGTCATCGAGATCGGCAAGCTGGAGCTGAACCGCAACCCGCAGAACGTCTTCGCCGAGGTCGAGCAGTCGGTCTTCTCCCCGGCGCACTTCGTGCCGGGCATCGGCCCCTCTCCCGACAAGATGCTCCAGGGCCGGCTGTTCGCGTACGGCGACGCCCACCGCTACCGCGTCGGCATCAACGCCGACCACCTGCCGGTGAACCGTCCGCACGCCACCGAGGCACGCACCAACTCCCGCGACGGTCAGCTGTACGACGGCCGGCACGGCGGTGCGAAGAACTACGAGCCGAACAGCTTCGGCGGGCCCCACCAGACCGGCCGCCCGCTGTGGCAGCCGTTCGACGGATTCACGGCCGGCACCGGTGACCACGCGACGCCGGCGCACGCCGAGGACGACGACTTCGTACAGGCCGGCAACCTGTACCGGCTGATGACGGAGGACGAGAAGGAGCGCCTGGTCGCCAACCTGGCGGGCGCGATCTCCCAGGTCTCGCGCCAGGACATCGCCGAGCGTGCGATCGGCAACTTCCGCAACGCCGACGCCGACTTCGGCAAGCGGCTCGAGGCGGCGGTGCAGGCGCTGCGCGGCTGAGCCGCCTTCGCGGCCGGGCGGGCCGGACCCCACGGTGCTCGGGGTCCGGCCCGCTCGCGCGCTCAGAGGGCTGGTGTGGGCTCGCGGGCCGGTACCCAGCGGCGGATGATGTCGCGGACCGAGACGATCCCGGCCACCTCGCCGCGGTCCAGGACGACCAGGTGCCGGAAGCCGCCGTGGGCCATGGCGCGGGCCGCCTCCTCCAGGGTCCAGGTCGGGGCGGCGAAGACGACGTCGGTGGTGGTGTGGGCGTGGACGCGTTCGGTGTCCGGGTCCTGGCCGAGGCCCACGGAGTTGAGGATGTCGCGTTCGGTGAGGATGCCGGTGCCGCCGGCGTCCGGGTCGAGGACCACGGCGGCGCCTATGCGGCGCGCCGACATCAGGGCTGCTGCCTGGCGGAGGGTGTGGGCGGGGCCGAGGGTGAGTATCACCGTGCTCATGGCGTCACGGACGAGCATGAAGGGGCCACCTCCTGAGGATCCCCTGCCTGTGTTCAGGCCCGGCGCCGGAGGCGCCTGTGCGGCGCTGCACAAGTTCACGAGTGGGGGTGCGCCCAGAGTGCCAGGCAAAGGGAGGGTCAACAAGAGGGCGCACGACGCCCGTCGACGGCGTGCGCGCGTTTTCCCCGACGTCAGCCGCGCTCGGCGAGATACCCCAGCAGCTCGTCGTGGAGCAGGCCGTTGGACGCCGCCGCGTTGCCGCTGTGCGGGCCCGGGCGGCCGTCGAGGCCGGTGAACCTGCCGCCCGCCTCCGTCACGATGATCGCGGTGGCGGCCATGTCCCACAGGGACAGCTCCGGCTCGGCACAGATGTCGACGGACCCCTCGGCGACCATCATGTACGGCCAGAAGTCGCCGTACGCGCGCGTGCGCCACACCTGGCGGCTGAGGTCCAGGAAGCCGCCCAGACGGCCCTGCTCCTCCCAGCCGGAGAGCGACGAGTACGCGAACGAGGCGTCCGAGAGCGCGCCGACCCGGGAGACGTGGATACGGGACGCGGAGTTGCGGCTGCGGCCGGTGAAGGCGCCGTGGCCCTTCGCGGCCCACCAGCGGCGGCCGAGGGCCGGGGCGGAGACGACGCCGACGACCGGCTCGTAGCCGCCCTCACCCGCTTCCATCAGGGCGATGAGCGTCGCCCACACCGGGACGCCCCGGATGTAGTTCTTGGTCCCGTCGATCGGGTCCACCACCCAGCGGCGGGGGCCGGTGCCCTCGACGCCGTACTCCTCGCCCAGCACGGCGTCCCTCGGGCGGGCACGCTGGAGCCGGCTGCGGATCACCTCTTCCGCCTCTTTGTCGGCTTCGCTCACCGGGGTCATGTCCGGCTTCGTCTCCACCTTGAGGTCGAGAGCCTTGAAACGGGCCGTGGTGGCGGCGTCGGCCGCGTCCGCGAGGACGTGGGCGAGTCCGAGGTCGTCGAGGTAGTCCGGCATGTGAGGAACGGTATCTGCCGGGTGGGCACAGGGGCTACCAGGGACTCGGGTGACAGGGGCGCGCCGCGCGGGTGTCAGCCGGATGCGCGGCCACCCGCCCACGCCTCCGCGGCCGGCCGTCCGCCCGTACGGCCCACGGCCGAAGCCCGACCCCCTGCCGTCGCGGACCCTTGACAGTGTCTGCGGGCGCGTCAAATCTGGGCACAGTCGCTGTGCCCAGGGAGGCGAGGATGCCTGCTGCCCGGGAGTCCCTGCTGGACGCCGCCTACACGGCGCTCACGCGCCGGCCGTGGTCCGCGGTGCGGATGGTCGACGTCGCCGTGTCGGCCGGGGTGTCCCGGCAGACCCTGTACAACGAGTTCGGCAGCAAGGAAGGGCTGGCCAGGGCGCTGGTGCGGCGGGAGGCCGACGGATATCTGGCCGGGGTGGAGCGGGCGCTCGGCAGTGCGGCCGAGCCGCGGGACCGGCTCACCGCCACCGCCGAGTGGACGGCCGTCGCGGCGCGGGAGAACGCCCTGGTCCGGGCCATGCTCACCGGCTGCTGGACGGAGCGGCTGCCCGCCCTGCCGCTCGCTCCCGTCCCCTCCTCCACCGCGGTGCCGGCGCAGCGCCGGGCGGACGGGCCGCTGCCGGCGCCCTGCGACTTCGTGCGGATGGTCCGGGACCGTGCGGTGACCGTGCTGGCCGGTCCCGGCGCCTCCGCGGCCGACACCGCCGAACTGCTCCGCTCCTGCGAACTGGTGGTGCGGCTCGCCCTGTCCTGCGTGGCGGCGCCGCCCGGGGAGGGCGGTATGGCGGAGCTGGTCCGGGCGGTGCTGCCCCGGCATCTGGTGTGAGGGCCGTGCCCCGTGCCGGAGCGGACCGCGGGGACCTGGAGGCGCCGGCGGAAGGGGATGGAGAGGGCGAGGGCCCACCGCACGGTGTCGGCCGCGTCGTACAGCTTGTCCGCCGCGGCGGTGTCCGTCGTTCCGCGGGCCTTCTCCGGCAGCGCGTCGATCTCCGGCGACCCGACCGGGTGTGGTCCTCGTACGGGTTCCTGCCGGGACGGCTGCCGGCAGACCGGGTAGGCCTCGGAGCGGCAACGGGGTCCGTCGGAGCCTGTCGGCGTGCGGCTGCCGGACGGTGGTGCCGTGAATCCGGTCGCCCGCCGGCGGACGGGCGCGACGCTCGTGCGGCTCGCCCCGTACTGCCAAGCGACGCTCGTGCGGCTCGCCCCGTACGGCCAGGCCCGGCACTACCTCGTCGGTCCGTGACGCCGGACCGCACTCCCGCGGGCTCACCCGCACCCTGCGCCGGACCCGTGCATCCGTGAACCCCTGCATACCGGCGCGCGCGGGCGGCGGACGGCCACCGACACCGCCGGCCCCCGGCCCAGGCTCACGGGGCCGCGGGCCGGCGGCGCCGGCGGGCTGTGCGGGGTGGGCGTCAGGCGCCCTGGGTCTCGCGCGGACCGGCGGGGACCTCCTGGGCGCCCTGCGGCGCGGCGACGGGCTCGGCGCCGCCCCGCGGCCTGTCGGCGAGCTTGAGCCAGACCACGCCGACGATGATCAGGCCCAGCCACAGGGCCTGGACGAAGGTGAGGGTCTCGTCGAAGAACACCGGGCCGAGCAGCGCCGCGCCCGCCGAGCCGATGCCGGCCCAGACGGCGTAGCCGAGAGCGACGTCGATGGTGCGCAGCGCGGCGCTCAGTGCCCACAGCGTCAGCAGGAAGAACACGACGGCGACCAGCGACCACGTCAGGCGGGTGAAGCCGTGGCTGCCTCCGACGGAGAGGGCGTAGCCGACCTCGAACCCGCCGGCGAGGAGGAGCATCAGCCAGGAGTTGGCAGAGGAGGGGCTGGTGTCGGACATGTGCGTGGGTCCTTTCGGGAAGTGGAGGGGGCGGGCGGCGGCGTGAGACTCAGGCGGCACCACTGAGCTGGAGGCCGACGACGCCGATGATGATGGCGAGGATGCCCAGCGCCTTGCGCCAGTCCAGACGCTGGCCGAAGAGCAGCGCGCCCAGCAGGGTGATGCCGATACCGGCGACGGAGGTCCAGATGGCGTAGCCGACACCGACGTTGAAGGACAGCAGCGCCTTGCTGAGGAAGTAGGTTCCGATGGCGCCGCTGACCAGGGTCGCGATGGTCCACTTGCGGTTCTTGAAGCCCTCGGCCTTGCCGGCCGCGATGGCGACGGCGATCTCGAAGATGTCGGCGATGGCGAGGTAGAGCCACTGCATGGCGGGTCCCTTCGTTCGTGTGGAGGCCGGCGCGGCGGGGACGGCGCGCCGTGGGTGCGCCGTACCGGGTGAGCGGTCGCGGGCACGGGGAAGCGGGGTGGGCCGGGGTCTCAGGGCACGCGCCGGCCGGTGCGCGTGGAGGCGGGACGGTGCGGTGTGCTCAGCATCCGTCGATGCCGCAGGCGGCACCGCGGGCGACGGCCTGTTCGGCCTGGATGTCGAGCACGGCCTTGCGGATCTGGGCCGGGGAGGGAACGCCCTCGATGCGGTGGCGTTCGCCGATGACGAGGGTGGGGGCGACGGAGACGCGGTAGGCGGCGGCGGTGCGCAGCGCCTCCTGGTGGGCGGCGGTGTAGGTGCCGGCGGTCAGTGCCTGCGCGAACTCGTCGCCGTCCAGGCCCAGTTCGCGGGCGATGTCGGTGAGGACGTCCAGCCGGCCGATGTCCCGGTTCTCCTGGAAGAACGCTCGCAGCATGCGCGGGGTGTACTCGGCGGCACGGCCGTGCTCGGCGGCGTACTGGTAGCCCTCGAACGCCAGCCGGGTGTAGGGCTGCGGCGAGACGGTGGGCAGGGTGATGTCCACGCCCATCCGGCGGGCCATCGGGTAGACCGAGCGGGCCCAGATCGCCGGCAGGTACTCGTCCTCCGGCCGCAGCGTCGGGGTGGGGTGGGGCCGCAGTTCGAAGGGCATCCACTCGATCTCGACGTCCAGGTCGCGAGTGGCCTCGTGCAGCGGGCCCTCGGCGAGCATGCAGAACGGACAGACGTAGTCCGACCAGACCTTGATGGCGACCGTGCTGGTCCGCGTCTCGTTGTCGTTCACATCCGCCTCCGGTTCAGGGCGACAAACTCTTCGAACGGTTCCGTCCCCTCCGGGACCGGCAGCGAGGTGACCTTGACCGGCCACAGGGCCGGGTCCTGGGCGAAGATCGAGTACGACCCCGAGTAGTCGAAGCCGTAGCGTGCGGCCGTCTTGCGGTCCACCACGTGGACGATGTGGCTGACGTTGAAGTACAGCGAGGCCATGTAGCACAGGGCGCAGGGCTCGCCGGAGGCGAACAGCGTGGCCCCGGCGGTGGCGTGCAAGCCGTACTTGGCGGCGGCCTCCCGCAGCGCCACCACCTCGGCGTGCGCGGTGGGATCGTTGTCCTCGCGCACCCGGTTGAAGCCGGTGCCCAGGATGCGGCCGTCGTTGACCACCACACCGGAGAACGGGATTCCGCCCTTGGCGACGTGCTCGCGGCTGATGCGGACCGCCTCGCGGGCGTACTCGGTCAGCTCGCTCTGTGAGATTTCGTTGTGGGACATCGTCGCTCCCGACTCAGACCGTGTCCGGGCGGGGCCCCGCGGCGCCGCCGATGACCGAGATGGAGAAGATCGGCCGAAAGACGCTGATCCCCTTCCGCTTGTTCCGCTCGGCGACCGCGCGGCGCACGGCCGTGCCCGCCGTGGTGAGCGGGGCCGCCGTGCGGGCAGGCAGGCCCGCGACTGTGCCGGCGGGCACCGGGACGGTCCCCGGCAGCGACGGGCCCGGCGGCCGGGCGCGGCTCCCGCGAGGGGAGCCGCCGACGGCGGGTGCGGTGGTATCGGGCATGAAGCCCCCAATACTTGTTTGTACGTGCATCTTTTTGGACTTCAGGAGATCCGATGCAAGAGTCGGGTGGGCGGTGAAAGCTTGCATGAACATGTATCTTGTTGTCAACGCGCCGCCTGAGAAGGAGCTGCTTCATGACATCGATCTCCTACGCGTCGGCCGCCTCGTCCGACCAGGCCATGTGGGGGAGGGTCCTCACCCTGCACGCGCATGTGGAGCGCCAGCTCACCCAGGCCCTCCAGCGCAAGCACGGAATAGGACTCTCCGAGTTCCGCGCCCTGGAGTGTCTCGTCCAGGCCAAGGACAGCGAGCTGCGCATGCAGGAACTGGCCGAGAAGGTGGGGCTCGGGCAGAGCTCGGTGACCCGGCTGGTGGGCCGGCTCTTCTCGGCCGGGTTCGCCTTCCGTGACCTGTGTCCCGACGACAAACGCGGTGTCTACGCCGTCATCACCGACGATGGAAGGCAGCGGTACGCCGACGCGCGCGCCACCTACGCCGAGGTCCTCAGCGCGGCGCTGAACACCGCCGGCGCCGACCCCGAACTGGCCGGTACGGTCCAGTCGCTGCGCAGCGGCCTCTGAGCGCTGCCGACCCGCAGGTCCGGTCCGCCTCCCGGGGGGCGGGCCGAAGGGGCCGCCCCGCAAAGGGGACGGCCCCTTCGGTGTTCGCGGGCGCCGCCGGGCGGGCGCGGGTGAACGGCCGCGGTCGTGCGGTGCGCCCTTTCTTAAGCCCCGCGACGCCTGCGCGGAAGGCATGACAGGAACTCGAAACGCATAGTTCATCAAGCAAGCGGCGCCCCCGCGGACCGCTCCTCGCGAGTGATGTGCATCACGGGTGCGAAGGCAAATACATGCTTGACTCTGCATGCATCGCCGGTACGGTTGGTCGCGGCTCGATCACGGGGGAGTGATGCGGGGCCGGCCGAGCAGACACATGCCGGGCTCCGCGGTTTCGTTGGCGCGATTCGTGCGCCGTCATTCCCCTTCAGCATGATCACGTAGTCATGTGCATGAAAGGGGGAATTGTGCCGTTATCAAGCTTTTCGGACGTGCTGGCCGCGCACGCCCGGCTCCGACCCGATCAGGTGGCCCTGATCCACGGTGAGCAGCAGGTGACCTACCGTCGGCTGGCCGACCTCGCCGGAGAACTCTCCGGCGCCCTGGAGGCGAGCGGGCTCGACCGCCGCCAGCCGCTGTGCATACCGGCCCACAAGACGCCGGCCACGATCGCCCTGCTCATCGGCGCCTTCAGCGCCGGCTACGCGGTCCTGGCGCCCTCGCCCGAACTGGGCGCCTCCGCCCGGGCGACCATCGCCGCACAGGCCCGCTGCTCGGCCCTGCTCACCGTCGACGACCAGGCAGTGCTCGACACCGCCCCCGTCGCCGCCGACCCGCAGGCCGCCGAGGGGTTCGACGCCGCGGACCCCGCCACCGCACCCCTGATGCTCACGACCTCCGGCTCCACCGGCACCCCGAAGATCGTGCCCATCCCGGCCGAGGGTTTCACCCGCTTCGCCGGATGGGCCGCCGACCGGTTCCGCCTCACCGAGCAGGACACCCTGCTCAGCTACGCCCCCCTGAACTTCGACCTCTCCCTGCTCGACGTGTGGACCGCGCTGCACCTGGGCGCCCGGACCGTACTCGTCGAGACGGAACTGAGCACCGACGCCCGCCACCTGCAGGACCTGCTCGCCCGCCACGAGGTCACCTTCGTCCAGGGCGTGCCCATGCTGCACCGGCTGCTCACCCAGGACGGCGCGGTCCACCCGCACGTCCGCACGGTGATCTTCACCGGGGACGCGATGCCCCAGGCGCTGCTGCGCCGGCTCGGCACGGCCTTCCCCGCCGCCGGCTTCCACAACGTCTTCGGCTGCACCGAGACCAACGACAGCTTCATCCACGACGCCGACCCGGCCCGCGCCGGCGAGCGGACCCCCATCGGCCGGCCGCTGCCCGGAGTGCGGGCCCTGCTGCTCGACTCCGAGGGCGAGATCCTCACCGGCCCCGGCAGCGGTGAACTTCTCGTGACGACACCGTTCCAGACGCGCGGATACCTGCAACGCTCCCGCAACGAGGGTGTGTTCGTGCCCGCTCCCGACGGTGGCGGCGAGGTCTTCTACCGCACGGGCGACCTCGTCACCCGTGACCCCGACGACCTGTACTGGCTCCAGGGCCGCACCGACTTCCAGGTCAAGGTCCGCGGCGTGCGCACCAACGTCCAGGAGGTCGAGAACGTGCTGGCGGCCCACCCCGAGGTCGCCGAGGCCGCCGTCGTGGCGATCCCCGACACCGAGGCCGGCTACCGGCTGCACGCCCAGGTGACCCGCCGGCCCGGCACCTCGCTGACCTCCCTGCGGCTGCGCTCGCACAGCGCCGCGCGCCTGCCCCGCCACGCCATCCCCTCCTCCGTGCACGTGGGCGACACCCCGCTGCCGCGCACGTCCACCGGAAAGCCCGACCGCAACCTCATCAAGGCAGCTCGACAGAAGGGAACATCCGCATGACCTCCCTGGTGGACGACATCCGCGGCTACATCGTCACCGAGTTCCTCGACGGCGAGGACAGCGCCGACCTGACCGCCGACTACGACCTCATCGACAACGGCGTCGTCGACAGCCTGGGTGTGGTCCGCGTCGTCTCGCACCTGTCGCGGGCCTACGCCATCTCGATCGATGACATCCCGCTGAACCCGGACAACTTCCGCAGCATCGGCGCCATCTCGGCGTTCGTCGAGGACGCGACGAAGACGGCCGTCTGAGACCGCCGCGCGAGGAACCGCCCGAGCCCGGGAACCGGCAGGAGGCCGCGGTCCTGGACCACCACGGACCCGCAGCTCCGCAACGACCCGGACGCCGAAAACCGGAGGGTGCACAGATCCTCCGAAGGACCCTATCACACAAGGAGATTGCCATGATCGTGCGCAGCACCAGCGACGTCGCCCCCGTCCAGTGGGGCAACGGCACCAGCCACCGCCTGCTCACCGAGGCCGACGGCATGGGCTTCACCGTCTGCGAGACCCTGGTCCGCAAGGGCACCTCCAGCGCCCTCCAGTACCGCCGCCACCTCGAGGCCTGCTTCTGCACCGGCGGCTCCGGCGAGGTCGTCACCGCCTCCGGCGAACGCCACAAGATCACCGAGGGCACCATCTACGCCCTCAACGAGAACGACGCGCACTACCTCATAGCGTCCGACTACGAGGATCTCAGACTGATCTCCGTCTTCAGCCCGGCCCTGCGCGGCGACGAGAAGCACACGCTGTCCGCCGACGGCTTCTCCCAGTACTGAGTCACGCGCACCGGGGCCCGTCCCGCCCACCGCGGCACGGGCCCCGGCCCCGACCAGCGACGTACCGGAAGGCAGCACACACATGACCCCCGCACCGCGGACCGCCGACACCGCACCGGACCCCTACACCCTCGCCGCCGCCTGGGCCGAGGAACTCAACCTGGACGTCGAGGAATGGGACGCCCGCGCGGAGTTCCCCTGGGAGAAGTGGAAGACCATCCAGCGCTCGGGCCTGCTCGCCGTGCCCTTCGAGACGCAGTACGGCGGCCACGGCGGCACCCTGACCGACACGATGCGCGCCCTCCAGGGTCTCGGACACACCTGCCGCGACGCCGGCCTCGGCTTCTCCGCCTCCACCCAGATCGTCAGCGTCGGCATCCCGCTCCAGGCGTTCGGCTCCCAGGAACTGAAGTCCCGCTTCCTGCCCGCCATCATCAACGGCGAGCTGATCACCGCGCACGCCATCACCGAACCCGACAACGGCTCCGACGCCCTGAACATCTCCACCACCGCCACTCGCGACGGCGACGACTACGTCATCGACGGCGGCAAGATGTTCATCACCAACGCCCCCATCGCCGACCTCTTCCTGCTCTACGTCCGCACCGGCAAACCCGGCCCGTTCGCCCTGAGCGTCTTCCTGGTCGAACGCGACACCCCCGGCCTGACCATCGGTGAACCGCTGTCCAAGATGGGACTGCGCACCTCCCCGCTCAGCGCGGTCACCTTCGACGGGCTGCGCGTGCCCGCCACCCGCCGCATCGGCCAGGAGGGTGCCGGCTTCCTGGTCCTCGACCACGTGATGAAGCGGGAGATCCTCTTCTCCTTCTCCCTCACGCTCGGCGAGATGGAGCACCGCCTCGAGCGCGTCCTCGCCTACGCCAAGTCCCGCCGCCAGTTCGGCGAACCCATCGGCGCCTTCCAGGGCGTCTCCCACAAGATCGCGGACATGAAGATCGCCGTGGAGACCGCCCGCAAGTGGCTGACCGACACCGGCGCCAAGGTGGAGGCCGGCCAGGACGCCGCGATCGACATCGCCGCGACCAAGACCGTGGTCAGCGAGGCCAACAAGCAGACCGCCCTCGACGCCGTCCAGATCTTCGGCGGCCAGGGTTACCTCACCGCCACCGGCCTGGAGAGGGACGTCCGCAACGCCGTCGCCGGAACCATCTACTCCGGCACCAGCGAGATCCAGCGCAACCGCATCGCCTCACTCCTGGGCCTGTGAGCCGAACACCGACGAAAGAGGCACCATGAACGCACTCAGCCCCGAGGGCCTGCGACGGCTCACCGCGCCCACCGACTTCCTCGACTACGAAAGCGACGCCGTCCAGAGCTTCGTCGACGAGGCCGTCACCGACCGCGCCGCCGACAAGCGCCGGCTGGCCGTCGAGCTCTACTACGCCGTCCGCGACGAGGTCTTCTACGAGGTCTACGGCACCGACCTGTCCCCCCAGGGCCTCAAGGCCAGCCACACCGCCGCCACCCGTAAGGGCTTCTGCCTGCACAAGTCCGCCCTGTACGCGGCGGCCTGCCGCGCCGTGGGCATCCCCTCCCGCGTCCACTACGGCGACGTCCGCAACCACCTCGCCTCCGACCGGCTGCGCGCCCACATCGGCGGTGACATCTTCTTCCACGGCCTCAACTCCGTGTACCTGGACGGTACCTGGATCAAGGCGACCCCCGTCTTCAACAAGATCCTGTGCCGGCTGTACGGGATGAAGCCGCTGGAGTTCGACGGCACCGCCGACAGCCTGCACCACCCCTTCGACGACGAGGGCCGCAAGAACATGGAGTTCCTCACCGACCACGGCGGCTTCGACGACGTCCCCTACGAGTTCGTCATGACGAACATGCGCCGCAAGCACCCCGGCTTCCTCGACGCCGAGGGCACCGGCACCGTCAGCGGCGGCTCCCTGGCCGCCGAAGCCACCGCCTGACCCCGGCGACGACCGCCCCACCCGAGCCAGACGAAGGAGACAGCCAGATGAGCAGCATTCGAGCCCAGAAGGACGGCTGGGAGGCACGGGCACGCATCGGCGTGGTGGTCCCGCACGCGGACGTCGGCCCCGAATCGGAGTTCCAGGCGATCGCCCCCGACGACGTGTTCGTCCACGGCTCGCGCGTCCACTTCGGTGCCATGCGCGCCGGCGGCGAGATGGACCCGAAGATCCCCCACGACCCGGTCCGCGCCTTCGTGGAACCCCCGCACATCGACCACGCCGTCGAACTGCTCGCCGCCTCCCCCCTCGACGCGATCGCACTCGGCTTCACCAGCTCCGCCTACGTCCTGGGAGCCGACGGCGAGAAGAAGCTGTTCGACCGGCTCGCCCAGTACACCCGGGGCCTGCCGCTCACCGGCACCACCACCGCGGCCGTCGCCGGCTTCACCGCCCTCGACACCCGCCGCATCGCCCTCGTCAACCCCCCGTGGTTCGACGACCGTCTCTCCACACTCGGCGCCGACTACTTCACCGAGCAGGGCTTCGAGGTCGTCCACCACGGCCCCTGCGGGCTGCCCAGCAACCAGAAGCTGATCACCCCCGAGGCACTGTCGCAGTGGATCCGCTCCACCGTCGCCGAACACCGCCCCGACGCCGTCCTGGTCGCGGGCAACGGCATCCGCGCCGTCGGCGTCATCGACGCCCTCGAACGGGAACTCGGCTTCGCGGTCCTGACCGCCAACCAGGTGCTGTTCTGGCACGCCCTGCACCTGGCCGGGGCAGCCGAAACCGCCCGCTCCATCACCGGGTACGGCCGCCTGTTCACCGCCGAGCCCCCCGGCGGCCGGGCATGAGCCTGCTGCCGGCCGACGGCCACGTCTCCCTCTTCGTCACCGACGACGGCGACGCCCACAGCCTTCCCCTCGTGTGCTGGCGCGACGACGGCACCACCGTCCACGGCATGGTCCTGTACCGGGGAGCACTGCGCCGGGCCGAGCACGTCCCCGGCTTCCGCCGCTACGCCCACTCCCTGGAGGACGACACCCCCGTGCGCCGCACGGACACGCCCTCCCACCCCCGAAAGGCACACCTGTGACTCAGCGCCCCTCCTTACAGGCCTATTTCGCCCCCCTGGCCGGCGCCCCGCAGCCGGCCCTGGGACGGCACGTCCTGGGCACCGTCGCCTTCGGCGACCGCTTCGGCCTCGCCCTCGACGCCGACGGACACCCCGAACTCTCCATCCCCATGACCTCGCCCGGCTTCGACGCCTTCCGCGAGGTGTGGACCACCACCACCCGGCCCGTCTCCGGCACCCGCGACGGCCTGCACTTCGCCCACGACGGCGAACACCTCTTCGTCAGCGGCACCATCACCGCGCGCCCCGTGTACGCGCCCACCGTCCGCACCACCTACGAGGCGGCGTTCGCCCTCGTCACCGAACTCGGCTACCCGCACATCTTCCGGATGTGGAACTTCGTCGGCGACATCCTCGGCCCCAACGCCGAAGGACTGGAGATCTACCAGGACTTCGTGGCCGGCCGAGCCGAGGCGTTCGCCGCCCACCACGGCGACGGCACCGCACACATGCCCGCCGCCACCGGCATCGGCACCCGCGGCGAAGGCATCTCCTTCGTCCTGCTCGCCGCCCGCACCTCCACCCCCCGGCACGTGGAGAACCAGCGCCAGACGCCCGCCTACCACTACCCCGAGCAGTACGGCCCGAAGCCGCCGAGCTTCGCCCGCGCCACCCTGCTCGAACCCGGCGGCACCCTCTACGTCTCCGGCACGGCCAGCATCCTCGGCCACGAGACCGTCCACCAGGGCGACGTCGCCGCCCAGACCGACGTCGTCCTGGACAACATCGCCGAGCTCATCGGCGGCCCCAACCTGAGCGCGGCAGGACTCGACGGCGGCCACGAACTCAAGGACCTGCGCCTGGTCAAGGTCTACGTCCGCCACGAACGCGACCTGCCCGTGGTCCGCGCCCGTTGCCGCGAAGCCCTCGGCCCCGACGCCGAACCCACCTACCTCAACGTCGCCGTGTGCCGCGACGACCTCCTCGTCGAGATAGAAGGACTCGTCCCCGGTCCGGAGTGGACCCGATGAGCGAGCCCTCGCCGCTCACCCTGCACGAGGACCGCACGCCCGCGGTGTGGGAGCTGCTGCCCGCCGAGCAGCAGCCCCACTGGGGCGCCCACCCCGACCTCAGGGACATCCTCGGCGAACTGCGCGCCACCCCCGCGCTCACCACCGCCTTTGACGTCAGGGTCCTGCGCCACCAGCTCGCCCAGGTCGCCCTCGGCCACGCCCGGCTGCTCCAGACCGGCGACTGCGCCGAGGACCTGCGCGAATGCACCCCCGAGCACACCGCACCCAAGGTCGAGGTCCTGGACGAACTCGCCGACCGGCTCACCCTGCACACCGGCCGGCCGGTGGTGCGCGTGGGCCGCATGGGCGGACAGTTCGCCAAGCCCCGCAGCAGTCCCACCGAGCTGCATGAGGGGCAGGACCTGCCCGTCTTCCGCGGCCACCTCGTCAACGCACCCGAGCCGACCCCCGACGCCCGCCGCCACGACCCGCACCGCATGCTCACCGCCTACCGGGCCAGCGCCCGTGTCCTGCGCGAACTCGACCTGCGCCGCACCGGCCCACTGGGCCCCTGGGCCAGCCACGAAGCACTCGTCATGGACTACGAGAGCTCCCTGGTCCGGCGCGACGACCAGACCGGCGCACCCTACCTGGCCTCCACCCACTTCCCCTGGATCGGCGAACGTACCCGCCAACCGGGCCTGGGCCACGTCGAACTGCTCGCCGCGATGGCCAACCCCGTCGGCTGCAAGATCGGTCCCTCCGCCGCACCCGAGGACGTGGTGCAGCTGTGCGAGGCTCTCGACCCGCACCGGCTGCCCGGTCGCCTCACCCTGATCCTGCGCATGGGCGTACGCGCCGCCGAGACGGCCACACCCGCCATCGCCCGCGCCGTACGCCGCGCCGGCCACCCCGTGGTCTGGCTCAGCGACCCGCTGCACGGCAACACCGTCCGCACCGCCTCCGGCCTCAAGACCCGCCACCTCGCCGACGCCATCTGCGAGGCGGCCACCGTCCGCCACGTCCTGGAGGACGAAGGACTGCACGTCGGCGGCCTGCACCTGGAGACCGCCGCCGCCGACATCACCGAATGCGTCGGCGGCCCCGTCACCGGCGAACACCTGGTCCCCGAACGCTACGAGACCCTCTGCGACCCGCGGCTCAACCCGCGCCAGGCCCGCGAACTGGTCGACGCCGTCTTCGGCTGAACCGCCCCCGCCCCCGCAGACACTCGCCCCCTGCCAGAGGAACCCCATGTCCCAGTCACCCGCCCCCCTGCGCGTCGGCGTCGTCATGCCCGGCCGCGAATCCGTCGTCGAACGCGGCGACTACCCCCGCCACCTCGGACAGCTCGCCCAGCAGATCGAGCAGCTGGGCTACGACTCGATCTGGGCCGGCGAATCCCCGCTGGCCCGCTCCCGCATGAACCCGCTGCTCGCACTGACCGCCGCGGCGACCACCACCGAGCGCGTCGAACTCGGCACCGCCGTCCTGCTGCCCCTGCGCCCGCCCGTGCACCTCGCCCACGAACTCGCCTGCCTGGACCGCATCTCCGGCGGACGCCTGATCACCGGCATCGGCTCCGGCTTCAACTCACCGGCCGCCGAGGCCGAGTTCGAGGCCTACGGCATCCCGTTCACCGAACGCGTCGGCCGTATGCGCGAGACCCTGGAGATCTGCCAGGCGCTGTGGCAGGCCCAAGGAGACCCCGTCTCCTACGAGGGCCGCTACCACAGCCTCAAGGACGTGGCCCTGCTGCCCGTGACCGAGGAGCCCGCCGGTCCGCCGGTGTGGATCGCCCACGGCGGCGAGAAGATGCTGGAACGCACCGGCCGCCGCTACGACGGCTGGATGCCGACCAGCACCACCTCCGGCGCCTACGCCAAGGGCTGGCTGCGCGTGCAGGAGGCCCGCGAGGCCGCCGGCCGGCCCGAGAACGACGTCACCGCCGCCGTCTACCTGTCCGTCGCCGTCGACGACAGTTTCGAGAAGGCCGAAGACACCCTCCAGGCCTACTTCCGCGCCTACTACCGCCTGGACCTGCCCACCATGCGTACCACCCAGGGCATCTTCGGTGGCACCGCGGAGCAGGTCGCCGAATGGCTCAGCGGCTACATCGACGCCGGCGCCCGCCACCTGGTGCTGCGCCTGCCCACCCCCGACCTGCACGAACCCCGCTACCGCGCAGCCCTGGAACGCACCGCCCAGGAGCTGCTGCCGCTGCTGCGCGGCCTCGCGTGATGGGAACGGCCGACCCGATCGCGGCGGCCACCCGGCGGCCGGCGCGCCAGAGCGACCTCTGGCGCGCCGCCTGGCCGCTGACCGCCGTCTTCATGCTCTCCAACGTGCCCACCCCGCTGTTCGTGGTCTGGCAGCACCGCATCGGCTTCGGCACCGGCACGCTGACCGTCGTCTTCGCCCTCTACATCGGCGGTCTGCTGCTCGCCCTGCCCGTGGCGGGCGCCGTCTCCGACCGCTACGGGCGGCGCACCGTCCTGTTCCCGGCCGTGCTGTCGGCCCTGCTCGCCTGCCTGCTGTACGCGACCGCCGAAAGCGTCGTCGCCCTCCTCGTCGCCCGGCTGCTCACCGGCCTCGCGGTGGGCGGCACCGTCGCCGCCGGCATGGCGGCCGTGGCGGACGTCGGCGGACCCGACCGCCGTAGGCAGGCCTCGCTCGCCGGCTCGGTCGCCATGGGCGCCGGCCTGGCCGCCGGCCCGCTGCTGTCCGGCTGCTTCGCCCAGCTCCTTCCCGGTCCCACTCACACGGTCTTCGTCGTCGAAGCGGTACTGCTGCTGTCCGTGCTGCCCGTCGTCCGTTCCCTGCCCAACGTACGCAGAGCCGGCGCCGGCACCTGGCTGCGCCCGCCCTCCGTACCCCGCGGCAACCGGCGTGACCTGCTGGTCGGCCTGGCCGCCTACATGCCGGGCATGACCGGAACCTCGTTTTTGCTCGCCCTCGGCCCCACCCTGCTGGCGACCCTGCTGGGCACCGGCAACCGGATCGTGGCGGGCGGCTCGGCCTTCGTGATGTTCGGCGCCTCCACCGCGGTGCAGTTCGCCGTCAGCCGCTGGCCCACCCGCCGGCTGCTGACCACCGCGACCGCGGCCACCGCCGTCGGCATGGTGCTCGTGGTCCTGGCCGTGCGCGCCGCGTCGGTCACCACCCTGCTCGCCGCCGCCGTGTGCGCCGGCACCGGGCAGGGCATGGCCCAGCTCGGCGGATTCTCGCTGCTCAACGCCCGGGTGCCGACGGCCCGCCTGGCCGAGTCGAACGCGGCGCTGAGCGCCTGGGGCTATCTGTTCGCCGGAGTGCTGCCGGTGGCCACGGGATACCTCGCCGACGCCACCAGCGTCGGCTTCGGCGCGACCGTGCTGGGCCTGGCGGTGGCCGCGGCGGCCGCCGCGGCCGGCCTGGCCATCGCCCGCACCCGCTCCTGATCGAAGGCAGGGCCTCCTGGCAGCTGGGGGGTGCGGCCCCGTTCCGAGCGGCTCCCGGGAGGCCCCGCAGCCGCTCGTGACCGGAGCGCGAACGGGAGCGGCGGCGCTCGTGGATCCCGCTCGCCGGAGATCCGCCGGGCCCACCCACCACCACGACGGCTGCCGCTTCCGGGCCCGCTGCCCGCTGTGCACCCGGTGGCCGCGCCGGCGGGCCCCATCGCCGCCGCCCGGCGCGTCAGGAGCCGCCCTCGTACGGACCGCCCCGGAAGTACGGCGCACGGTACGGCCGGGGACGCTCACCGCGTTCGTGGGCGGCGTCGGACCGGCCGGCGGGCGCGGAGCGCCGGGACAGTTCGCGCAGCGGCCCCGGACCCGCCAGCACCTCGGCGCGGTGACCGGACGCCTTCGTCCAGCGGGGCAGCAGCGCGAACAGCGCCCGCGTCGGACGCGCGCTGCCGCGTTCGTGCAGCGCGGCTCCCGCACAGGCGGCCGGCGCGTCGACGTGCCGGTCGTCGTACGCCCACAGGACGTGCCCGGCGCACCGGGTCCGCCGCCACAGCGGCCGCCCGAAGAAGGGGTCCTCGGTACCGCCCAGCTGCGCCGCGACCGGTGCGCCGCCGCGCGTGTCCGCCGCCCGGTCGGCGACGGCGCCGCACACCGCGCAGGTCAGGCGGCGGGGCGTCCTTCGGAGCCCATGCCGTCGCCCCGCGCCTAAGCCCTCTCGTTCGGATCATGCCGGGCTCGCGGGCCCTGGCACCGCGCCTCGCCGCGTTGTCGTCGGTTGCCATGGCTCCGCCATGGCGCCCTCCTCCGCCTTGCGATGCACGGCACCAGGACCCGCTCCCTGATCCGGCCCGATCCGAACGAAAGACCCTAGTGCGCCGACCCCGACAGCTGGAGTCCGATCACGCCGAGGATGACCAGGCTGATCGAGACGATCTTCAGGGTGGACACCAGGTCGCCGAGGAAGACCATGCCGTAGATGGCGGTGCCCGCCGCGCCGATGCCGGTCCACACCGCGTACGCGGGGCCGACGTCCAGCTTCCGCAGGGACAGGGTCAGCAGGCCGAAGCTGCCCAGGGCGAACGAGGCGAAGGCGATCGTCGGCCACAGACGGGTGAACCCGTGGGAGAGTTTCAGGCACACGGCGAAGCCGGTCTCCAGGAATCCGGCCACTATGACCAGCAGCCACGCCATGTG
Organism: Streptomyces sp. NPDC014991; assembly: GCF_043080665.1. Taxonomy (NCBI): domain Bacteria; kingdom Bacillati; phylum Actinomycetota; class Actinomycetes; order Kitasatosporales; family Streptomycetaceae; genus Streptomyces; species Streptomyces sp. NPDC014991. The sequence goes on from NZ_JBIBVY010000005.1 coordinate 309,526, forward strand.
CGGTCCTCCCGTTGGTCCGGATCTCCGGCTCGGTGTGATTATGCACTTACCGGCCGCCCGCCCGGGCACACAACGCGGTGCTCAGTCGCCTTCCGTGGCCTCCCGCGTGGCCAGCAGCCGGCGCAGCGAGTACAGCCGTGCCGGGTCCGCGTGGCCCTCTTCGACCCACTTGTCCAGCGCGCAGTCCCGCTCGTCGTGGCTGCACGCGCGCGGGCAGCCCTCCGTGCCCGGCACGAGGTCCGGGAAGGCGAGGATCACCCGGGAGGGGTCGATGTGCGCGAGTCCGAAGGAACGGATGCCCGGGGTGTCGACGACCCAGCCGTCCGCACCGCTCAGCGGCAGGGCGAGGGCGGACGTCGTGGTGTGCCGGCCGCGTCCCGTCACCGCGTTGACGTGTCCCGTCGTGCGCCGGCGGTCCTCGGGGACCAGGGCGTTGACCAACGTCGTCTTGCCGACGCCCGAGTGACCCACGAACGCGGTGATCTTGCCGTCCAGGTGTGCGCGCACCCGGTCCACCGCGTCCCCGCTCTCCAGCTCCTGACGGCTGGTGACGACGTAGGGGATGTCCAGGGCGCCGTACAGCTCCAGCAGCGAGTCCGGCGGCGCCAGGTCCGACTTGGTCATCACCAGCAGCGGTGTCAGGCCGCCGTCGAAGGCCGCGACCAGACAGCGGTCGATCAGCCGGGGGCGGGGCTCCGGGTCGGCCAGCGCCGTCACGATCGCGAGCTGGTCGGCGTTGGCGACGACCACCCGCTCGTAGGGGTCGTCGTCGTCGGCCGTGCGGCGCAGCACCGAGGTGCGCCCCGCGATCCGCACGATCCGCGCGAGTGTGTCCTTCTTCCCCGACAGGTCACCCACCAGGGCCACCTGGTCGCCGACGACGGCGGCCTTGCGGCCCAGCTCGCGGGCCTTCATCGCCAGGACGACCCGGTCGTCCACCAGGCAGGTCAGCCGCCCCCGGTCGACGGTGAGGACCATGCCCTCGGCCGCGTCCTCGTGCTTGGGCCGGATGTTGGTACGCGGCCGGTTGCCCTTGCGGTTGGGGCGGCTGCGGATGTCGTCCTCGTCGGTGTGCTTGCCGTAGCGGCGCATGGTGTACGTCCCTACTGTCCGAGCATCCCGGTCCACAGGCCGGGGAAGTCCGGCAGGGTCTTCGCGGTCGTCGCCACGTTCTCGATCCGCACCCCCTCCACGGCCAGGCCGATGACCGCGCCGGCCGTCGCCATCCGGTGATCCTCGTAGGTGTGGAACACCCCGCCGCGCAGCGTGCGCGGGCGGATGTGCAGGCCGTCGGCCGTCTCCGTGACGTCACCGCCGAGTTCGTTGATCTCCTTGGTGAGCGCGGCCAGCCGGTCCGTCTCGTGCAGCCGCAGATGGGCCACGCCCCGCAGGGTGGACGGCGAGTCGGCGAGCGCCGCGACCGCCGCGATGCCCGGGGTCAGCTCGCCCACGTCGCCCAGGTCCACGTCGATGCCGTGGATCGCACCCGAACCGGTGAACACCAGCCCGTTGTCGGTGAGTTCGCAGGAACCGCCCATCTCGGTGAAGATCTCCCGCAGCCGGTCCCCCGGCTGGGTGGTGCGGGCCGGCCAGTCCGGGATCACTACCTTGCCGCCGGTGATCAGGGCCGCCGCCAGGAACGGCTGAGCGTTGGACAGGTCCGGCTCGACGGTCAGGTCCCGGCCGAGCAGGGCTCCCGGCGTCACCCGCCACACGTCGGGCTCGCCGCCCGACTCCGGGGTGTCCACCTGGGCGCCCGCCGCGCGCAGCATGTCGACCGTCATCCGGATGTGCGGCAGGGACGGCAGGGTGGCGCCGGTGTGCCGGACCTCGACGCCCTGGTTGAAGCGCGGGCCGGACAGCAGCAGCGCCGAGACGAACTGGGAGGACGAGGAGGCGTCGACCGACACCGGGCCGCCGTCCAGGGCGCCGCCGCCGTGCACGGTCAGCGGCAGCGCGCCCCGGCCGTCGTCGTCGATCCGGGCGCCGAGCGCCCGCAGCGCGTCGATCACCCCGTCAAGGGGACGCTCGTACGACCGCGGGTCCCCGTCGAACCGGATGGGACCGTCGGCCAGCGCGGCCACCGGCGGCAGGAACCGCATCACCGTGCCCGCGTTGCCGACGTCGACCGTGGCCGGGCCGCGCAGGCCCGTGGGCAGCACCCGCCAGGCCTCACCGGTGCCGTCGGGGCCGACCCCCTCCTCGATCTCCACGCCCATCGCGCGCAGCGCGCCGGCCATCAGCAGGGTGTCCCGCGAGCGCAGCGGGCGGCGCAGCCAGCCGGGCTCGGAGGCCAGGGAGGCGAGGACCAGGGCACGGTTGGTGACCGACTTGGACCCCGGCACGTGGACCGTGGCGTCGACGGCCCCGCTCGCGTGCGGGGCGGGCCAGAGGGCGGTGGGAGCGGAGTTCGGGGCCATGGGGCCACTTTATAAGCAGGGCCCGGCGTCAACCTTCCAGCAGCCAGCGGCCCCCGCCGATCAGCGAGGACAGGGACACCGCGTGGAACAGGAACAGCCACAGCCCCGCCGGCACGTGCGCCAGCCGGGACAGCTGGTCCGCGTCCGAGTCGCCCGCGCCCGCCCGCGACCGCTTGGCCTGGAGCTCGAACGGCGGCCGTACCCCGCCGGCCAGCAGGAACCAGACCACCGCGTACGCGAACGCCGCCTGCACCTGCGGCCCCGCCAGCCAGGACACCAGCAGGAACGCGCCCCCGGCCAGCACCACGGTGAGCACGCCGTAGGCGTTGCGGATCATCACCAGCATCGCCACCAGCAGGGCCGTGGCCGCCCACAGCAGCAGGGTGATGCGGCCCGTGGCCAGCAGCGCGGCCCCGCCGAGCCCCAGCAGGGAGGGTGCCGTGTACCCGGCCGCCGCCGTGAGGATCATGCCCAGCCCGTACGGCTTGCCCCGGCTGAGGGTGAGCCCGCTGGTGTCGGAGTGCAGCCGGATGCCGGTGAGCTGCCGGCCGGTGAGCAGGGCGACCAGGCCGTGGCCGCCCTCGTGCGCGATGGTGATCGCGTTCCGGGATATCCGCCACACCGGGTGCGGGACGACGACGGCGAGCGCCGCGGCCAGGGTGGCCAGCACCACCCACAGGTCGGGATCGGGCTGGGTGCCGGTGAGCCGGTCCCAGAGGCCGGGCAGCGCGGTGGCGGCGAGGCTGTCCATGTGTCCGGATGACTCCCTGTCCTGGTGGTCGATGGGGGGGCGGCGCGGAGCGCGGTCGTGGAGGGGTGGTGGTCGGGTGACGGGTCGGCCTGGCAGTGTGGCACGTATGTGCGGACGGTATGCATCGAGTCGTGGGCCCGAGGATCTCGCGGGAGTCTTCGAGGCCGAACGGTGGGATCCCGAGGAGACCCTGGAGCCGGACTACAACGTGGCCCCCACCAAGGAGGTCCACGCCGTCCTGGACCGCCCCCTGAAAGACGCGGCCTCCCCGCGTCCGGTTCGCCAGCTGCGCAGACTGAGGTGGGGCCTGGTCCCGTCCTGGGCGAAGACGCCCGAGGGCGGTGCCCGGATGATCAACGCCCGCGCGGAGACCGTGCACGAGAAGCCCGCCTACCGGCGTGCCTTCGCCGCCCGCCGCTGCATCCTGCCCGCCGACGGCTACTACGAGTGGGTCACCGGCGGCCAGGAACGCGAGCTGGAGGTGGAGGGCAGGAAGAAACGCCCGCGCAAGCAGCCGTACTTCGTGCTCCCCGCCGACGGCTCGGTGTTCGCGATGGCCGGCCTGTACGAGTTCTGGCGCGACCGGACACTGCCCGACGACCACCCGCGAGCCTGGTGGGTCACCTGCTCGGTGATCACCACCGAGGCGGAGCGGACCCCGCTGGCCGTCGCCCCCGCCGAGGGTCCGCGCTCCCTCGCCGACATCCACCCCCGGATGCCGCTGATGCTCACCCCGGACCGCTGGGACGCCTGGCTCGACCCCTCCCGCACCGACCCCGACGAGCTGCGCGCCCTGCTGGCCCCGCCCCCGCCCGGCCTGATGCGCGCCTACCCGGTCTCCACCGCTGTCAGCAACGTCCGCAACAACGGGCCGGAGCTGCTGAAGGAGCTGGAGGCACCGGAAGAGGGCACACTCTTCTGACGTGAGCACAGAGACCGTCGACACGGACGCCGGACAGGCCCGGATCACCTGGCACCCGGCGCGCGAGGCACGCCTGGTGCTGGCCGTCAGCCATGGCGCGGGTGGCGGCATCGAGGCCCGCGACCTGCAGGTACTCGCCCGGACACTTCCCGCGCGGGGCGTCACGGTCGCCCTCGTCGAGCAGCCGTGGCGGGTCGCCGGCAAGAAGGTCGCGCCCGCGCCGAAGACCCTGGACACGGGATGGCGCGGGGTGTGGCCCGCGCTCGCCCGCCCCGGCCTGCCGGTGATCTCCGGCGGGCGCAGCGCCGGCGCCCGCGTCGCCTGCCGTACGGCCGCCGAGCTGGGCGCACACGCCGTGCTCGCGCTGAGCTTCCCGCTGCACCCGCCGGGCAGGCCGGAGCGCTCCCGCGCCGGGGAGCTGCTGGGCACCGGGGTGCCCACGCTCGTCGTGCAGGGCGGGAACGATCCCTTCGGCAGGCCGGAGGAGTTCCCGGAGGGCGACTTCGACCTGGTCGAGGTGGCGCACGGTGATCACGGTCTCGCGGTGCCCCGGCGCGCCGACATCACGCAGGAGCAGGCCCTGGACCTCGTAGGCGGCCGTGTCGCCGCGTGGGCCCTGTCACTCGGGTGACGCCGGGGAATGCCGCGCGGCGGCACGCTGTTGTGGCGGACAGAAGTGCTGACGCCTCGGCACCGATGTCGTGGGAAAGGAAGTCCGCCGCATGGGTTCGACCATCTGCCCGGGCCGCAGCAGCCGCACTGACCTGGAGTGGACGGTGCTGCACGCGGCCAGGACCGCTTCTATTCGAGCGGCGGCAGGCACGGGTCGTGTTCTATCCTCCGAAACGAGTGGGGCCGGTTCTGGTCCCGCCCGGGACTTCGAGGAGGTGGGTCAGGTCACTGGGACCGACGCAGGGACCGACAACGGCCAGGCGGAGCCGTCCGAGGGCGTCAGCGCGGTGGCGTCCGGTGAGACGACCGTGGAGCGCAGTGCGCGCTTCGAGCGGGACGCGCTCGAGTTCCTCGACCAGATGTACTCGGCCGCGCTGCGCATGACGCGCAACCCGGCCGACGCCGAGGACCTGGTGCAGGAGACGTACGCGAAGGCGTACGCGTCCTTCCACCAGTTCCGCGAGGGCACCAACCTCAAGGCGTGGCTGTACCGGATCCTCACCAACACCTTCATCAACTCCTACCGCAAGAAGCAGCGCGAGCCGCAGCGCTCCGCCGCGGAGGAGATCGAGGACTGGCAGCTCGCCCGCGCCGAGTCGCACATGTCGACGGGTCTGCGCTCCGCCGAGTCGCAGGCGCTCGACCACCTGCCCGACTCGGACGTGAAGTCCGCCCTTCAGGCGATCCCCGAGGAGTTCCGCATCGCCGTCTATCTCGCGGACGTCGAGGGCTTTGCGTACAAAGAGATCGCGGACATCATGGGGACACCCATCGGAACGGTGATGTCCCGGCTGCACCGGGGGCGCCGTCAACTGCGCGGCATGCTGGAGGACTACGCCCGTGAGCGGGGTCTGGTCCCGGCCGGCGCCGGAGAGTCGAACGAAGCGAAAGGCTCGGGCTCATGAGCTGCGGAGAGCCGCACGAGACGGACTGCAGTGAGGTCCTCAACCACCTGTACGAGTTCCTCGACAGCGAGATGCCGGACGTCGACCGCGACAAGTTCCAGCACCACTTCGAGGAATGCTCGCCGTGCCTGGAGAAGTACGGCCTGGAGCAGGCCGTGAAGAAGCTGGTGAAGCGGTGCTGCGGCCATGACGACGTGCCCGCCGACCTGCGCGCCAAGGTCATGGGGCGGATCGACCTGATCCGCTCCGGCCAGACCGTGCCCGAGCACGACGTGTCCCGGACGCCCACGGCGCCCCAGGAATCCTGACACGCCGGGTCGTATCACCCGAACGTGCTAATCCTCAGGTCATAGGCCCCGAACCCCCCGATCCCCGCCCTAGGCTCCCAGCCGGGACGGGCAGGGTCGGGGAGGGTGGGGATGGACGCGGTACCGGCGAGAGCACGCGGCTACGTGACCGTCGTCGCCCTGCTCGCCGCCCTCTGCCTGCTGCGCCTGCCGGCCACCCACGTCTCCTGGTGGGTGCCGGTCCTCCTCGCCGGGCTGTACGCGGCCTGCGAACACGTCGTCTCCCGGCGCCTCGGCGGCACCTTCTACCCCGTCCTGCTCGCCGGGGCCTTCCTGCTGTCCCCGCCGGTCGCCGCGCTCGTCCCGCTGCCCGCCCTCCTGCTCCCCCCGGCCGGGCACCGGCCCGCCCTGCCCCGGCGCGTGTGGCGGGCCGTGCGGCCCGCGCTCGCCGTGTGGAGCGCCGCCCAGGTGCACCGGGCGCTCGGCGGCCAGGACGCCGTCGCAGGCTCCGACTTCCCCTACGCCCTGCTGCCCGCCGGTGCCGCCGTCCTCGCCTTCTGCCTCGTGCTCACCCTGCTCGACGGCGGCCTGCGCGCGGCGGCCGGGCTGGCGCCGCCGCGGCGCGCCTGGCGCGGGCTGCTGGCCCGCTCCCTCGCCCCCGTCGCCGTGCACGGCCTCGCCGGACTGATGATGGCCGTGCTCTGGCGCAGCCCGTACGGCCCGGTCGCCGCGCTGCTGGTGCTGCTCCCGATGTGCGTCTCGTGCTGGGTGTTCGCCCAGTACCACCGCGAACGCGTGGCCCACCAGGCCACCATCCGCGCCCTCGTCCAGGCCGTCGACATCAAGGACGGCTACACCCGCGGCCACAGCGAACGCGTCGGCCAGGCCTCCGTGCTGATCGCCCGCGAACTCGGCATGGACGACGACCGCGTCGAGACGCTGCGCTTCGCCGGCATCCTGCACGACGTCGGCAAGCTCGGCGTGCCCACCCGGCTGCTGCGCAAGGACGGACCGCTCACTCCCGAGGAGCGGCGGATCATCGAGCTGCATCCCGAGTACGGCCACGAGATGGTCCGCGGGATCTCCTTCCTCGGTGAGGCCCGCGCGGCGATCCTCCACCACCACGAGCGGCTCGACGGCAGCGGTTACCCGTACGGGCTGGCCGGCGACCAGATCCCCGAGTGCGCCAGGATCGTCGCCGTCGCCGACGCCTTCGACGCCATGACCTCGACCCGCTCCTACAGCAGGGCCCGGCCGGTCGAGACGGCCGTCACCGAGCTGGAGCGCTGCGCGGGCGCCCATTTCGACCCCCGGGTGGTGGGCGCCCTCGTCCGCGCCGTGCGCCGCTGCGGCTGGCGGCCCACGGTCACCGCCGACGAACCCGCGTACGGCGCCCCACCCGGGGAGCGGGCCTCCCGCTCCGGGGCAGCCCGATGAGCCCCCTGCGGTTCATCCACGGCACCGCCGCCCTCGTCGCGGCCGTCTCCCTCGCCGTCACGCTGTGGACCGGCCTGGAGGACCGGGGCGCCGCGCTCGCCTTCGGGGCGCTCGTCACCGTCGGCGAGCTGACCCGGTGGAGCGACGCCCAGGCCCGGCAGGCCGCGCCCCTGGGCGCCGCCGGCTCCCTGTCGTACGCTCTGCTGGGCGCCGACGCCGGGCGGCCCGCCCAGCACGGTGCGGCCCAGGTCGTCACCGTGGTCCTCGTCGCCGCCCTGCTCGGTGCCGTCCCGCACATCTGGTCCGGCGGCACCCCGACCGCCGACCACCTGGCCCGCCGCGTCCTCACCGTCGGCTTCGCCGCCGTCTGCTTCCAGCCCCCCTACGACAACCGGGTGTTCGCCTCCTGGACCGGCCCCGCCTACCCCCTGTTGCTCCTCACCCTGCTCGGCCTCACCTCCCTGTGCGGGGCAGTCCTGGCCGCCACGCTCGCCCACTGCCGCACCGGCTGGCCGTTCGGCCCGCTGCTGCGTGAGGAACTGCGCGGACTGCTCGGCATCGGCTCCGCGGTCTGTGCCACCGGCGCGGTGATGGCGCTCGCGGTCGCCGTCGCCGGGCTGTGGGCGCTGCCCGTGTTCAGCCTGCCGCTGCTCCTCGTCCAGCTGACCGTCCGCCGGTACGCGGCCGTGCGCGCCACCTACCGGCAGACCATCGCCTCCCTCGCCCGCGCCACCGAGATCGCCGGCTGCACCCCCGCCGGGCACGCCCACCGGGTCGCCGCGCTCAGCCTCGCCGTCGGCCGCGACCTCGGTCTGACCGCACCCGAGCTGACCGTCCTGGAGTACGCGGCCCTCATGCACGACATCGGCCAGCTCAGCCTGGTCGACCCCGTCCCGGCGGGCGCCACCGCCGCCCTGCCGGCCGCCGAGCAGCGGCGCATCGCCCTGCTCGGCGGGGCCGTCGTCCGGCAGACCGGCGTGGACGCGGCCGTCGCCGTCGTCGTGGAGCGCCAGGCCGACCCCTGCCCGGAGCAGCCGCTCGCCGCCCGGATCGTGCGGGCCGTGAACGCCTACGAGGAGATGGCCCGGGACGCGGGCCCCGAGGGTGCGCTGCGCGCGCTGGAGGAACTGCGGCTGGGTACCGCCGGGGACTACGCTCCTGAGGTGGTGGAGTCGCTCGCCCGGGTCCTGGCCCGGCCCCGCGGCTGGCGTGCGACCGTCCCGGCCCCCGGCGGCGCGAGACGAACGGCACTGTCTGACCCCGCTCCCGGCTGGGTAACCCATGGGTAATGAGCGACTCTCCCGCCGTACGTGGTTGGATGCGAGGGAGAGGGTGTCCGGGGGCACAAGCCAGCCCACAGCGGTTAATGGAACTGGCAGGCGGGAATCGTGAGGATCTTCGGCAAGGCACGGCACCGGCCCTCCGCCTCCTGGCGGCAGGCCACCGACCGCGCGTTCACACTCATCGGCGACGGCCGGTACGAGGACGCGGGCGAGCTGCTGACACGCGCCGCCGACCTGGAGCCCTGGCTGGCGGAGTCCTGGTTCAACCTCGCCCTGCTGCACAAGTTCCGGCACGACTGGGAGCAGGCACGCGCCGCCGGTCTGCGCGCCGTCGCCCTGCTCGACCGGGAGGCCGGCGCTCCCGACTGGTGGAACGTCGGGATCGCCGCGACCGCCCTCCAGGACTGGCCGCTGGCCCGCCGCGCCTGGCAGGCGTACGGGCTGAAGGTGCCCGGCGGGGCCGCCGTCTCCGGTGAGCCCCTCGGCATGGACCTGGGCAGCGCGGCCGTACGGCTGTCCCCGGAGGGCGAGGCCGAGGTCGTGTGGGGCCGTCGGCTCGACCCGGCGCGGATGGAGGTGCTGTCCATCCCGCTGCCCTCGTCCGGGCGGCGCTGGGGCGAGGTCGTGCTGCACGACGGCGTCCCGCACGGCGAGCGCACGACGTCCGCCGGGCACACCTACCCGGTCTTCGACGAGATCGAGCTGTGGGCGCCGTCCCCCGTCCCCACCTGGGTGGTCCTGCTGGAGGCGGCCACCGAGGCGGACCGGGACGCGCTGGAGCAACTGGCCGCCGACGCCGGGTTCGCCGCGGAGGACTGGTCGTCGTCGGTGCGGCTGCTGTGCCGGACCTGCTCGGAGTCGCGGATGCCGTCCGACGAGGGCGAGGGCGTGCATCTGGACCCGCACGACCACAGCGAGCCGGGGCATCCCGGGCCGCTGGGGCACCGGACGGACGGGCAGTTGTGGGTGCCCGAGCGGGAGTGCGGGGTCGCGGCGCCGGCCTCGCTCGTGCGCGGGCTGCTGGACGGATGGGTGGCGGACAGCCCGGACTCGCGGGACTGGCGGGATCTGGAAGAGGTCTGCTGACCGGTCGCCGTACCCTGTATCAGCAACATCTCCCCCTGTTCTTTGAGGAAGGCGTACGTCGGTCATGGCGCAGCAGGACACCGATCAGCAGCACGAGGGCGTGCTCCCCGTCGACGACGAGGGTTACGTCGTCGACACGGAGAACTGCGAGGAGCGCGAGCGGACCTGGCGCGAGCGCGGCACCTCGCGGCCGATCACGGTCGTCGGCAATCCGGTGCTGCACAAGGAGTGCCGGGACGTCACCGAGTTCGGCGAGGAGCTCCAGCAGCTGGTCGCCGACATGTTCGCCAGCCAGCGCACCGCCGAGGGCGTGGGCCTGGCCGCCAACCAGATCGGTGTCGATCTGAAGGTCTTCGTCTACGACTGCCAGGACGACGAGGGCGTCCGGCACGTCGGCGTGATCTGCAACCCGAAGCTGGTCGACCTGCCCGCCGAGCGGCGCCGGCTGGACGACAGCAACGAGGGCTGCCTGTCCGTGCCGACGGCCTACGCGTCGCTCGCGCGCCCCGACTACGCCGAGGTGACGGGCGAGGACGAGCAGGGCAACCCGGTCAAGGTCCGCGGTACCGGCTACTTCGCACGCTGTTTGCAGCACGAGACCGATCACCTCTACGGCTACCTGTACATCGACCGGCTGTCGAAGCGGGACCGCAAGGACGCGCTGCGGCAGATGGCCGAGAACGAGCCGCGCTACCCCGTGGTCGCCAACGACTGACCAGCGCAGGGCACATGGGCGCCCGGCCGGGATCCTTCCCGGCCGGGCGTCTTCGCGTTGCCGCTCCTCGACCGTCCGTGCGTCGTACGCCCGATCCCTTCGGGGGCGCCGGTGATCCTCAATCAGTCACCCCAGGGGGTTTCTCGGCACCTTGGGGTAGTGAATGGAGCAAATCCGTTCCCACGGCGGTCAGTTGTGGTGCTGAATGGAAGTACGGGGATACGCAACGGCGCACGCCCGGCACAACAGGGGGCGTGCGCCCCTGGCGGCTGGAAGGGGTTTGTACGTGCAGGCTTTCCCACACAGCACCACAGTGACCCGGACGGCGGTCGTTGTCCCGCCCTCGCTGGCGCTCCCGGTGATCGAGTCCGCCTTTCCCCGGCGACTGCATCCGTATTGGCCGCGGCTCCAGGAGAACACGCGGCTCTGGCTGCTGGAAAAGCGGCTCATGCCGGCGGACAAGGTTCATGAATATGCCGATGGCCTGTGCTACACGGACCTCATGGCCGGCTACTACACCGGTGCCGCCGACGAGGTCCTCCAGGCCATAGCCGACTACAGTGCGTGGTTCTTCGTCTGGGACGACCGTCACGACCGCGACATCGTGCACGGCCGGGCGGGCGACTGGCGGCGGCTGAGACACCGGCTGCACGCGGCTCTCGACGCGCCCGGGCACCATGCGCACCACCCGGACCCACTGGTCGCCGGCTTCGCCGACAGCGTGCTGCGGCTGTACGGCTTCCTGCCGCGCACCTGGAACCTGCGGTTCGCCCGGCACTTCCACGCGGTGGTCGAGGCCTACGACCGCGAATTCCACAACCGCACCGCAGGGTACGTACCCGGCGTCGAGGAATATCTCGCCCTGCGCCGCCTGACCTTCGCCCACTGGATATGGACGGATCTGCTCGAACTGAGTGCCGGGTGCGAACTGCCGGATGTCGTGCGGAAAAACGCGGCCTATCGCCGGGCGGCCCTCCTCAGTCAGGAATTCGCCGCCTGGTACAACGACCTGTGCTCGCTGCCGAAGGAAATAGCCGGCGACGAGGTCCACAATCTCGGGATCAGCCTCATCACCCACGAGGGGCTGACGCTCGAGGAAGCGGTGGACGAAGTCCGGCGGCGCGTCGAGGAATGCGTCGGTGAATTCCTCGACGCCGAACGGGACGCCCTGAAGCTCGCCCACGACATCGACGACGGAACCGCCCGCGGTCAGGAACTCGGCGCCGCCGTCCGCGGTTGCGTCGGCGCCATGCGCAACTGGTTCAGCTCCGTCTACTGGTTCCACCACGAGTCCGGCCGGTACATGGTCGACAACTGGGACGACCGGTCCACGCCCCCGTACGTCACGAACGAAGCGGCAGGTGAGAAATGACCGTCGAGTCGGTGAAGCCCGCGACCCCCGCAACGGCCGCACTGCGCGAACCGCCCCTGGCCCCGGGTGCCGTACCGGTCCTCGGACACGGCCCGAAGCTGGTCCGTGACCCGCTCGCCTTCATGTCCGGGCTGCGCGACCACGGCGACATCGTGCGCCTGCGGCTCGGTCCCAAGACCGTGTACGCCGTCACCACGCCCGCGCTCACCGGGGCCCTGGCCCTCAGTCCCGGCTTCAGCATCGCCGGACCCCTGTGGGAGTCCCTCGAAGGGCTGCTCGGCAAGGAGGGCGTGGCCACCGCCAACGGCTCCCGGCACCGCCGCCAGCGGCGCACCATCCAGCCCGCGTTCCGGCTCGACGCGATACCGCAGTACGGGCCGGTCATGGAGGAGGAGGCGCACGGGCTCACCGAACGCTGGAAACCCGGCGAGACCATCGACTGCACCTCCGAGTCCTTCCGGGTCGCGGTCCGTATCGCCGCCCGCTGCCTGCTGCGCGGCGACTACATGGACGAGCGCGCGGAACGGCTCAGCATCGATCTCGCCACCGTCTTCCGTGGTATGTACCGCAGGATGGTGATGCCGTTGGGACCGCTCTACCGGCTGCCGTTCCCGGCCAACCGGGAATTCAACCGGGCATTGGCCGATCTGCATCTGCTGGTGGACGAGATCGTCGCCGAGAGGAGGGCATCTGGTCAAAAGCCGGACGATTTGCTGACCGCATTGCTGGAGGCGAAGGACGACAATGGCGAGCCCATCGGGGAACAGGAGATCCACGACCAGGTCGTCGCGATCCTCACCCCCGGCAGCGAAACAGTCGCGTCCACGGTCATGTGGTTGCTCCAGGTCCTCGCCGCGCATCCGGAACACGCCGAGAGGGTACGGACCGAGGTTGAATCCGTGACCGGTGGCCGGCCGGTCGGATTCGAGCACGTGCGCGCCCTCGGACACACCAACAATGTCGTCGTCGAGGCCATGCGGCTCAGGCCCGCCGTATGGATATTGACGCGCCGCGCGGTGACGGACGCCGCACTCGGTGGCTATCGCATTCCGGCCGGGGCTGACATCGTCTACAGCCCGTACGCCATCCAGCGCGACGCCCGTTCCTACGCCCGCCACCTCGACTTCGACCCCGACCGCTGGCTGCCCGAGCGCGCCGGTGAGGTGCCGAAGTACGCCATGAGCCCGTTCAGCGTGGGCAACCGCAAGTGCCCCAGCGACCACTTCTCCATGACCCAGCTGAGCCTGATCACGGCGGCGGTCTCGGCGAAGTACCGCTTCGAGCGGGCCGACGGGTGCGACGAGAGCACCCGTGTGGGCATCACGCTCCGCCCGCAGAACCTGCTGCTGCGGGCGACGCCCTGGTAGGCCGCCCGGCACCGGCGCGCGCTCAGGCGGCCTGCGGGCCCCGGAACGCGCGCCGGTAGGTCTGGGGGGTCGTACCCAGCGCCCGCACGAACTGATGACGCAGCGCCGCGGCCGTACCGAACCCCGTCCGCCAGGCGATGGCATCCATGGTCTCGTCCGTGCCCTCCAGCAGTTCCTGCGCCAGCAGCACCCGCTGGCGCAGGATCCACCGGTACGGAGTGGTTCCCGTCTCCTGCTGGAAGCGGCGGGCGAAGGTGCGCGGCGCCATGTGGGCGCGGGCGGCGAGCTGCTCGACGGTCACCTCCTGGTCGAGGTGCGCCTCCATCCACGCCAGCACCTCCCCGACCGTGTCACAGGGAGCCTTCGGCAGGGGGCGCTCGATGAACTGCGCCTGCCCGCCGTCCCGGTGCGGCGGCACCACCATCCGGCGGGCGATCTTGTTGGCCACCTCCGGGCCCTGCTCCTTGCGCACGATGTGCAGACAGGCGTCGATGCCCGCTGCGGTGCCGGCGGAGGTGATGACCGGGTCCTCGTCCACGTAGAGCACGTCCGGCTCGGCCTGGAGCCGGGGATGGCGCCGGGCGAGCTGCTCGGCATGGTGCCAGTGCACCGCGCACCGCCGCCCGTCCAGCAGCCCCGCCGCGGCCAGCACGAACACGCCGGAGCAGACGCTGAGCACCCGGGTGCCCCGGTCGACGGCCCGCCGCAGCGCCGCCAGCAGTTCTTCCGGGAACGCGCGCTCCGCGTAGGCCTGCCCGGCCGGTACGGCGATCAGGTCGGCCTCCTCCAGCCGCTCCAGCCCGTACGGCGTGGACACGGTGAACCCGCAGTGGGTGTCGAGCGAGGGGCCCTCCGCGGAGACCACGGCGAAGTCGTACACAGGCAGTCCGTCGTCACTGCGGTCGATGCCGAACACCTCGCACACGACACCCAGCTCGAAGGGCTGCACCCCGTCCAGCAGCACGGCGGCCACGTTCTTCAGCATGCTGCCAGTGTGCCCCATCGATGGCAGTAATTCGAGGGTCTACGGCAGTCCTGCCACTCCCGGTCAGGACCGTCCGGCGCGACAGTGGTGTCCATGAACGGAAACCAGATCGAAGGCCTCATCGGAATGTCCGCCACCCTCGGGATCCTGGTCCTCCTGATCCTCCCGTCCGTGCTCGGCGTCGTGCGCGAACGGCGCGTCGACCGGCAGCTCAGGGAGGCCCAGGAGGACCGGGGAGACAGGAGGAATCAGAAGTCCTCGTCCAGGTCGACCGTGCCCTCCACCGCCACCTGGTACGCCGACGGACGGCGCTCGAAGAAGTTCGTCAGCTCCTGAACGCCCTGGAGCTCCATGAAGGAGAAGGGGTTCTGCGAGCCGTACACCGGGGCGAAACCGAGGCGCGTGAGGCGCTGGTCGGCGACGCACTCGAGGTACTGGCGCATGGACTCGGTGTTCATGCCGGGAAGGCCGTCACCGCACAGGTCGCGGGCGAACTGGAGCTCGGCCTCGACGGCCTCCCCGAGCATGTCGGTGACCTCCTGCCGCAACGCGTCGTCGAACAGCTCCGGCTCCTCCTTGCGGACCGTGTCGACGACGTCGAACGCGAAGGACATGTGCATCGTCTCGTCGCGGAACACCCAGTTGGTGCCGGTGGCCAGGCCGTGGAGCAGACCGCGGCTGCGGAACCAGTAGACGTAGGCGAAGGCGCCGTAGAAGAACAGGCCCTCGATGCAGGCGGCGAAGCAGATCAGGTTCAGCAGGAAGCGGCGGCGGTCGGCCCGCGTCTCCAGCCGGTCGATCTTCTCCACCTCGTTGATCCACTTGAAGCAGAACCCGGCCTTCTCCCGGATGGAGGGGATGTTCTCGACGGCGGCGAACGCGGCGGCGCGGTCGTCCGGGTCCGGGAGATAGGTGTCCAGGAGGGTCAGGTAGAACTGGACGTGGACGGCCTCCTCGAAGAGCTGCCGGCTCAGATAGAGCCGGGCCTCGGGGGAGTTGATGTGCTTGTAGAGCGTCAGCACCAGGTTGTTGGCGACGATCGAGTCACCGGTCGCGAAGAAGGCGACCAGCCGGCCGATGAGGTGCTGTTCCTCCGGCGTCAGCCGGGCCAGGTCGGCGACGTCGGAGTGGAGGTCGACCTCCTCCACGGTCCAGGTGTTCTTGATGGCGTCCCGGTAGCGCTCGTAGAAGTCGGGGTAGCGCATGGGACGCAGCGTCAGCTCGAAGCCCGGGTCGAGGAGCCGGGTGGTACGGGTGGTCGTCACTGGCAGGCCTCGCAGGACTCGGGGTTCTCCAGGGAGCAGGCGACCGCGTCGGGGTCGGTGGCCTGCTGCACGGGGATGGCGGGCTGCGCCTGGGCGGCGCGGGCGATACGCGTCGCGGGGCGCGAGCGCAGGTAGTACGTCGTCTTCAGCCCGGACTTCCAGGCGTACGCGTACATCGAGGAGAGCTTGCCGATGGTCGGCGTCTCCAGGAACAGGTTCAGCGACTGGGCCTGGTCGAGGAACGGCGTGCGGGCGGCGGCCATGTCGATGAGACCGCGCTGGGGGATCTCCCAGGCCGTGCGGTACAGCCTGCGCACCTCCTCGGGGATCCAGGCGAACTCCTGCACCGATCCGTTGGCGTCGCGCAGCGCCTCACGGGTGCGGGCGTCCCACACGCCGAGGTCCTTCAGCTCCCGCACCAGGTAGGAGTTGACCTGGAGGAACTCACCGGACAGCGTCTCGCGCTTGAACAGGTTCGACACCTGCGGCTCGATGCACTCGTACACCCCCGCGATCGAGGCGATCGTGGCCGTCGGAGCGATGGCCAGGAGCAGCGAGTTGCGCATGCCCGTCCGCGCGACGCGCTCGCGCAGCGCCTCCCACCGCTCCGGCCAGGTGAGGTCGACGTCGTAGTGGTCGGGGTGGAGCACCCCGCGGGCGGCGCGGGTCCGCTCCCAGGCGGGCAGCGGGCCGTTGCGCTCGGCGAGATCGGCGGAGGCCTCGTACGCGGCGAGCATGATGCGCTCGGCGATCCGCGTGGACAGCGCCCTGGCCTCGGCGGAGTCGAAGGGCAGGCGCAGCTTGAAGAAGACGTCCTGGAGGCCCATCGCGCCGAGACCGACCGGGCGCCACCTGGCGTTGGAGCGGCCCGCCTGCTCGGTCGGGTAGAAGTTGATGTCCACCACGCGGTCGAGGAAGGTGACGGCCGTCCGGACCGTCTCGTCCAGCCGCTCCCAGTCGATGTCCCCGTCGCGGACGAAGGCGCCGAGGTTGACCGAGCCGAGGTTGCAGACGGCCGTCTCGCCGTCGTCGGTGACCTCCAGGATCTCCGTGCAGAGGTTGGAGGAGTGGATGACGCTGCCCGGCTCGGCGGTCTGGTTGGCGGTGCGGTTGGCGGCGTCCTTGAACGTCATCCAGCCGTTGCCGGTCTGGGCGAGGGTGCGCATCATCCGGCCGTACAGGTCACGCGCCGGGATCGTCTTCCTGGCCAGCCCCGCCGCTTCGGCCCGGCGGTAGGCGGCGTCGAACTCCTCGCCCCACAGGTCGACCAGCTCGGGCACGTCGGCGGGGGAGAACAGCGACCACTGCTCGTCGGCGCTGACCCGGCGCATGAACTCGTCCGGCACCCAGTGCGCGAGGTTGAGGTTGTGGGTACGCCGGGCGTCCTCCCCGGTGTTGTCGCGCAGCTCCAGGAACTCCTCGATGTCGGAGTGCCAGGTCTCCAGATAGACCGCCGCCGCGCCCTTGCGCCGGCCGCCCTGGTTCACCGCGGCCACCGAGGCGTCCAGGGTCTTCAAAAACGGCACGATGCCGTTGGAGTGTCCGTTCGTCCCCCGGATCAGCGAACCGCGCGAACGGATGCGGGAGTACGACAGACCGATGCCGCCGGCGTGCTTGGAAAGGCGGGCGACCTGGTGGTAGCGGTCGTAGATGGAGTCCAGCTCGTCCAGCGGGGAGTCGAGCAGATAGCAGGACGACATCTGCGGGTGCCGGGTGCCGGAGTTGAACAGGGTGGGGGAGGAGGGCAGGTACTCCAGGTGGCTCATCAGCCGGTACAGCGCCGCGACCTCGTCCACGGCCCGGCTCGTGTCGTCCTCGGCCAGGCCGCTCGCCACGCGCAGCATGAAGTGCTGGGGCGTCTCGACGACCTTGCGGGTGATGGGGTGCCGCAGCAGGTAGCGGCTGTGCAGGGTGCGCAGGCCGAAGTAGCCGAACCGGTCGTCGGCCGCGCCGTCGACCAGCGCGTCGAGCCGCTCGGCGTGGAGCCGGACGAACGCGGCGGTGCGGTCGGCGACGAGGCCCTCGCGGTGCCCGACCGCGACGGACCCGGTGAAGGACGTCACGCCCTGCGAGGCGGCCTCGTCCCGGATCGCGAGGGTCAGCAGCCGGGCGGCCAGCTTCGAGTACGCGGGGTCCTCGGAGATCAGGCCGGCGGCGGCTTCCGTGGCCAGCTCCCGCAGCTCCGCCTCGTCGGCCCGCGCCGAGCGGCCGCGCAGCGCGGCGGCGGCGACCCGCCCGGGGTCGGCGTCGGGCAGGTCGGCGGTCAGCTCGGTCAGGGTCCGCAGCAGCGCGGTCCCGGGGCCGTCGGTCTTCAGCTCGGTGACTGAAGCCGGGTCGGCTGGCGCGATGGTCACGTGGGGCTCTCCCTCGCTCGACACGGGGGCCTGGCGGAGGGCAGGGGCAGCCACGAGCGCGCACGGCGTCGCGTCCACCGGCCCACTCCACGAGGCCCGGACGTCACAGGCACCCGGACCGGACGGCCGGGCGCGCTGTCGGCAGGACCTCGGACTGGAACAGGCGTGCGGAAACACGCGAGTACACCGTTGCGGGACAGTTCCGGACTCACACCGGATTCCCCTGCGGCGACAGCGAGCATGAGCATACATCTGGTGCCGGGCTGCCGTGTCACCCCCAGATGTTGTGTCGGCCCGGTGCCGGAGGGTCGACTCACGCCGATGAGGGGAGGGCCGCCGGGACCGGTCGGCGGGGGCGGCCGCGCACCGCGGCGGTCGCGGGGGCAGGGCGCGCGGCGGCCGTCCGCGAGGGTGCGGGTACGGCAGCGGGCCGCCGGAGTGTGACCTCCGGCGGCCCGCTGGGGTGTGCGGTGCTCCCCGCGGGAGCCTCAGTGACTGGCGCCCGCGGTGGCCGGCGGCAGCTCCACCTGTACGCCCGGGTCGCCCGCGTCGGCCGTGTAGTCCTCCGGCCTGGTCTCGTCGACGCCCTCGGGGGCCTTGACGGCCTTCAGGACGAAGGTCAGGACCACGGTCACCAGGACGTTGAGGACGAACGCCGTGAGGCCGATGTAGCCGATCTCACCGATGCCGGGGATCTCCTTGGCGCTGCCGCCGAAGTGCTTCTGCGTCGGCGAGGCGATCCCGTACGCGGCCACCGTGCCGTAGACCATGCCGACCGCCCAGCCGGCGAGCAGGGCCCAGCGGTGGAACCAGCGCGTGAACAGGCCGCCGACCAGGGCCGGGAACGTCTGGAGGATCCAGATGCCGCCCAGGAGCTGGAAGTTGATGGCCACCGTCTTGTCCATGGTGAGGACGAAGAGCAGGGCGCCCACCTTCACCAGCAACGACACGATCTTGGAGACCCGGGTCTCCTGCTCCGGCGTGGCGTCCGGCTTGATGAAATCCTTGTAGATGTTGCGGGTGAACAGGTTCGCCGCCGCGATGGACATGATCGCCGCCGGGACCAGCGCCCCGATCCCGATCGCCGCGAAGGCCACGCCCGCGAACCAGTCCGGGAACATGTCCTCGAACAGCTGCGGGATCGCCAGCTGCCCGTTGGTGACCTTGACCCCGGCGGCGATCGCCATGAAGCCCAGCAGCGCCAGCAGGCCCAGCATGAGGGAGTACAGCGGCAGGATCGTGGTGTTGCGGCGGATCACCTCACGGCTCCTGGACGACAGGGTCGCGGTGATCGAGTGCGGGTACATGAACAGGGCCAGCGCGGAGCCGAGGGCCAGCGTGGCGTACGTCCACTGGCCCGCGGGGGCCGGCACGACACCGCCCACGCCCGTGGCCGAGAACTTCTCGCCCGCCTTGGCGAAGATGTCGTCGAACCCGCCCAGCTTGACGGGGATGTAGATGATCGCCACCGCGATGACGATGTAGATCAACGTGTCCTTCACGAACGCGATCAGGGCCGGGGCGCGCAGGCCCGAGGAGTACGTGTACGCCGCCAGCACACCGAAAGCGATCAGCAGCGGCAGGTCCTTGACGAACCAGTTGGTGTTCTCGCCACCGCCGATGCCCATCACGTCCAGCACCGCCTGGATGCCGACGAGCTGGAGCGCGATGTACGGCATCGTCGCCAGGATGCCGGTCACGGCCACCGCCAGGGACAGGCCCTTCGATCCGAACCGGCCGCGCACGAAGTCGGAGGTGGTGACGTACCCGTGGCGGTGCGAGACCGACCACAGGCGGGGCAGGAAGGTGAAGATCAGCGGGTACACCAGGATCGTGTACGGCACCGCGAAGAAGCCGGACGCGCCCGCCGCGTAGATCGCCGCCGGTACGGCGACGAAGGTGTACGCCGTGTACAGGTCGCCGCCGAGCAGGAACCAGGTGACCCAGGTGCCGAAGGACCGGCCGCCCAGGCCCCACTCGTCCAGGGACTGCTCGTTGTCGGACCTGCGCCAGCGCGCGGCCAGGAAGCCCATGACCGTGACGGCCAGGAAGAAGAAGATGAAGACGCCGAGCGCGACGCCGTTCACACCGTCCTTCACTTCGCCGCCTCCTCGTCCCGGCCGGCGGACCTGCCGCGGGCACGCTGGTCACGCTGCCACAGCTGGTACGCGAGCACCGTGAGCGCCGTGGAGATCAGCACCCAGAGCATCTGGTACCAGTAGAAGAACGGGATCCCGACGAACGTGGGATCCGTCTCGGCGTACGAGCCGACCCACAGCATCGCCACGAAGGGCGCGACGAGACACAGGGCGATGACCACCCTGACCGGTGTCACCACCGGTGGCCTCACTTCAGGCGTTTCGGACATGCCACGGCTCCGTCCCCTCGCTGATCACCTGTGTAATGCGCAGGCAATCTAGGTGACGGCGTCGTGCCAGTGGAAGCCCTCGTCCGCATATCGGTATATCGATTCAGCGAACGTGCCCCACTCCTACTCCGCGGGCCGCTTCAGCCGCGCCACGAACTTGTACCGGTCCCCGCGGTACACCGAGCGCACCCACTCCACCGGATCGCCCCCGCGGTCCAGGGAGTGCCGGGAGAGCATCAGCATCGGCAGGCCCACGTCGGTGCCGAGCAGTCCGGCCTCGCGCGGGGTGGCCAGGGAGGTCTCGATGGTCTCCTCGGCCTCGGCGAGGTGGACGTCGTAGACCTCCGCGAGCGCGGTGTACAGCGAGGTGTACTTCGCCAGCGACCGCCGCAGGGCCGGGAAGCGCTTGGCCGACAGATGGGTGGTCTCGATCGCCATCGGCTCGGCGTTGGCCATGCGCAGCCGCTCGATGCGCAGCACACGTCCCCCGGCGGTGATGTCGAGCAGCCCGGCGAGCCGGTCGTCGGCCGTGACGTACCCGATGTCCAGCAGCTGCGAGGTCGGCTCCAGGCCCTGGGCCCGCATGTCCTCGGTGTAGGAGGTGAGCTGGAGCGCCTGGGACACCTTGGGCTTGGCCACGAAGGTGCCCTTGCCCTGGATGCGTTCGAGCCGGCCCTCCACGACCAGTTCCTGGAGTGCCTGGCGGACCGTGGTGCGGGAGGTGTCGAACTCGGCGGCCAGGGTGCGCTCGGGCGGGACCGGCGTGCCCGGCGCCTGTGTCTCCGTCATGTCGAGCAGGTGCTTCTTCAAGCGGTAGTACTTGGGCACGCGCGCGGTACGGACGGTCGTGCCGGTTTCGTTCTCCGCACTGCTGACGTCGGTGCTCATGCTCTGCCTTCCCGGCTCCGAGTGCCGAAAGCGACCGACATCCCATCGGCCACGGCACACATCGTGGCACGGGTTGCCGTGTCGGGACTCCCCCCGCACGCTCCGTGATCCCCTCTGTATACCGTCGCGCCCCCCGTTGGTCTAGTCCATCGAGGGCGCCGGAGGTCACGGGGGTGAGGACGCGCCCGCCCCGCGTCGCACGCCTCCCCGCCCCCCGTACCCCTGTTCCCCGGCTAGATCCCCTGCCACGCCGGCTTGTTGGCGTACGTGTGCCGGAAGTAGCCGGCCAGCTTCAGCTTGGACGCGGCGGCCTCGTCGACGACCACCGTGGCATGCGGGTGGAGCTGGAGCGCGGAGGCCGGGCAGACCGCCGCGACCGGGCCCTCGACGGTCGCGGCGACCGCGTCCGCCTTGCCCTCGCCGGTGGCCAGCAGCACCAGGTGCCGGGCCTCCAGGATGGTCCCGATGCCCTGCGTGATGACGTGGTGCGGAACCTGTTCGATGTCGCCGTCGAAGAAGCGGGCGTTGTCGATCCGGGTCTGCTCGGTCAGGGTCTTGATCCGGGTGCGCGAGGCGAGCGAGGAGCAGGGTTCGTTGAACCCGATGTGCCCGTCGGTGCCGATGCCGAGCAGTTGCAGGTCCACCCCGCCGGCCTCGACGAGCGCACGGTCGTACGCCTCGCACGCCGCCTGGACGTCCTCGGCCGTGCCGTCCGGCCCCACGAACGCGTCCATGTCCACGCCGAGCGGCTCGAGCACTTCGCGGCGCAGCACCGAGCGGTAGGACTCGGGGTGGTCGGCGGGCAGGCCCACGTACTCGTCGAGCTGCGCTATTCGCGCGTGGGAGGCGTCCACGGCACCGGAGCGGACCTTGGCGGTCAGCGCCTGGTAGATGGGCAGCGGGGTCGAGCCGGTGGCCACACCGAGCAGAGCGTCGGGCTTGCGTCGCAGCAGCTGCGCCATGGCCTCGGCGATCAGCTCGCCGCCCGCCGCGGCGTCCGGAACGATGACAACTTCCACGCTGTGCCTGCCGTTCTGAAGGGGGCTGTATGCGTCTCCATGTGGTTTAGACCAATCTAGCAGAACCGGTGTTCCCGGGCGCGGGGAAAAGGGGTGGGGGACAGGGTCGTGGAGGGCGGGCGGCGTGGGGAGAAAAGGTGGTGGCAGGGGGCCGGGACGGGGGGCGGGGTGTGCCGTCCCGGCCCCCTGCCGCCCAGGCCGCTCCGGCTGCTAACTGAGCGAGCCCCCCGTCGCGTCCAGCCAGTGACCGGTCACCCAGCGGCCGTCGGCGGAGACCAGGAACGCCACCACGTCGGCGATGTCCGCCGGCGTGCCCACCCGGCCCAGCGCCGAGTACGCGGCGGCGCCCTGCCATGCCTCGTCGCTCGCCCGCAGCCACGCCGCGTTGACGTCGGTGTCCACGATGCCGGGCGCCACGGAGTTCACCGTGATCCCGCGAGGGCCGAGCAGCTTGGACAGGTCCCGGGTGAAGACGTCCAGCGCGGCCTTCGTCATGGCATAGGCGATGGCCTGGGGCATCACGGCGGTCCGCGCCAGCCCGGAGGATATGTTCACCACCCGCCCGCCGTCCCGCAGCCGCTCCGCCCCGAGCCGGGTGAGGAAGAACGGCGCCTTAACGTTCACCGCGAAGAGCCGGTCGTACTCGTCCTCCTCGATCTCGGGGAACGGGTGCGCGGCGCCGATGCCCGCGTTGTGCACGAGGATGTCGAGGCCGTCCGCGTGCCGGTCGAACTCCTCCCACAGGCGCCCGGCGTCCCCCGGTGACCCCAGCTCCACCCCGATCGGGAACGCCGAGCCGCCGGCCGCCTCGATCGCCGCCACCGTCTCCTTCGCGGCCGCCTCGTTGCTGCCGTAGTGCACCGCGACCCGTGCCCCGTCCCGCCCGAGCCGTTCGGCGATCGCCCGCCCGATGCCCCGGCTCGCCCCCGTGACCAGCGCCGTCTTCCCCGTGAGCACGCCCATCCCTGCCTCTCCAGAATTGTCTAGCAGTCGTTACAGAAAGACCGTACACCGGGACGCCGACAATTTTCTAGGGGGCGTTATAAAATGCCCCCATGGCGACGGGTCAGGACACGCAGGCGCAGAGCAGGAGCGGCACGGGCAGGACGCGGGGCCGGCCGCGCTCCTTCGACCGGGCCACCGCCCTGGAGAAGGCCCTGATGGCCTTCTGGGAGCACGGGTACGAGGCCACCTCGGTCTCCGACCTCACCCGGGCCATGGGTATCGGCGCCCCCAGTCTGTACGCGGCCTTCGGCGACAAGCGGACCCTGTTCGACGAGGTCGTCCGGGTCTACGCCGGTACGCACGGCGCCTTCGGCGACCACGCCCTCGCCGAGGAGCCGACGGCCCGGGCGGGCGTCGCGCGCATGCTCCGCGAGGCCGCCGCCGAGTACACCGACCCGGCCCATCCCTACGGCTGCCTGGTCGTGCACGCCGCGACCAACTGCACCAGCCCGGAGGTGGAGGCGCTGCTGCGCGAGCGGCGCAACGCCAATATCGCCGCCCTCGAATCCCGGATCCGCGCGGACCTCGCGGCGGGTCTGCTGCCGGCCGGCACCGACGCCGCCGCCCTCGCCCGGCACACCGGAGCGATGATCCAGGGCATGTCCCAGCAGGCCCGTGACGGCGCGAGCCGTGCGGAGCTGGAGGCCCTCGCGGAAATTGCCATGGCCATCTGGCCCCACTAATGACCCGGGCGGGCTAGGCTCTCTGGCATCGCGTGCCAGTGGTCCGCGGCGTTCGCCCCCACCATGGACACGCCCTCATGGTCTAGTCCACAATCCAAGAGAACAGGTCTCCGTCTTCCCCGCACAGGAAGGCGGACCGAGGAACCGGGCTCTCTGCCCTGACTGCCCCGGCTCCTCGACCTTCGGCCGACCGGGACCGCACACCCCACGGCCGATGATGCTCCGGGCTGCGGTGCCGGGAGGGTTGAGGGTCCCTTCCAGGCGCCGCGGCCCGCGGGTGTTTTTTCGGCCACCGTGAGGCCCCGGGTACGCTCGCACACGTGCCCTCCATGAACGAACTCGTACGCCAGCACACCGCCCTCGACGACTCCGATCTCGAGTGGCTCCACCTGCTGGTCTCGGAGTGGCAGCTGCTCTCCGACCTCTCCTTCGCCGACCTCGTCCTGTGGGTCCCCACCAGTGACGGCACCCGGTACGTGTCGGTCGCCCAGATGCGCCCCAACACCGGCCCCACCTCCTACCAGGACGACATGGTCGGCCACCTGGTCCCGCGCGGCCGGCGGCCCATGCTGGACGCGGCGCTCGACGAGGGCCGCATCGTGCGCGAGGGCGACCCGGAGTGGCGCGAAGAGGTCCCCGTACGGGTCGAGTCCATCCCGGTACGCCGGGAGGGCCGCGTCCTCGGCGTGATCGCCCGCAACACCAACCTGCTCACCGTCCGCACCCCGAGCCGGCTGGAGCTGACCTACCTCCAGAGCGCCTCCGACCTCGCGCAGATGATCGCCGCCGGCTCCTTCCCGTTCCCCGACCAGCAGGTCGACATGGACGCCTCCCCGCGCGTCGGCGACGGTCTGATCCGGCTGGACGCGGAAGGCATCGTCCAGTACGCCTCCCCGAACGCCCTGTCCGCCTACCACCGCCTCGGCCTCGCCGCCGACCTGGTCGGTCACCACCTGGGCCGGACCACCGCGGAGCTCGCCCCCACCCGCGGCCCGGTGGACGAGGCGCTCGCGAAGGCGGCCAGCGGCTGGGCGCCGCGCGAGTTCGAGATCGAGGCCCATGACGGAGTCATCCAGTTCCGGGCCATCCCGCTCAAGCCCAAGGGAACCCGCATCGGTTCACTGGTGCTGTGCCGGGACGTCACCGAACTCCGCCGCCGCGAACGTGAGCTGATCACCAAGGACGCGACCATCCGGGAGATCCACCACCGGGTGAAGAACAACCTCCAGACGGTCGCCGCCCTGCTCCGGCTCCAGGCCCGGCGCATCGACTCCGAGAGCGGCCGGGAGGCGCTGGAGGAGGCGGTCCGCCGGGTCGGCTCCATCGCCATCGTCCACGAGACGTTGTCTCAGAACCTGGACGAGCGAGTGGAGTTCGACGACATCGCCGACCGGGTGCTCGCGATGGTCGCCGAAATCTCCCCGGGCAAGGTGACCGGCCGGCGCACGGGACGGTTCGGCATACTCGACGCCGAGGTCGCCACCCCGCTGTCGATGGTGCTCACCGAAGTGCTCCAGAACGCACTGGAGCACGGATTCCGCGAGGGGGACACCGGCACGGTCGAGGTCTCCGCGGTGCGCGGCGGTACCACCAAGGAGGGCCGTCTCCTGGTCACGGTCCAGGACGACGGTGTCGGTCTGCCCGCGGGCTTCGACCCGCACAGCTCGGGCAACCTCGGGCTCCAGATCGTACGGACGCTCGTCGAGGGTGAGTTGGGCGGCACCTTCGACATGGTGCCGGCGCCGGAGCGGGGGACGCGGGTGATCCTGGACGTCCCGGTGCGCGCGGACAAGTGAGCCCGGCCGTCTCACCGGCCGGCGTACCGGCCGCGCCCGGGACCCGACACAGCAAAAAGCCCCGGACCGCCATTGGTCCGAGGCTGATGCTCGTTGCTGCTCCGCTGTGTCGCCAAGCGCATCGGGGGATACTGCGCGCTGCGGCTCGGGGGCGGGAGATGCGTGCGTGCTGCACGCGCCGCCAAGCTCAGGCTGTCAAGGGGTGGGGAGTGTCAGGCGGAGGCCTGACGGGCCCGGTTGCGGGCGGCGCGGCGCTTCATGGCACGGCGCTCGTCCTCGCTGAGACCACCCCAGACGCCGGAGTCCTGACCGGACTCGAGCGCCCACTGCAGACACTGCTCGATCACCGGGCAGCGGCGGCAGACGGCCTTGGCTTCCTCGATCTGCAGCAGCGCAGGACCGGTGTTGCCGATGGGGAAGAACAGCTCGGGGTCTTCCTCGCGGCAAACGGCGTTGTGACGCCAGTCCATGGCTGCTACCTCTCCTTGGTATTACGTGGGGATTGCTTGTGAATGTGAACGCTTTCACGAATCCCTCAACAAGTGAAGGGCCGATCGCCGAGTCTCCCCGGCGTGGTCCTGTGGATTGAAGAGGGGTTCCGGTGATCAGTGGAGGCCGGTGTTGCGGGCCGTCCCCGATCGCCACGTAGAGACTCGCAAACCTCAGCGGCGGATACAACCCCTTCCCGAAGATTTTTTTTGATTCCTCGGTGTCGACTAGGTCACAGCCGTACTTCTATGGGGTGGATCCTGGCCTAAACGTTCGAGTGAAAGGACTTTCGCCCGTTCCGCTCACACAATCACACGCAGTGCACGGCGTACGCCTGTGAACGTCACGCTCGTACGCAGCCCGAGGTGGTCACCGTCCATCTGGAGGGGCAGAGGCGCCTTCGAATGCAAGGTGAACTGGTCCAGATCGTGCAATGCGAGGGCGTGCTTGCCATGGGGCCCGCGCTCGGGGGACGAAGTGAGCAACTGGGTGCCATACCGGGCAACCGCGGCCGTCGACAGGCGGCTGAGACCGAGCACATCGATGCCGGCGTCGAACGACGCCCTGGGCGACGTGTACATCGGGCGATTGCCGAGATACGTCCACGGGGAAGTGTTCGAGACTATGGCGACCACGAGATCTTCCACCGGATCCGCACCGGGCCGTTCGAGCGTGATCGTGCCGTGCCGGCGGTTCGACTCGCCGAGGAACTGCCGGACCACCTGGCGGACGTAGAGCGCGTGCGTCGACTTCTTCCCGCGCTCGCGCTGCTGCTCGACCCGCCCCACCACGCCCGCGTCGAACCCCAGCCCGGCGTTGAAGGTGAACCAGCGGGCCGGCACCGCCTCGTCCTCGGTGCCCCGCGGACCCGAGGTCAGACCGAGGCCGACGATCCGCTCGCTGCCCTCGCGCAGCGCGTCCAGGAGCGCACCGGTGGCCTCGACCGGGTCGTTGGGCAGACCCAGGGCACGGGCGAAGACGTTCGTGGAGCCCCCGGGGACGACCGCCAGACCGGGCAGCCGTTCGGGGTCGGGGCCGGCGTGCAGCAGACCGTTGACGACCTCGTTCACCGTGCCGTCGCCGCCGAGCGCCACCACCAGGTCGATGTCGTCGCTCTCCGCCGCCTGCCGGCCGAGGTCGCGCGCATGGCCGCGGTACTCGGTGGTGACCGCCTCCAGCTTCATCTCGCTCGCCAGCGCGTGGATCAGGACGTCACGCCTGCGTGCGCTTGTGGTGGTTGCCGCCGGATTGACCACGAGAAGTGCACGCATGCATGGCAGCGTACCTACTGGGGGGTATTCCTCCCAGACCGAGGTAGGGAACCGGTAAGAAGCCGGGGGGTGAGGCTGGACACTCGGGGGCGCCGGGCACCACCGGGCGCGGAAGCGGGCGGGCTACCCTGCTGGGGTGAGCAGTCAGCAGAACCCCGCCCCGGACACCGCCGAAGCCGCAGCCGCCGAGCCGCGCCCGCGCCGGCTGACGTACGCGGCGGCACTGGCCGCGCTGGAGGGAGCCGCCCTGGTGGGCGGCGGTCTGTGGGTGCTCGTCCTGGCGCTCACCGGTGATCCGGACGGCAGGCAGCAGGCCGTGACCCTCGGCATCACCCTGGTCGTCCTCGCGCTGCTGCCGCTGCTCGCCGCGCGCGGTCTGCTGCTGCGGCGCAGCTGGAGCCGGGGACCCGCCGTGATCACGCAGCTGATGGCGCTCCCGGTGGCCTACAACCTGCTCCAGGCCGAGAGCATGGCCATCCCGGTCGGCATCGCCCTGGCGGTGGTCGCCGTGGCTGCGCTGGTGCTCCTGGTCAACAGCGAGACGACCCGGGCCCTCGGGATCAAGGGACCGGGCCGGACCGAGTAGGGCTCACTCCGTGGGGCTCACTCCTCGACGAGGAGCTTCTCCCGCAGCTGGGCCAGGGTGCGCGCCAGCAGCCGGGAGACGTGCATCTGGGAGATGCCGACCTCCTGGGCGATCTGCGACTGGGTCATGTTCCCGAAGAAGCGCAGCAGCAGGATCCGCTTCTCGCGCGGCGGCAGGTCCTCCAGCAGCGGCTTGAGGGACTCGCGGTACTCCACGCCCTCCAGCGCCTCGTCCTCCGCGCCCAGGGTGTCGGCGACCGCCGGGGACTCGTCGTCGGTGTCGGGGACGTCCAGGGAGAGCGTGGAGTAGGCGTTCGCCGACTCCAGGCCCTCCAGCACCTCCTCCTCGGAGATGGCGAGCTTCTCGGCCAGCTCGTGCACCGTGGGGGAGCGGCCGTGCAGCTGGGACAGCTCGGCCGTCGCGGTCGTCAGCGCCAGCCGCAGCTCCTGCAGCCGGCGCGGCACCCGCACCGCCCAGCCCTTGTCGCGGAAGTGCCGCTTGATCTCGCCGACCACGGTAGGGGTGGCGTACGTGGAGAACTCCACGCCCCGCTCCGGGTCGA
Source organism: Streptomyces sp. NPDC014991 (assembly GCF_043080665.1). Lineage (NCBI taxonomy): Bacteria > Bacillati > Actinomycetota > Actinomycetes > Kitasatosporales > Streptomycetaceae > Streptomyces > Streptomyces sp. NPDC014991. Next base: position 338,014 of record NZ_JBIBVY010000005.1, read on the forward strand.
ACCGGTCCACGGACTTGATCAGACCGATCGTGGCGACCTGCGTGAGATCGTCCAGCGGCTCGCCGCGGTTGCGGAACCGGCGCGCCAGGTGCTCCACGAGCGGCAGATGCATACGGACCAGCTTGTTGCGCAGCTCCGCGTACTCCGCGCTGCCCGCGTTCAGCTTGCGCAGCTCCACGAACATGGCCCGTGCCCCGCTGCGGTCGTGCGGGGTGTGCCGCGCGATGTGCGGCGCGGCAGGCACGGCCTCCGCGGCCGGCGCGTCGTCATCGGCGTGTCGCCCGTGCTCGCTCATCGTCCCGCCCGTAGCCCTTCCCCGAGCCCCCGCCCCCGCGCGGCCCGCGGCGCCGGCGTCAGCGCGTGCCTCCGGCGGCGCGGCCGGTACGGCACCCTCGTCGACGGCCGGCGCGGAGCCGTCCTCCGGGTGCGGTCTGGCCTGTTCGGGGATGCCGTCGATGCCGTCCGTCATGCGCCGGGAGCCGTCCCGGGGGCCCTGCCCCGAGGTGTCGGCTCCGGTGCCACTCTCGACTGCGCCCGAGCGGGGGGACTCCCATGACCAGGGGGCACCCTCGTCCCCGGTCGGCCGCTCCCGCGTGCCGCGCTCTTCGTCCCGCACCGGCCCGTCCCCGTTCCTCACGCCGGCCCGGGACCCGCGCCGCGCTGTTTGTAGAGGCTGATCGACACCGTCTTGTCCTCGTCGACGGCGGACGAGACCTTCCCCGCGAGGGCCGACAGCACGGTCCAGGCGAAGGTGTCCCGCGAGGGAGCGTGGCCGTCGGTGGTCGGCGCCGACACCGTGACCTCCAGCGAGTCGTCGACGAGCCGGAAGACACAGCTGAGCACCGAGCCCGGCACGGCTTGCTGGAGCAGGATCGCGCAGGCCTCGTCCACGGCGATGCGCAGGTCCTCGATCTCGTCCAGGGTGAAGTCCAAGCGGGCCGCCAGACCGGCCGTGGCCGTCCGCAGCACCGACAGGTAGGCACCCGCCGCCGGCAGCCGGACTTCCACGAAGTCCTGGTTCGCCGCGGGCTCGCCTGCGATCTGGGACACCCTCACCTCCATGGTGGTACAAGCTTTACGGGGCCGAGGGTCGCCCCCCGGGGTAACGCGTACGGATTCAAACGGTGACGCTATCGCGCTCCGAACATTCCTGTCCCGGGACCCCAACCCCCTGGCGTCACTCACAGTAAAGCTGTGAATACGCTCCGTGTCTAGAGGGTCTGCGGGCCCAAATGGAAAGAGCGCGCGCCGGGTTGACGTACCCAGGCGTCACGTGCTCGAACCGTCGTGCGGCGACCGCCGCATGCAGTGTCACACGAGAACACCCCCGGACGGGAAAACGCTCACACGAGGACGTGGTCCACGAAGCACCACTGCCAGTCCTCGCCGGGCTCGAACGTCCGCATCACCGGATGACCGGTCCGCTCGTGGTGCTCCGTCGCGTGACGTCCGGGCGAGGAGTCGCAGCAACCGACGTGACCGCAGGTGAGGCACAGCCTCAGCTGTACTGGGTGGGTGCCGTCGCGCAGGCACTCCGGGCAGGTCTCGCCGAGCGGTTCCGGTTCCGGACGCGGCAGCGCGTCGGCGTGCGTGCACTGTTTCATGATTGCCAGATTACGACGGGCGTGCGGGTGACCGCGCGGAATACGAGGGTGGGCGAGGACCATGGACGTGATGCCCCTGCTGTTGCTGGTGGCGGGCAGTGCCGCGGTGGCCGCGGCGGCCCGGCGCACCCCCGTGCCGGCGCCCCTGCTGCTGGTCGCGGTGGGGCTGGTGGTCTCGGGCATCCCCGGGGTGCCGTCCTACACCCTCGATCCGCACGTCGTCCTGCCGCTGCTGCTGCCCCCACTGCTGTACACCTCCGCCAGCGACAGTTCCTACCTCGACCTGCGGGCCCAGCTGCGGCCCGTGGCGCTGCTGTCGGTCGGTTACGTGCTCTTCGCGACCCTGGTCGTCGGCTGGGCCGCCTACCTGATCGTGCCCGGGCTGCCGCTGCCCGCCGCCCTGGTGCTCGGCGCGGTCGTGGCACCGCCGGACGCCGTGGCCGCCACGGCGGTCGCGCGCCGGGCCGGGCTGCCCTCCCGGATCACCACCATCCTCCAGGGCGAGTCCCTGCTGAACGACGCCACCGCGATCACCGCCTACAAGGTGGCGCTCGGCGCGGCGGTCGGCGCGGGGGCCACCTGGGCGGGCGGGATCCGCGACTTCCTGCTCGCCTCGGTCGGCGGGGTGGGGATCGGCCTGGTCCTCATGGCGCCCCTGCACTGGCTGCGCACGCACCTGACCGAACCCCTCCTCCAGAACACGCTCTCCCTGTTGATCCCGTTCGTCGCCTACGGAGTCGCCGAGCAGGCCCACGCCTCCGGGGTGCTCGCGGTCGTGGTCGTCGCCCTGTACCTCGGCCACCGCGCGTGGGAGGTCGACTTCGCCACCCGGCTCCAGGAGGAGGCGGTGTGGAGGATGGTCGCCTTCGTGCTGGAGTCCGCGGTCTTCGCCCTGATCGGCCTGCAGCTGCCGATCGTCCTCGAACGGCTCGGGAAGTACGAGGGCGCCTCCGCCGTGGGGTACGCGGTCGCCGTCTTCCTGGTCGTCGTCGCAACCCGGTTCGTCTGGGTCTATCCGGCCGCCTTCGTACCCCGGATGCTGTCGGCGCGCATCAGGGAACGTGAGGAGAACCCCACCTGGCGGGGCGCCATGGTCACCTCGTGGGCCGGCATGCGCGGTGTCGTCTCCCTGGCGATCGCCTTCGCCATCCCGCCGACCATGGCCGACGGCCCCCGCAACATGGTCCTCTTCCTGACCTTCACCACCGTCATCGGCACCCTGGTCGTCCAGGGCGTGACCCTGCCCCCGCTGATCCGGCTGCTGAGATTCCCCGCCCGCGACCGGCAGGCCGAGACGCTCGCCGAGGCCAACGCCCAGGCCCAGGCCTCCCGGGCCGCCGACAGCCGCCTGGACGAACTCCTCGCCGACGAGCGCAATGCCCTGCCGCCGCCGCTCGCCGACCGGCTGCGCACGGTGCTGGAGCGCCGCCGCAACGCCGTCTGGGAGCGGCTCGGCCAGGTCAATCCGGTCACCGGCGAGTCCGTGGACGACACCTACCGCCGGCTGTCCCGCGAGATGATCAGTGCCGAACGCGAGGTCTTCGTCAAGCTCCGTGACCACCGCTACATCGACGACGAGATGCTGCGCGCCCTGCTCAGACGCCTGGACCTGGAGGAGGCGGCGGCCTACCGGGAGGCCGGTTAGCGCCCGCCCTCCGGATCCGGCCGCCCGGTCACCACGGCGGCGATCGTCGTCCCGCGCGCGAAGGCGCCCTCCTCCGTCAGGGTGAGGAGTCCGTACAGCAACTTGGCGACATAGAGACGCTCCACGGGCAGTCCGTGCCGCTGCTCGAAGTCCTGTGCGAAAGCCAGCAGTTCCGGTGTCGTACGGGCGTAACCACCGCAGTGGAAGCGGTCGGCCAGGGACCAGGTGCCGCTGCGGGCACCGAAGGCACGTTCCTGGAGGGCCTGCACGCCGGCTTCCAGGAAGCCGCCCTTGAGAACCGGTACGCCGAGCGCGCGCTGAGCGGGTGACAGCCCGGCGGCCAGGCCGGCGAGGGTGCCGCCGGTGCCGCAGGCGACCGCGACGACGTCCGCGTGGCCGCGCAGTTCCTCGCCGAGGGCGCGACAGCCGCGCACCGCCTCGGCGTTGCTGCCGCCTTCGGGAACGACGTACGCCCCTTCGGCGCCCGCCGCGCGCAGGATGGCGGCCAGGGTGTCCGGCTCGGCCTTGCGCCGGTACGTCGGTCTGTCCACGAAGTGCAGGCGCATGCCGTCGGCCACGCACCTGGCCAGGGACGGGTTGAGCGGGCGGCCGGCCAGTTCCTGGCCGCGGACCACGCCGGTGGTCGGCAGCCCGAGCAGCCGGCCTGCCGCGGCGGTGGCGCGCAGGTGATTGGAGTAGGCCCCGCCGAAGGTGACCAGCGGGCGGCCGTGCGCCGCCGCTATGTTCGGCACCAGCTTGCGCCACTTGTTGCCCACCAGCTCCGGGTGAATGAGGTCGTCCCGCTTGAGCAGCAACCGCACCCCGCGCCGGGCGAAACGGTCGTCTTCCATCCCGTGCAGCGGGGAGGGGAGGCGCGGGGCGAGCGGGTCGGAGCTGGTCACGGACCCCATTGTCGCCCGGCGGGAAGGCGGGCTGGGGCGACGGGGGCCTGATGGGGGCCTGATGGGGGCCGCACTCCACGGGGCGGGACCCGTTCCGGGCGGGCCCGCTCGCGACGGCCCGGCCCCCGGCCGGCAGCACGCCGCGGCCCCCGCCGCGGCGCTGGTCGACGCGGCTAGGCCCTCTCGTTCGGATCATGCCGGGCTCGCGGGCCCTGGCACCGCGCCTCGCCGCGTTGTCGTCGGTTGCCATGGCTCCGCCATGGC